>NZ_JAGHRG010000008.1:0-248553 GCF_017743915.1 Sulfitobacter sp. R18_1
GATCCATCGAATGAACCAAACCGCCCACATATCTCTTCAGATATCAAATTTTCAAACAGCGTTGAGACAAAAGAAACTGAGATGCGCCCTAACTTCTTGGCGCGCCCCGCCTCTAATACCTCGAATTCCTATCCGCCTTTCGATCCGAACCACCGCGTCTCCGCTGCCGTCCGCCCCGTCTGGCGCCCCAGCGGTGCGTCTCAGCGCCGCCGGTAGAGGGGGTTCTAAGGTTACTGAGACAAGGCCGCAAGCCGTTTTTTGAAGTTTTGTGCAGTTTTTGTGAAAGCCTTATAAAAGCCTTTCAAAACAGTGATTTATGGAATGCGAAACACTGCAGAGGTTAACCTAAACCCCCGTGATCTGCCGCCGTTATGTTAACGCCATCAGTTATCCACATCCCACAGCCCGGAATCGCGTGTTTCAGACGCGTGAATCACGACCCCTGTTGCCCCTTCCGAGTCGCCCATCCCCGTGGGCCTTCTGCCAAAGACGCCCAAACGGCAGCCGATAGATCAAGAGCCCCGCGACAAGGCCGGCATAGACCAACGGCTCTAGCTGAAACCCTTTCGCCAGCCATAGGAAATGTAGGGCTGCCAAGAGCGCTGCCACATAGGTCAGCCGGTGGAGCTTGCGCCAGCGCGCCCCCAGCTTCCGCAGCGACCAATTGTTAGATGTCGCCGCCAGCGGCACAAGGCAGAGGAACCCGGCCATACCGATGGTGATATAGGGCCGTTTGAGAATATCCGCCCAGATACGCGACAGCCCCTGCACGTCGAGCAGCGCCCAGACCGTCAGATGCGCGAGCGCATAGACGAAGGTCATCACACCGAGCGCCCGGCGAAAGCGCAGCAGGCTCACCCCAAATACCCGGCGCAACGGGGTGATCGCCAGACCGGCGATCAGCAGGCGCAGCGCCCAGAGGCCATAGAGGTGTTCGAGCCCCTTTACCGGATCGCGCCCCAGCCCGCCGGTGAGTCCTTGGTAAAAGAACCACGGGATGGGCAGGGCCAGCAGGAGGTAAACTGCCCAGACCGGGATGCGGCGGGCGGCCCTGTTCAGGGCATCGGACAGGCGCGTCATGCTGCGGCCACGCCAGAGAGTGGCGCTTGGGCGAAAGGACGGGGCATATATATCGCGGCAGGCATCAGAAGTTCGCCGTCAGGTCCATGCCCTCGTAAAGCGACGCCACCTCTTCTTCGTAGCCGTTGAACATCAGCGTCGGCTGGCGCCGTGCGAAGAGCCCGCCGCCGATGAGGCGCTCATCGGCCTGCGACCAACGCGGATGGCTGACCTTGGGGTTCACATTGCTGTAGAAACCATATTCTCGCGGCGCGGCCTTGTTCCAACTGGTGGGCGGCTGCGTGTCGGTGAGCGTGATGCGCACCACGGATTTGATGGATTTATACCCGTATTTCCACGGCACGACCAACCGCAGCGGTGCGCCGTTCTGGTTTGGGATGTCTTTGCCATAGATGCCGGTGGCCATGATCGTCAGCGGGTGCATCGCCTCATCCAGCCGCAGCCCTTCGACATAGGGCCAGTCGAGCACGGGGAAACGCAGGCCCGGCATCTCTTCGGGGCGGTAGGCGGTCTCGAAAGCCACGTATTTCGCGCCGGATTGCACCCCGGCCATATTGAGCAGATCGGCCAGTTCGAATCCGTTCCACGGCACCACCATCGACCACGCCTCGACACAGCGCAGCCGGTAGATGCGCTCTTCGATGGTCATCGCCTTCATGATATCCTCGAAAGCGTAATCGCCGGGCTTGTCGACCATGCCCGCGATGGTCACGGTCCAAGGGGCGGTCGTCAGCGCGCCCGCGTATTTCGCAGGATCGTCCTTACCGGTGCCGAACTCGTAGTAATTGTTGTATTGGGTGATGTCTTCGTAGTCATTCGGGGTCAGCCCCTCTTGCGCCGCGGCGCCCTGCCCCAGCCCGGCAAGACCCAGCCCCGCCATCGCGCCGCCCATGATCTGCCGCCGGTTGAGGTATTGCGCCTCATCGGTCACGTCACGGTCCGTCAGTCGATTGATCCAGCGATTGGCCATTTCAGCGCTCCCTACTATACTCATGCAAAGTTAGCGCCCGCCGGAAGCCATACCAAATCCTTTCGCCCGGATTTCAGCCAGCACACCGGAATGTCAGGCGCCGTTATTCAAAGGAGTGCCGCCATGATCCGTTTTCTTTTCGCCGCCGGTCTGATCTGGGCCAGCGCCGCCCAAGCGGATGAGATGGTCACCTATACCACCGACCAAAGCTTTGGCGATGTGACCTTCGGGGTGGAGAACGCGATCCTGAACCAAGGGCTCATCCCCGAGAATGTCAGCCATGTCGGTGAGATGCTCGACCGCACCCGCGCCGATGTCGGCTCTGACGTGGTGCTGTTCGAGGCGGCTGAGGTGTTCAGCTTTTGCTCGGCCGCGCTGTCGCGCAAGGTGATGGAGGCGGATGTGATGAACATCGGCTTTTGCCCCTACGACATATTCGTCATGCAACTGCCCGAGAGTGAGGAAGTGACCATCGGCTACCGCGCCTTTCCCGATGGCGCGATGCAGGAGGTGCAGAGCCTGCTCGACCAGATCGTGAAAGAGGCGATTGGGGAAGAGTGAAAAGGGCATCGCCCTTCCTGGGGGCGTCAGGTTCTTAAATTTGAGCGCAGGCTCCGCATGGCCCGCAGGCGGCCCGACATGAGGTAATCTCACAAAATCGCCCTCCGGGGGAAGAGAGGGCAATGCCCGGTGCTGGCGAAAGGTTTCAGTCTCCGGCCGCAAGAAGGGCCGGAAAACCCGGCCCTTCTCTTCATCGCTTGACGGTTAGTGCACCGTTGCGTCATCCGGCTTAGGCCGGTTTGACGCGGCCACCTGATCGCCGATGATCAAGCCATCGGCCCCGGCACGAACGGTGACAGTATCCCCATCCTTCACATCCCCGGCCAAGAGCATCTCGGCCAGCGGGTCCTGCACGGTACGCTGGATCACCCGCTTCAAAGGACGCGCCCCGAAGACCGGGTCATAGCCCTCATCCGCCAGCCATTTTCGCGCAGCGTCGTCGAGATCGAGTGTGATCTTCCGCCCGGCAAGCCGCTTGAGCAGCCGCGCCATCTGAATATCGACGATCCCGTCCATATCCGCCCGGCCCAGACGGTCAAAGATGATCGTCTCGTCCAGACGGTTCAGGAACTCCGGCCGGAAATGCGCCCGAACCGCATCCATCACGTCACGCTTGGCCGCCGCCATATCGCCGCCCTCGGGCAGTTGGCTCAGCGCCTGCGCCCCGAGGTTGGAGGTCAGCACGATCAGCGTCTGCTTGAAGTCGACCGTGCGGCCCTGACCATCGGTCAGCACACCATCGTCGAGCACCTGCAAGAGCACGTTGAAGACATCGGGATGCGCCTTTTCGACCTCATCGAAGAGCACGACCTGATAGGGCCGACGCCGCACCGCTTCGGTCAGCACACCACCTTCGTCATAGCCGACATAGCCCGGAGGGGCACCGATCAGACGGGCCACGGCATGTTTCTCCATGAACTCCGACATGTCGATGCGCACCATCGCATTGTCATCGTCAAAGAGGAACTCGGCCACGGCCTTGGTCAGCTCGGTCTTGCCCACACCAGTCGGCCCGAGGAAGAGGAAGCTGCCCAAGGGGCGGTTCTCATCGTTCAGCCCAGCACGCGCACGGCGCACGGCATTGGCAACCGCCTTCACGGCAGCATTCTGACCGATCACCCGGTCGTGCAACTGCTCTTCCATTCGCAGCAGCTTGTCGCGTTCACCTTCGAGCATTTTACCCGCAGGAATGCCGGTCCAGCGCTCAACGACGGAGGCAATCTGGTCAGGGCGCACGGCCTCTTCGACCATCATGTCATCCTCACGGCCTTCGGCGGCTTCAAGGTCACGCTCCAACTGCGGGATCACGCCATAAGATAGCTCGCCCGCGCGCGCGAGGTTGCCTTCGCGTTTCGCGATGTCGAGTTCGGCCCGCGCTTGGTCGAGCTTCTCCTTGATGTCACGCGCCCCGGCGAGCTTGTCACGCTCGGCCTGCCACTGCGCTGTCATCTCGGCACTGCGATCTTGCAGATCGCTGAGGTCTTTTTGCAAAGCCTCCAGCCGATCCTTGGACGCGGCATCGTCTTCCTTCTTCAGCGCTTCGGCCTCGATCTGAAGTTGCAGGATCTGACGGTCCAGCGCATCCAGTTCTTCAGGCTTGCTGTCGACCTCCATCCGCAGACGGCTTGCCGCCTCGTCCATCAGGTCGATCGCCTTGTCGGGCAGGAAGCGGTCGGTGATATAGCGATGGCTCAGCGTCGCCGCCGCAACCAGCGCGGTGTCGCTGATGCGCACGCCGTGATGCAGCTCATACTTCTCTTTAATACCGCGCAGGATCGAGACGGTGTCTTCCACCGTCGGCTCCTGCACGATCACCGGCTGGAACCGCCGCGCAAGTGCCGCGTCTTTCTCAACATATTTGCGGTACTCTTCGAGGGTGGTGGCTCCGACACAGTGCAATTCCCCCCGCGCCAGCGCAGGCTTCAGCAGGTTCGACGCATCCATCGCGCCATCGGCCTTACCGGCACCGACCAGCGTGTGCATCTCGTCGATGAAGAGGATCACCTCGCCCGCGGCTTCGGTCACCTCGGTCAGCACGGCTTTCAAACGCTCTTCGAACTCACCACGGTATTTCGCGCCAGCGATCAGCGCCCCCATGTCGAGCGCGAGCAGACGCTTGTTGCGCAGGGATTCAGGCACGTCACCATGCACGATGCGCAGCGCCAAGCCTTCGGCGATGGCGGTCTTACCGACGCCGGGCTCACCGATCAGCACCGGATTGTTCTTGGTGCGGCGGCTCAACACCTGCATGGCGCGGCGGATCTCTTCATCCCGGCCAATGATCGGGTCGATCTTGCCCTCTTCGGCCCGCGCGGTCAGGTCGAGGCTGTATTTCTCCAGCGCCTCATAGTTGTCTTCGGCGGTGGCGCTGTCGGCCTTGCGGCCCTTGCGGACATCATTGATGGCGGCATTAAGCCCTTGGGCGGTCACCTGCCCCGCTTCCAGCGCCGTCTTCGCGCCGGATTTCACCATGCACAGCGCGGTCAGAATGCGCTCGACAGTGACGAAACTATCGCCTGCTTTCTTGGCAATCGCTTCGGCCTCGGCCAGCACCTTGGCAGTGGTGCCGTCCAGATAGACCTGCCCCGCATCGCCGGTGACTTTTGGGATCTTGCCAAGCGCCAAATCAAGCGCCTGCACCACGCGCGCACCGTCGCCGCCCGACGCGGCGATCAGATTCCGCGCGAGCCCTTGGTCGTCATCCAACAATGCTTTGAGGACATGTTCCGGGGCCAGCCGCTGGTGGCTTTCCCGTGTTGCAATGGTTTGCGCCGCTTGAATGAAGCCGCGCGATCTTTCCGTGAACTTGCTCAAGTCCATGGGTCTCTCCTTTTCTACAAGCGCTCTAAAATGCCGCGCCCGATATGTGGCACGCGGCGGTCTGAGCCTCGGTATCAATTTGGGAAGCGGTGTTGCCGGTTCAAGACCATCCAGATGCAAAATACCGCCGAGAGCGGCGCCGCCAATAGGAAAGAATCAGCCAATAAGGCAAAAATACGGCAACTTTGAGACATAAAATACATCTATATGTTACTGATATAAATACATTGTTAACCTTTATCCACAGAAGCTGTAACCATAATGAAACCATTTTGCCGCCTCTCGCGTTTACCCAACAGAGGAGAGCAGGACAAAGCAGCCTGCCAAGGTTCAGAAGAACGCAAGAGGTGAAACGATGCAGACGCGCCCGATCCAGTTGACAGATGTCACCTATAATGCGGCCACTCAGTGTTTCGAAGCGCTGGTGACCGTCCAAGACGGGGAGCAGCTGCGCCGTTACGCCTGCGCCATCGATGCCCCGATCACCATGTCATACCACGATGCCGCTGACGGGCTGTCCCGTCAGGCGCTTCGCCGCCACGTACAAAAGCGTGGCCTGAGTTCCGAAGTTCTGCGCCACGTCCCCGCACAGCGGGCCGGACGCCGCAGCTTCGACCCGCTGCGTTGGCTGGAAGAGGTCATGCACCTCCCCGGTCGCGACGCGGCTTGACCCCCTTCCGCGCGGCGCCTGCCTGCCGCGCGGCTGCCCGCGGACCTGCCGCCACCTCATCTGTCCCGATGTGGCGTTCCGCAAACCAGAGACCAGTGCCTGCCTGCTAAGTCTCTGATCACTTGGCCCGGACCCGCTCAGCGGCGTTCGGGCCTCTTTTTTGCGCCCTCCCCGCATGAATGATGGACTTGCCCCGCGCCGCGGCGTAGGTCAAAGCCGTTTGAAATTTGGCAGGAGCCCTCGCATGTCTGATGACCGTCTGATTGTCGCCCTTGATGTTCCCCATGCGGTCGCGGGGCTGGAACTGGCCGAAAAGCTCGGCGATGCCGTGGGCTTTTACAAAATCGGTCTGGGCATGCTGACCGGCGGCGGCTTGGCCTTGGCCAATGAGCTGAAGCAAGAGCATGGCAAGCGCATCTTCCTTGATATGAAACTCTTCGACATCGGCGCCACCGTTGAGGCGGCGGTGCGGGGCCTTGCGCAGTTCGATCTGGATTTCCTGACCGTCCACGGCGACCCGCATGTGGTGGCTGCGGCCAAACAGGGGGCCGCGGGCACCGATATGAAAATCCTCGCCGTCACCATCCTCACCTCGCTGGACCGCGCCGATCTTGACGCCGCGCTGATCCAGCCGGGCGATCTGGGCGATCTGGTGCTGACCCGCGCAGGCCGGGCGCTGGACGCAGGTGCGGATGGGGTCATCGCCTCCCCCCAAGAAGCCGCCGCGATCCGCGCCCTGCCCGAAGCGGGCGGCAAACTGATCGTCACCCCCGGCGTGCGCCCTCAAGGGGCTGCATTGGGCGACCAGAAACGCGTCGCCACACCGGGGCGGGCCATCACGGACGGGGCCGATCACATCGTGGTGGGCCGCCCGATCTGGCAGGCTGAAGACCCCGCCGCCGCCGCCCGCGCCGTGCTTCAGGAAATTTCCGAAGGTTAACAACGGGCTCTCCCCCGCCTGTAGCAAATCGACCACAGCGCGCCGACATGCGCCGCGGGGGCTTCCATCAACGTTAGGCGAAAACCGCCCCATATGTTATGTTGAACTCAGGTGATACTCCCCGACGAACTGGTTCTTCCTGATGTTCGTCACCTCCCCCCGCTCACGCAGGCGGGGGGCCTTTATTTGCCCTACATCCTCCCATTCGCGTGCTCTGCAAGATAGACCCGCAAGCGGTCCTGAAAGGCGGGCACCGCGCGGGGATGGTTGAGAAACTCCGCCTCGGTCATCAAGCGCCAGCGCTGCCCCTCGTCGCCAAAGACGATCTGGGCCTCCGCCTCCGCAGGCAAGCGCGCGACGAAGAACCATTTGATCCGCCCGCTCTCGTCAAAGATGCCCTCCCAGATCACGGCATCTTCAGGCACCACGATCCCCAGTTCTTCGCGGCATTCGCGCAGCGCGCAGGCCAGCGGGGTCTCATCCCCCTCACGGCCCCCGCCGGGCAAATCCCAGTGATCGGCAAAGAGCAGCCCCGGCAGATCGTCGCGCAGGATCACGGCCAGCTTCTCCCCAAGGTAGAGCGCGAGCTTGGCGCCATCAAAGACCATGTTCAATCCCTCGCGATCTGGTTAGAATCGTCGCCCGAACCCTGCCCTCCCGGTGTACCCATGGCTACCCTCTGTCGCGATTGTCTGACTGAAATCCCGCCGGCGCGGCGCTGCCCGCGCTGCGGCAGCCCGCGCGTGCTGTCCCACCCGGAACTCTTTGACCTCTCCATCGCCCATATGGATTGCGACGCCTTCTATGCCTCGGTCGAAAAACGCGACAATCCCGAACTCGCGGGCAAACCCGTCATCATCGGCGGGGGGCGGCGCGGGGTCGTCTCGACTGCCTGCTATGTCGCGCGCATTCGCGGCGTGCGCTCCGCCATGCCGATGTTTCAGGCGCTCAAGCTTTGCCCCGAGGCGGTGATCATCAAGCCACGCATGGAGGTCTATGTCGAAGCCTCCCGCGCGATCCGCGCCATGATGGAAGAGATGACCCCGGCCATCGAGCCCCTGTCGCTGGACGAAGCCTTTCTCGACATGACCGGCACGGCGCGGCTGCACGGCCAGCCCCCGGCGATGATGCTGGCGCGGCTGGTGCGGCGGATGAAGGTGGAACTGGGGCTGACAGGTTCCATCGGGCTGAGCCATAACAAGTTTCTGGCCAAAGTCGCCTCGGACCTCGACAAGCCGCATGGGTTCTCTGTCATCGGCGCGGGGGAAACGGCGGACTTTCTGCGCGACAAACCCGTGGGCATGATCTGGGGCGTCGGTGCCGCCACCCAGACTGCACTGGAGAAGGCCGGCATCCGCAGCTTTTCCGATCTCTTGCGGTGGGAACAGACCGATCTCATCGCGCGCTTTGGCAGCATGGGGGACCGGCTGTGGCATCTGGCACGAGGCCAAGACACCCGCCGCGTCTCGCGCCACCGCCCGGTGAAGTCGATCAGTAATGAAACGACATTCTCTGACGATACGGGCGACGCGGAGATTCTGGACGGCCATATCTGGCGCTTGGCGGAAAAGGTGGCGGACCGCGCCAAGGCGAAAGAGATGGCGGGCCGGGTGGTGACGCTCAAGCTCAAACGCGCCGATCATACAGTGCTGTCGCGCCGCCTCTCGCTGCATGACCCGACCCAATTGGCCGACCGGATTTACCGCACCGCCCGCGCCCTCTTCGACCAAATCGATCACCAAAGCGCCTATCGGCTGATCGGCGTGGGCCTCTCCGAGTTGTCGGGCGCCGAGGGGGCGGATATGGCGGGCGATCTGCTCGACCCCGGCGCGGCACAACGCAGCCGCGCGGAACGCGCCGCCGATAGCATCCGCAGCCGTTTCGGCGAAAAAGCCATCGTCAAAGGGCGCGCGCTGCGCTGAGCCTACTCCGCGGCGAGCGGAAGCCGCTCCTGCCCGATCTGCGCCACCTCGGCCACCACACGTTGCAGCGCCGCCTGTACCGCCTCGAAAGCGCCATTGGGGCGAATCAACCGCTCGTTCATGTAAAGCGCGCGGTCGATTTCCACCTGCACCGCATGCTGTCCCCGGGACGGGCGGCCATAGGCTTGGGTGATATAGGCCCCCGCGAAGGGCGAATTGCGCGTCACGACGAAGCCCGCGTCGACGAAAGCCGCTTCGATCCGGTCGACCACCTCGCCCCCCGCCGCCGCGCCGAAACGGTCCCCCAGCACGACATCGGGCCGCCGCATCCCGCCGCGGGCCACGCCGTCCATCGCCTCATGCGGCATGGAATGGCAATCGACCAGCACCGCTTGGCCATGGCGGCGATGCGCCCCGCTGAGCAATTCCTGCAATTTCGCGTGATAGGGCCGCCAGTAGCTGTCGATTCGCAACTGCGCTTCTTCTTGGGTCAGTTTGCCGCGATAAATCGCCCGGCCATTGGCCACCACGCGGGGAATCACCCCCAGCCCCGAAGCCACGCGCGGGTTGTGCCCCTGCCGCGGAATGCCTTCGATGACCGACGGATCCAACTCCTCCGGCGCGCGATTGAGGTCGATATAGGCCCGCGGGGCCCCGGCTTTGATAAAAGAAGCGCCATGCAGCGGTGCGCAGTCGAACAAGAGATCAACAAAGGCATCTTCGGACGAACGGATTGCATGTTCGTCCAAAACCGACCGCCGCAAGAAAGACGCCGCATAATCCCGCCCCGAATGGGGTGACGCAAAGACCACGCAAGAGCGGTTTCGGTCCGGATGCAGTACTTCGTAAGCGGTCATCGGCATAATAAATTCCTCTAAGTCGAACATAGCGTGTTTATTCCGCGCCAAAAGCCCTTGATCCCGCCGCCGACTCCTTTTATAGGACCCCAACGGCGCGAAATTTCGCGCCCCATTTAGTTTTGGGGCCGATACGGAAACGCTGAAAAGTGGGTGATTAGCTCAGCGGTAGAGCACTTCGTTGACATCGAAGGGGTCACTGGTTCGATCCCAGTATCGCCCACCATTTATTCATCGACCCGCCCTTGGCGGGTTGCCCGCAACCCAGGCGCTGGCCCGCGCCACGACATGAGGAGACGACCATGAAGGTTCGCAATTCGCTCCGCTCGCTCAAGAATCGGCATCGCGATTGCCGTGTTGTGCGTCGCAAAGGCCGCGTTTACGTCATCAACAAGACGCAGCGCCGGTTCAAAGCCCGTCAGGGCTGAGCTTCGCAGCTATTCGATTTAAAGGCCGCTCCTTCCGGGGCGGCCTTTTTCGTTGCGGATAACTGCTTGCAACCCCGGTGCAAAACCCCACCTTCAAGGCAGGCTTGAATAACAAGGAAGACCATCATGTCGGACACGCCCGAATATACGCCCCCCAAAGTTTGGAAATGGGAATCAGAGAGCGGCGGCAAATTCGCCAGCACCAACCGGCCCATCGCCGGTGCGACCCATGACAAGGAACTGCCTGTCGGTGAGCATCCCTTTCAGCTTTACTCCCTCGCCACGCCCAACGGGGTCAAAGTCACTGTGATGTTCGAAGAGCTGCTGGCGGCGGGCCACAAGGCGGCGGAATATGACGCGTGGTTGATCGATATTTCCGAGGGCGACCAGTTCGGCTCGGGCTTTGTCGAGGTGAACCCCAATTCGAAAATCCCCGCGCTGATGGACCGTTCTGGCGACGCGCCGCAGCGGGTCTTCGAATCGGGGGCGATCCTGCTCTATCTCGCCGAGAAGTTCGGCGCCTTCCTGCCCCAAGACCCCGCCCGCCGGACCGAGGCACTCTCGTGGCTCTTCTGGCAGATGGGCAGCGCACCCTATCTCGGCGGCGGTTTTGGCCATTTCTACGCCTATGCGCCTGAGAAGTTCGAATACCCCATCAACCGTTTCGCGATGGAGACCAAGCGCCAGCTTGACGTGATGGACAAGCATCTGGCCGAACACGAGTATTTCGCCGATGAATACTCCATCGCCGATATGGCGATCTGGAGCTGGTATGGCCAACTGGTCCTCGGACGGCTCTACTCCGCGGCGGAATTCCTCGATGTGACCTCTTACAAGAACGTGATGCGTTGGGCCGAGGCGATTGACGCGCGCCCTGCCGTGACGCGAGGCCGGATGGTCAACCGCGCCTTCGGCGATGACCTGTCGATGCAATTGCACGAGCGTCACGACGCTAGCGATTTCGACACCAAGACCCAAGACAAGATCGGCAGCAAAGACTGACCACGCAGCCCCCCGGCCCGGCTTGGCCGGGGGCTTTCCAACCAATTCTGGCGGAATTGGTTGCAGGAAAGGGTAAAATCTGTTTCTTACTATTTCAGTCAAGTTATCCCAATGGAACAGGACCCTGATATGACCTTCTGCAAAACATCGACTGCCGCCGCCGCGCTGATGGCGCTGGCCCTTCCTGCGCTGGCCGATGGCGAGTTGAACCTCTACTCTTCGCGTCACTACGACACCGATGAGCGGCTCTACTCCGACTTTACCGAAGCGACCGGCATCACCATCAACCGCATCGAAGGCAAGGCCGACGAACTGCTGGCGCGTATGGAAGCCGAAGGCGCGAATTCCCCCGCCGACGTCCTGCTGACCGTGGACACAAGCCGCCTCAAGCGTGCCAAGGACTTGGGCCTGCTGCAAGCTGTTGAGAGCGAGACGCTGGAAGAGCGCATCCCCTCGAACCTGCAAGACGACGACAACCAGTGGTTCGGCCTGTCGCAGCGCGCGCGGATCATCTTCTTCAACAAAGAGACGATGGACAACCCGCCCGAGACCTACATGGACCTCGCCGATCCGGCGTACAAAGGTCAGGTCTGCATCCGGTCCTCGACCAACACCTACAACCAGACCCTGCTGGCCTCCATCGTGACCCATGAGGGCGAAGAAGCCGCGACCGAATGGGCGCAGGGCGTGGTCGACAACATGGCGCGCGCCCCGCAGGGCGGCGACACCGACCAGCTGCGCGGCATCGTTTCCGGTGAGTGCGACATCGCGGTCTCCAACAGCTACTATTTCGCCCGTGCGATCCGCACCGATGTCGATGGCGTCAGCGCCGATATCGGCAAGATCGGCGTGATCTGGCCGGATCAGGAAGGCAACGGCGCGCATATGAACCTCTCGGGCGGCGGTGTGGCCAAGAACGCGCCGAACCGTGAGAACGCGGTGAAATTCCTTGAGTATCTCGCCTCCGATCAGGCGCAGGTCTATTTCTCGGCGGGCAACGATGAATTCCCCACCGTGGAAGGCGTGGAACTGGCCGACAGCGTCAAGCAGTTGGGTGAGTTCAAAGCCGACGAGGTGAACCTGTCGGACGTGGCCGAGAACATCGGCACCGCGCAGAAGATCTTCAACTCGGTCGGCTGGGAATAATCAGCACGACATCGCGCAGGAGGCGGGCTTTCGGGCCCGCCTTTTTTATGTGCTGTGCTGCCGGCATCTAGCGCCCCGCCCGTGGGGACCACGGGCATCGCCCTCCCTCCCCCCGGAGGGCGATTTTGCAACGCTGGCACATGACGCAGCGCCTGCGTCTTTGGCAATGACATTGCAGAAAGCAGGCCGATCATCGCCCCCCAGGGAGGGCGCTGCCCTCATCGTTCCCGGCCCGGAATCAAGCCGCAGGCGCCGGGCCATCGCCTGCCCGCCCCATCACGCCAAAGGCGTGCCGATCAATAACGGCGCACCTCTGGTGCGACGGGGAGGCGATTTGGTGAGGCTGGGTGGAAGTCATCTAAGTCACGCCAAGGCGGCACCATAAAGCGGCACGAAGCCACGTCCGCATCGCCACCCCACGGGCAGGCGCTGGCCCTCGAAATCTACCGCTGCCGCCCCACCTGTCGGCAAATCAGGATCACCGGCAGCAACCCCATCGCCACGATCACCAAGCTCGGCACCGCCGCCCCGTTCAACCGCTCATCACTGGCCAAGCGATACGCCTGCACCGCCAGCGTGTCATAGTTGAACGGCCGCATGATCAGCGTCGCGGGCAGTTCCTTCATCACGTCGACGAAGACGATCAACAGCGCGGTCAGCAGGCTGGGCGCGAGGATCGGCAGATGCACCCGGCGCAGCGTGCCCAGAGGCGTCTGCCCCAGCGAGCGCGCGGCGGCATCCATATTGGCATGTACCATGGACTGCCCGCCCTCGTAGGCGCCAAGCGCCGCGGCGAGGAAACGCACCAGATAGGCCAGCACCAGAAGCCAGATCGACCCGGTGATCAGAAGCCCGGTGGAAATGTCGAAGGTCTCGCGCATCCAGGCGTCGAGCGCGTTGTCGAAGGCCGCGAAAGGCACCAGCAGACCCACCGCGATCACCCCGCCCGGCACCGCGTAGCCGAGCCGCGCCACATAGGCCGCACCCTGCGAGACCCGTCCCGGGCGCAGCCGCCGGTAGAACCCCACGCTGATCGCCGCCAGCACCGTCAGCACCGCCGCGACCCCCGCAAGCGTCACCGAATTGCGCATGAAACCGAGGTAGCGCGGGCTGAACAGGCTTTGCTCACTGTCGAGCCCCATGGTCACGAGGATCACCACCGGCAACACCGCCCCAAACAGCACCGGCACCCCGCAAAGCACGATCGCCGCCGCGGCCTGCCAGCCCTTTAACTCGGCCGGCGGCGCGGACTGGGTCCGGCGCGCGGGGTCGTGATACTTGGCCTTGCCGCGCTGCGCGCGCTCCAACATCGCCAGCAGCAGGGCGAAACTCAGCAGGCAGAGCGCCAGTTGCGCCGCCGCCGCGCGGTCGAACATCGAAAACCAGCTGGTGTAGATGCCGGTGGCGAAGGTCTGCACGCCGAAATAGGCGACGGTGCCGAAATCGGCGATGGTCTCCATCACCGCCAACAGCACGCCACCGGCGATGGCGGGGCGGGCCAGCGGCAGGCTGACCTTGAAAAACGCGGCCCATGCGCTGGAGCCGAGCGCGCGGGCGGCCAGAAAGGTCGTGCCGCTCTGCTGCAGAAAGGCGGCGCGCGCCAGCAGATAAACATAGGGATAGAGCACCAGCACCAGCATCGCCGCCGCCCCGCCGAGGGAACGGATCTCAGGGAACCAATAATCGCGCGGCCCCCAGCCGGTGACGTCGCGCAGCACCGTCTGCACGATGCCGGGATGATCCAGCACATGGGTATAGGCATAGGCCAGCACATAAGCCGGGAAGGCCAGCGGCAGTACCAGCGCAATCTCCAGAAGTTTCGCCCCCGGAAAACGCGTCATCGTGACCAGCCACGCGGCCCCCACGCCGATGGCGAATGTGCCCAGAGAGACCAGCAGCACCAAGAGCAGCGTGGTCACCGTGTAGCGCCCCAGCACCGTGTCGATCAGGTGCTGCACCGTCTCCGTCCCGCCGCTGAGGGCGGCGATCAGCACCGCCAGCATCGGCAGCGCGCAGAAGAGGGCCACGGTCAGGGCAACGCCCGATAGCGCGCGCAGCCCGTCACGGGCGCGGCGCAGGTGAGGCGTCTCGGTGGAGGCGGGGTTCAGCGTCATGCGCCCTATTTCGACGATTTCACTCGGAAATGCCAGAGGGCGCGACGCCGCGCCTCAGTCGTAGCTGCGGGTATCCTCGATCACCAGCCCGTCGCGCGGCAGGCTGCCGGGGGCGACCAGTTCGACACGGCCCTTGAGCTTGAGCAGGTCGGCCACGGATTGGGCATAGCGGTCCTTGTCGTCCCCCGCAGTCTCGATCTGCACCGTCATCACGTCGGCCTCGCCTTCGCGGCTGGCGATGACCCGGGCCTTTTCGATCTCCGCGTGCTGGGCGACCAACGCCGCGACCTGCTCGGGCCGCACGAACATACCCTTGATCTTGGTGGTCTGGTCGGCGCGGCCCATCCAGCCCTTGATGCGCATATTGGTGCGCCCACAGGGGCTTTCGCCCTCCAGCACGGCGCTGAGATCGCCAGTGGCGAAGCGGATGAGCGGGTAATCGGGGTTCAGCGTGGTGACCACAACCTCGCCCACCTCGCCCGGGGCGACCGGGATGCCGGTGCCGGGGGTGACGATCTCGACGATGACCTGCTCGTCGACGATCAGCCCCTCCATCGCCGGGCTTTCATAGGCAATATTGCCCAAGTCAGCGGTGGCGTAGGATTGCAGGCAGGTGATGCCGCGCTCCTGGTAGAAAGCGCGCAGGCTGGGAAATAGCGCCCCGCCACCGACCGCCGCCTTGGTGATGTTCAGCTTCACCCCCATGGCATCGGCCTTCTCGAGAATCACCTTCAGGTAATCCGGTGTCCCGGCATAGGCGGTGGAGCCCACGTCGCGCGCGGCGGTGACCTGAAGCTCGGTCTGGCCGGTCCCGGCGGGCAGCACGGTGGCGCCCACGGCGCGCGCGCCGGACTCGAAGATCATGCCCGCGGGGGTCAGATGGTAGCCAAAGCAATTATGCACCACGTCACCCGCGCCGATCCCGGCAGCATGCAGGAACCGCCCCATGCGCCACCAGTCGGGGTCGTTGCTCGACGGCTCATAAATCGGGCCGGGGGATTGGAAGACATGGGAGAAGTCATGCACCGGCTTGGTGGTGAAACCACCAAAGGGCGGCTGGCCCGCCTGCGCCTTGCCCAGTTCGGATTTGCGCAGCACCGGCAGATCGGCAAGCGCTTCGGCAGAGGTGATCTGCGCGGCATCCACATCCTTCAGCGTGTCGCCATAGCCCGGCAAGCCCTGCGCGCGGGCGATCTGCTGCGGCAAGGCCCGCGCCAGATCGGCCGCTCGTTGGTCGGCGCTGCGGGTTTCCAGATCGTCGAAATGGGGCTTGGTGAGCATCCCTGTCACTTTCCTGCTATGGCATCACTGGAGAGGGCATAGGCCCGCTCAGGTCTCGTCTTGGTCTTTCCTTCGGGTCCGGGCGGGCCGGTTAACTCAGCCAGCGTTTGCGGCGGCGGTAGCTGCGCACGTCGCGAAAGCTCTTGCGGCCTTCGTCGGACATGCCGAGGTAGAATTCCTTCACGTCCTGGTTCTCGCGCAGATCTTTGGCGGGACCGTCCATCACCACGCGCCCGGATTCGAGGATGTAGCCGTAGTGCGCGAAACGCAGGGCGACGTTGGTGTTCTGCTCGGCCAGCAGGAAGGTCACGCCCTCTTGTTCGTTCACCGATTTCACGATCTCGAAGATCTGCTCCACCAGCTGCGGGGCCAGACCCATCGACGGCTCGTCCAAAAGGATCGTCTCGGGGCGCGACATGAGCGCGCGGCCGATGGCGCACATCTGCTGCTCGCCGCCCGAGGTATAGCCGGCCTGCGAACGGCGGCGCTCCTTCAGACGGGGGAAATAATTATAGACCATCTCAAGGTCCTGCTGGATCGCGGCATTGCCGTCGCTGCGCGTATAGGCGCCGGTGAGCAGGTTTTCCTCGATGGTGAGGTGCTCAAAACAGTGCCGGCCTTCCATGACCTGCACGACCCCCTGTTTCACGATCTCGGCGGGGTCCTGATGCTGGATCGCGCCGCCGCGGTATTTGATCGAGCCCTTGGTAACCTCGCCACGCTCCGAGGCCAGCAGGCCCGAGATCGCCTTGAGCGTCGTTGTCTTGCCCGCGCCATTGCCGCCCAGAAGCGCGGTGATGCCGCCCTTGGGCACGTTCAGGCTGACGCCCTTCAGCACGAGGATGACGTGGTTGTAGATCACCTCGATATTGTTGACCTCGAGCAGGTTGTCGACTGCGACGTCATTGGTGTTGGCGGCATCCAGCATGGGCATGACCTTTCTTGGGGTTCGAAGATGTCCCCGGCCACCCGCAAGGTGGCCGGGAGCAGGGTTCTTAGCAGTTGCCCTCGATGGCGTTTTCCTCGGCATAGGCCGAGCTGTCGGCATCGATCAGCGGCTGGATCACGTCTTGGTCGGACTGCATGAAGTCCGACACGAGGTTCCATTCCTTGGCCTCGGCATCCCACTGGGTTACGGCCACGAAGCCTTCGCCGCCGTGGTTCTCGCAAGAGACGCTGAACTCAGGCCCGAAGTCCGGCAGGCCAAGCGCCGCCATCTTCTCTTCGGTGATCTCAAGCTGCTCCATCCCGTCGCGCATCTGGCCGCTGGTGATGTCGGTCACGCCGTGGATCTCCTGCGCGGTGCGCGCGGCCTCGGCCACAAGCATCGCGGCGTAGATGCCACGGTTGTACAGAACAGAGCCGACCTGATCGCCTGCGCCCGCGGCTTTGCCCGCGTCGACGACGTATTCCTGAAGGTCGTCATAGAGCGGATAATCGGAACCGACGTTGTGGAAGGTCAGCGCCTTGTAGCCATCGGCCTTGGCGCCCGCGGCCAGCACGTCGTTCTCGGAGCCGGACCACCAGATGCCGATGAACTTGTCCATCGGGAAGCGGATGTTGGCGGCTTCCTGAACGGCAACTTGGTTCATCACGCCCCAGCCGTACATGATCACGTAATCGGGCTTGTCACGGCGGATTTGCAGCCACTGGGACTTCTGCTCCTGACCGGGGTGGTCAACGGGCACTTCCTTCAGCTCGAAACCATGTTTCTTGCTCAGTTCCTGCAGGGTGCGGATCGGCTCCTTGCCATAGGCGGAGTTGTGGTAGACCAGCGCGATCTTCTTGCCCTCAAGGCTGCCGCCCTCCTGCTCCATGATGTGCTTCACCGCGACCGAAGCGCCGTCCCAGTAGTTGGCCGGGAAGTTGAAGACGTGGCTGAAGACATCACCGTTCTTGGCCGAGGTGCGGCCCAAACCGGAGGTCAGCATCGAGATGTCATCGGCGGTGACCTTGGGGATCAACTGGTAGGTGATGCCAGTCGAGAGCGGCTGGTACACCAACGCGCCTTCACCCTTGGTGGATTCGTAGCATTCCACGCCCTTCTCGGTGTTATAGGCGGTCTCGCATTCCGGGACGCGGATAGGCTCGCCACCGATGCCGCCGTCACGCTCATTGAGCAGGGTGAAGTAGTCGGCATAGCCGTCGGCGAAGGGGATGCCGCCCGCGGCATAGGGCCCGGTGCGATAGCTCAGCGACGGAAAGACAAGGTCCGCCATCACGGGGCTTGCGGCCATCAGGCCAGCTACGGCCAGTGTTCCCAGTTTGTATTTCATCGGTGTTTCCTCCCTTGGATTGTCCGACTTGGGTGTTTGGGCCGGGTTTCCTCCCTCCGGCCTCGCTTTTCATGGCTCCCGCTTAGTGCGGGAAGGGCCACAATCTCAGTTTTTCCTTGGCCACGCGCCACAGCTGCGCCAGCCCGTGCGGCTCTGCGATCAGGAAGACCACGATCAGCCCGCCCACGATCACCAGCTGCAGATGCGCCACGATATCTGTGGGCCAGCCCAGCCAGTCGACGCCGACGATCTTCAGGAGCACCGGCAAGAGCACGAGGAACGCCGCCCCGGCGAAGCTGCCGAAAATGCTGCCCAAGCCGCCGATGATGATCATGAAGAGCACGAGGAACGATTTGTTGATGCCAAAGGCTTCGCCCACTTCGACCGCGCCGAGGTAGATCGAGAAGAAGAGCGCGCCGGAGATGCCGATGAAGAAGGAGCTGACCGCAAAGGCCGTGAGCTTGGCGCGCAGCGGGTTCACCCCGATGATCTCGGCGGCGATGTCCATGTCGCGGATGGCCATCCACTTGCGGCCCACCGAGCCGCGCGTCAGGTTGCGCGCCACCAGTGCCGAGCCCACGGTGAAGATCAGGCAGAACATATAGGTCGCCCAGGCCTCGGTATTGGGGCCGGTGATCAGGATGCCAAAGGTGTCCCGCTCGGGCGCGCTGATCTGGCCAGAGGCGGAGTAGTTGTAGAACCACGGCACCCGGTTGAACAGCCACACGAGGAAGAACTGCGCCGCCAGCGTGGCCACGGCAAGGTAGAACCCCTTGATCCGCAAGGACGGCAGGCCGAAGAGCGCGCCCACAGCGGCGGTGATGCCGCCCGCCAGCAGGATGTGGATGAACATGCTGACCTCGGGCATGGCCGTCATCAGCTTGTAGCAGGCATAAGCCCCCACCGCCATGAAGCCCCCGGTGCCGAGGCTCACCTGCCCGCAATAGCCCACGAGGATGTTCAGCCCGATCGCCGCGATGGCGTAGATCAGGAAGGGCAGGAAGAGCGAGTTCACCCAGTAATCGTTGACCACGAAGGGCACGACGAAGACCGCGATGAACAGCACCAGATAGTATCGGTACCGGTCGAACCGGATCGGGAAGGTCTGCTGGTCCTGGGCGTAGGATGTGTTGAAATCGCCCGCTTCACGATAGAACATTAGACTGCTTTCCCTTCTGCGGTAGTCATTTGCACTGCGCGTGCCTGCAATGCCGTGCCATAGGGTGCGCGCGTGCCGCGCACCAAGCCGTTATCAATCCGGGGCTTCGCCCTTTGAACAGGCGAAACTGTCCCCCGGACAGTTTCCGGGTAGCCTGTATCAAACCCGTTCAATGATCTTCTCCCCGAACAGGCCCTGCGGGCGGAAGACAAGGAAGACCAGCGCCAGCATGTAAGCGAACCAGTTCTCGGTCGCGCCGCCAAGGAAGGGGGCGCCGATGAGGAACTCGAAGAGCTTCTCGCCCACGCCGATGATCAGCCCGCCGACGATGGCGCCGGGGATCGAGGTGAAGCCGCCCAGCATCAGTACCGGCAGCGCCTTCAGCGCGATCAGCGAGAGCGAGAACTGAACGCCCGATTTCGCGCCCCACATGATGCCCGCCACCAGCGCCACGAAACCCGCCAGCGACCAGACCAAGATCCAGATGAAGTTGAGCGAGACCCCCACCGACAGCGCGGCCTGATGGTCATCCGCCACGGCCCGCATCGCGCGGCCCTGTTTGGTGTATTGCGCGAACATCACCAGCCCGATCACGAGCACCGCCGCCACGATGGAGGCCACGATATCGAGGTTGTCGATGAAAAAGCCGTAGCCGGTGGCGTTGAAGGTGAATTCGTCGATCCAAACGTTAATGCCCTGCGGCAGGCCGACGTCGAGCGTCTTGATCTCGGACCCCCACATCAGGTCGCCCACCCCTTCGAGGAAATAGGCCAGACCGATGGTCGCCATGAAAAGGATGATCGGCTCTTGCCCCACGAGGTAGCGAAAGACGAAACGCTGCACGCAATAGGCCAGCACGATCATCACCACCATGGTCAGCACGATGGCAAGGAACGCCGGAATGTGCCAGCCGAAGTGATGCACTTCGGTGCCAAGGATCGCGTTGATCAGATGGCCGAAAGGCACCTGCCCTTCCATGATCCCCACCAGCGTCAGCGCGGCGAAAAGCGCCATGACGCCTTGGGCGTAGTTGAAGATGCCCGAAGCCTTGTAGATCAACACGAAGCCAAGCGCCACGAGCGCGTAAAGCACCCCGGCCATCAGCCCGTTGAGAAAGACCTCGATCGTAAACGCCAGTTGCTCAGGCATCAGTGGCCCTCCCCAAAGTCAGAACGGCAGTGTCGTTGCGGGTGATCAAACGGGCCTCA
Organism: Sulfitobacter sp. R18_1; assembly: GCF_017743915.1. NCBI lineage: Bacteria > Pseudomonadati > Pseudomonadota > Alphaproteobacteria > Rhodobacterales > Roseobacteraceae > Sulfitobacter > Sulfitobacter sp. R18_1. Next base: position 20,435 of record NZ_JAGHRG010000008.1, read on the forward strand.
GTCATGGGCCACCCCCAGATAGGCGTCGATCACCTCTTGGTTGTTGCGCACCTCGTCGGGCGAGCCGTCGCCGATCTTGCGGCCGTAATCCATCACGACTACGCGGTCGGACAGGTCCATGACCACGCCCATGTCGTGTTCGATCAGCGCGATGGTGGTGCCGAACTCGTCGTTCACGTCGAGGATGAAGCGGCTCATGTCCTCTTTCTCTTCGACGTTCATGCCCGCCATCGGCTCGTCCAGCAGCAGGATCGTGGGCTCAGCGGCCAGCGCGCGGGCCAGTTCGACCCGTTTCTTCAGACCGTAGGGCAGACGCGCCACCGGGGTCTTGCGGATTGCCTGAATTTCCAGAAAGTCGATGACCTTCTCGGCGATCTCGCGGTTCTCAATCTCTTCACGCTCGGCTGCGCCTTTCCAGAAGGACTGCGCCAGCATCCCGGTCTTCATCTGCGTCAGACGCCCCGTCATCACGTTGTCGAGCACCGACATGCCCTCGAAAAGCGCGATGTTCTGGAAGGTCCGGGCGATGCCCTGCTGGGCCACCTGATAGGGTTTCATCGGGGGCCGCTTGGCGCCCTTGTACCAGACCTCACCCTCCTGCGGGACGTAGAAGCCGCTGATTACATTGAGCATTGAGGACTTGCCCGCCCCGTTCGGCCCAATAATCGCGCGGATTTCACCCTCGCGGATGTCGAATGAGATGTCCTTGATCGCTTCCACACCGCCGAAACGCAGGGTGATGTTTTTCATCTCCATCACCGTGGGGCCGATGGTGCGGCCGTCGTCGGTGACATAGCTGTCAGCCTGATCTTTCACGCTGTCCCTTTCCATAGTTCCCGCCTGTTCGGCGCTGGCCGCGCTCATTCCGCTGCCATCCGGCGGCTGACCGGCTGCACCGCGGCGTCGCGAATTTCGAGCGTCGCCTTGATCGAGCCCTTGCGCCCGTCCTCGTAGGTCACTTCTGTCTCGGTGCTGACCTTGTCGGACCCGTCATAGAGGGCGGCGATGATGTCGGCGTATTTCTCTTCGATGATCTTGCGGCGGACCTTGCGGGTACGCGTCAGCTCGCCATCGTCGGCATCGAGTTCCTTATGCAGCACGACAAAGCGGTGCACCTGACAGCCCGAAAGCATCTCATCCTCGGCGACCGAACGGTTCACCTCCTCCACATGGGACTGGATCGTGTCCATCACCTGCGGATGCCGTGCCAGTTCCTGATAGGAGGCGTAGCCGATGTTGTTGCGCTCGGCCCAGTTGCCCACCGCCGTCAGGTCGATGTTGATGAAGGCGGTGCATTCGGTGCGCTGGTTGCCGAAGACCACGGCCTCAAGGATGTTGGGGAAGAACTTGAGCTTGTTTTCCACGTATTTCGGCGCGAAAAGGCTGCCGTCGGCCATCTGGCCCACGTCCTTGGCGCGGTCGATGATGCGCAGATGGCCCGAGCTTTCCTCGATGAAACCCGCGTCGCCGGTGGCGACCCAGCCTTCCGGGTCCTTGGTGTCGGCGGTGCTTTCGGGGTTCTTGTAGTATTCCACGAAGACACCCGGCGAGCGGTAGAAGACCTCGCCATTGTCGGCGATCTTCAACTCCACCCCGGGGCAGGTCACGCCCACGGTATCGCTGCGCACTTCGCCATCGGGCTGCGCGGTAATGAACACCGTCGCCTCGGTCTGGCCATAGAGCTGCTTCAGATTGATGCCGAGCGAGCGGTAGAAGTCAAAGATCTCCGGCCCGATCGCCTCACCGGCGGTATAGCCCACGCGCACGCGGCTAAAGCCGAGGGTATTCTTCAGCGGGCCATAGATCATCAACTCGCCCAGTGCGTATTTCGCACGGTCCATGAAGGAGACCTTCTTGCCGTCTAGAATGGCGGGGCCGACCTTGCGGGCATGGGCCATGAAGGTGTCAAAGAGCCATTTCTTGAACCGGCTCGCGTCCTCCATGCGGATCATGACGGAGGTCAGCTGCGTCTCGAAAACACGCGGCGGGGCGAAGTAATAGGTCGGCCCGATCTCGCGCAGGTCGACATGCATCGTGTCGGCGCTTTCGGGACAGTTGGTGCAGAAACCGGTCCAGAGCGCTTGGCCGACGGAGAAGATGAAGTCCCCCACCCATGCCATCGGCAGATAGGCAAGAATCTCGTCATTGCGCTTGAGGTCGTCGAACTCCGACGACGATTTCGCCGTCTCGATCACGTTGCGGTTGGAAAGCACCACGCCCTTAGGCTTGCCGGTGGTGCCCGAGGTATAGAGCATCACGCCGGTGGAATCGTAATCCAGCTTGGCCTGACGCGCCTCCAACTCGGCGATATGCTTTTCGCGGTTGGCGCGGCCCATCTCCTGCACGGCGGTATATTGGTCGAGCTTGGAATGGTCGTATTTGCGCAGGCCGCGCGGGTCGAGGTAGATCATCCGCTCGAAGTCGGGCAGTTGGTCCTGCACCTCGATGATCTTGTCGACCTGTTCCTGATCGCCCACCACGGCAAGGCGCGCGCCGCAGTGGCCCATGACATAGGCCATCTCTTCGGCATTGGCGTCCTGATAGAGCGGCACCGGCACGGCCCCGGCCATTTGGGCTGCCATCATCGCCCAGTAGAGATAGGGACGGTTGCGCCCAATGATGGCGACGAAATCGCCCTCGTTCAGCCCCAGCTCGAGAAACCCGAGGGCCAGCGCCTCGACCTCGTCGCGGGTCTGCGACCAGGTCCAGCTTTGCCAGATCCCATATTCCTTCTCCCGGTAAGCGGGGGCGTTTGCGAATTCACTTGCGTTGCGGTGCAACAGCGCCGGCACGGACTGAGGTCCGTCGGCACGCGTCAGCGGCTTGGCCAAATTGTCTTCCTCCCATGCCCGCCCTCCCCGGCGGGTTCGATCGCTTGTGCGATTCTATGATCCCACAAGTGACGTTCTCTTTTTTGTGGAGGTCAACTTTTTCCTGATCTTTTCCGAATTCTAACGAATTGTTACAGCGCCCCCGCGGCCCATTTTCCGCTAGTCGATCCCATTGGCGCGCTGCACCTCGCGCACATAGGTCACGATTGATTTCACCTCTGCCGGGGTAATCCCTTCGACCGGGGGCATATTACCGAAAGACCAGTGATGCTGGCGCACGCCATTGGTGGCGGCGACCATGAAGGATGCGTCGCCGTGGTGGCTGGGCTCATAGATCTTATGGATCAGCGGCGGACCAACCCCCTCGCGCCCGGCGGCGTTGCCCCCGTGGCAGGCGGCGCATTTCGCCTCAAATGCCCGCGCGCCGATCTGCGCGGGTCCGCTCAGGCTCTCTGGCACGGTGACCTTTACCATGGCCGCGCCGCTGGCAGCGGGGGCCGGGGCCTCTTCGGCCTGCCACCAGATATACCCGCCTGCCACGACCAGCGCAGCCGCTGCGCCTGCTCCGATTTTCTTGTTCATGCTCTGCCTTTCCAGTTTCCATTCGGCGCGCTTCTCGGTGCCTCCAGCGCAAGAAGGTCAAGCGCGATTTACGCGCGGCTCTTTGCCTTTCGCCCGCGCGGTGCTAGCCCTATGCGAAAGGATGCCGATGCAGATCACCGACGACCAAACCAAAGCGCTGACCAATGCCGGTCTGAACCTGATCGCTCAGGCGCTGACCATCTATGACAGCGACCTTCGGCTCGCGGTCTGCAACGCCCCGTTTCAATCCATGTTCGACCTGCCCGACCGGCTGGTGACCCCCGGCGCGCCCTTCGAGGATACGATCCGCCATCTGGCTGGCACCGGCGAATATGGCGAGGTGGGGGATGTCGACGCTTTCGTCGCCGAACGGGTGGAACAGGCCCGCGCCTTCGTGCCGCATTACATGGAGCGGACCCGCTCGAACGGGCGCACCATCAGCGTCGAAGGCTCGCCCCTGCCGCAGGGCGGCTGGGTCACCGTCTATACCGATATCACCAACACCAAGCGGCAAGAGGCACTGTTGCGCGCACGTTCAGACGCGCTGAGCGATCAACTGCTGTCCCATGCCGAACAACTGGCCGCCACGAACCGCCAGTTGGAGGCGACGATTACCGCGCTGGAAGAGGCCAAGCGACAGGTCACCGAAAGCGAGGCCCGCACCCGGCTGACGACCGAGATGATGCCCGCCCATATCGCCCATGTCGACGCGAGCGGACATTACATCTACTCCAACCGCCGGCTCTCCAGCGTGATGCCGGGGCGGCCCAGCAACATCTACGGGCTGCATATCAGTGACGCGCTTGGGGCGGCGGCCTATGCGCGGATCAAGCCCGCGCTGACCCAAGCCTATGCGGGCAGCCCGGCGGTGATCGAATTCACCCATGACGAATCCGCCCGCCGCATTCGCGGTGCCTTTACCCCCGATGGGCGCGGCGGGGTCTATATCCTGTCGATGGACATCACCGAAGAGACCCAGACCCGCGTCGCCCTGCAACAGACGCTGAAACGCGAGTTGGCCTCGCGGATGATCTCTGGGCTGGCGCATGACTTCTCAAACCTTTTGACGATCATCCTCGGGATGCAATCGAAACTGGCCCGGCTGCCCGACATGCCGCCGCAAGCGGGCGAATTGGTTGAAGGCACCTTGGCCGCCGCGCGGCGGGGCGGCACGCTGCTCAGCTCCATCGCCGATGTGACCGAACCCCGCGCCCTGCGCCCCGTGGCCACCGACCCCGCCGCTTTGCTGAGTGAGCTTTCGACCCTCGCCGCCCCCACCCTGCCGCCGAAATGCGCGCTGGTGGTGCGCAATGACGTGCCCGAGGGCGCGGTGCTGCTCGACAAAGGCCGGGTGCAGGATGCGCTGTTGAACCTCATCCTCAATGCCCGCGACGCCTGCGGCGCGCGGGGCACCATCACGCTGACCCAACGGCTGGTGCATAACACATGGATCGAATGGGTGATCCACGACACCGGACCGGGCTTTGCGCCCTCGGCGCTGGAGCGTGGGGTCGAGCCGTTCTTTACCACCAAGGGCAGCGAGGGGTCAGGGCTGGGCCTGTCGATGGTCTATGACATGACCAAATCTTCAGGCGGGGATCTGCGGCTGAGCAATGCGCCCGAGGGCGGCGCGCAGATCAGCCTGCGCCTGCCCTACCGCGCCGCCGTGCCCGCCACCACCGGGCTGGTGCTGCTGGTCGAGGACACCACCGATATCCGCGCCGTGGTGCGCGACATGCTCATGGATCAGGGCCATTCGGTGATCGAGGCGACCAGTGCGGATGAGGCCACCGCCCTCATCGCCGATCTGCCCGACATCGCGCTGGTGCTGTCGGACATCCAGCTTTCGGGCGAGGGCACCGGGACCGACCTTGCCCGCCGCGTCGGCAGCAGCCTGCCCCTCTTGCTGATGACCTCCCTGCCCCCCGATCACCCGCTTTTCGTCGAGGCCCAGACCCTCGCGCCGGTGCTGCGCAAACCCTTTGAAAAAGACGATCTGCAAGCTTTGATCGCCCCATTGAAAGCCACCGCCCCATGAGCCGTGATACCGCCCCGCGCCCGCTGGTCACCATTCTGGATGACGAACCCGAGATCCGGCAGATGCTGTCGGACACGCTGGAGGAAGCGGGCTTCGACACGCTCAGCTTTGGCCGCGCGCGGGCCTTTGAGGCCGCATTGGCCAGCCATACGCCCGATGTCTGCCTTGTCGATCTGTCGCTGCCTGACACCGACGGGCTGACGCTGGTACATCGTCTGGCACTGGAGCAAGGTGCCATCGTGATCATCATCTCGGGCCGCGCGCAGGTGCAGGACCGGGTTACCGGGCTCGAGCTCGGCGCCGACGACTATATCATCAAACCCTTCGACCCGGCTGAGGTCGTGGCCCGCATCCGCGCCCGCCTGCGCAGCGCCAAGCCTACGCCACAGGCCGGCACCACGGCGCGGTTCAACGGCTGGACCGCGCATTTCGACCGCTATGTGCTACAGGATGCCACGGGCGCCGAGGTCACCTTCTCCCACGCCGAGGGCGAGGTGCTGCGGCTTTTCCTCGACGCCCCGAAACGGCTGATCAGCCGCGCGCAGATGCAAGAAAGCCTCGGCGGCGTCGCCTCTGAAAGTTTCGACCGGGCGATGGACGTGCGCATCTCGCGGCTGCGCACGAAGCTTGGCGAAGACCCGAAGAACCCGCAGTTGATCAAGACGATCTACGGCGCGGGTTATATCTTCCTCGGCGACGTGGACTGGGACTGAGCGCGTTTAGAGCGCCACCACCGCCCGCCCCAACACCTCGACTGCCGCGACCAAATCGGCCTCATCCGTGTCCTCTTCGAAGGCATGGCTGATCCCGCCTATCGACGGCGCGAACAGCATCGCCACGGGCATCAGCCGTGCCACATTGGTCGCGTCATGCAAGGCACCCGAGGGCATCTTGCGCCATTTGCCGGGGGCCACGGCTTCAGCCGCCTCCGCCAGCGCATCGCGCAGCCGCCCGTCCATGGCAACGGGCTCTAGCCCCAGCATCGGGCCAAAGGACAGATCCATCCCGCGGCCCTTGGCAACCTCTTCGGCGATTTCGCGAATGATCCTCTCCATCCGCCCCAAACGGTCGCTATCGCCGTCGCGCCATTGCATGGAGAACACGGCCTTGCCCGGCACGATGGACGAGGCATTGGGGTGCAGGCTGACATGGCCGATGGTCCAAACGGTGCTCGGCGTCACCACATTGCGCAGCCGGTCGTTCAGCAGACTGTTAAACTCCGACACCGCTTGAAACGCATCGCGCCGCACCGCCATCGGCGTGGTGCCCGCGTGGTTCTGCTGCCCCTCGAAGGTCACCTTCATGTCGCGGATGCCGACGATGTCGCTGACCACGCCGATCTGCTCACCGCTGTCATCCAGCGTCGGCCCCTGTTCGATGTGCAACTCGATATAGCCGGCGAATTGCGCGGGGTCGACGGGGCCGGTGACCATACCCGCCATCGCGCGGCGCGCCTCGGCCAAGCTGACCCCGGCGTCGTCGGTAAAGCCATCGGCCTCGGCCTGATCCAAAGCGCCGGACCAGACCGTCGAACCGGTGGTCACGCCAAAGCGCCCCTCTTCGTCCTGAAAGGACACGACCGACACCGCAGGCCCTCCGGCTTCACCCGCCGCCCGGGCGACTTCAAGCGCGGCGATCACGCCCAAGGCCCCATCAAGCCAGCCGCCTTCGGGCTGGCTGTCGGAATGCGACCCCAGCAGGATCGACGGCCCCTCGGCCAAGCCAAAGAGGTTGCCCATCGCGTCGACCTCGACCTTCAGCCCCGCGTCGCGCATCCGCCCGGCAAGCCACTCCCGCGCCTCCACATCGGCGGCGGAATAGGCCGGACGCACCACGCCCTTGCCCACACCCGCAGCGCCGATGGCGCGCAGATCATGCAGGTCTTTCAAGAAACGGGCGGCATCAATCTTCATTCTTCCAAACTTTCCTTACTTGGCGGCGACGGCCCCTTTCGCCGCCTCCACCCTGACGGCAGAGAACTTAAACTCCGGGATCTTGCCATAGGGGTCAACCGCTGGATTTGTCAGGATATTCGCCGCCGCTTCGACATAGGCGAAGGGCAGGAAGACCATGTCGGGAGATACCGCCCGATCCACGCGGGCCATAATCTCGATACTGCCGCGCTTGGTCGAAAGCCGCACATGCTCCCCCGGGGTCACACCAAGGCGGCGCAGGGTCGAGGGGTGGAGCGAGCAATTCGCCTCGGGCTCCAGCCCATCAAGCACCTTGGAGCGCCGGGTCATCGAGCCGGTGTGCCAATGTTCCAACTGCCGCCCGGTGGTCAGGATCATCGGATAGGCGTCATCCGGCGCGTCATCCGGGGCCACGATCGCGGCGGGGGTGAATTTGGCGCGGCCTTCGGGCCGGGGGAACCCGTCGCTAAAGACAATGGCCTGCCCGGGATCGGTTTCGCTGAGCGACGGGTAGGTCACCGCATTCTCCTGCGCCAGCCGGTCCCATGTGATATTGTCGAGCGAGGCCATGTTGCGCTTCATCTCGGCAAAGACCTCTGCCGGGCTTTCGTAGGACCAGCCCAGCCCCAGCCGCTTGGCCAGTTCCACCTCGATCCACCAATCCTCGCGCGCGTCTCCGGGCGGCGTCACCGCCGGGCGGCCCATCTGGACCTGCCGGTTGGTATTGGTCACCGTGCCGGACTTCTCGGCGAAGGCCGAGGCGGGGAGGATCACGTCGGCGTAATTCGCCGTCTCGGTCAGGAAAATGTCCTGCACCACGAGGTGGTCGAGCTTCGCGAGCGCCGCCCGCGCGTGATCGACATCCGGGTCCGACATCGCCGGGTTCTCGCCCAGCACATACATCGCCTTGATCTCGCCCTCGTGCACCGCGTCCATGATCTCGGTCACCGTCAGCCCCTTCTCGGCGCTGAAATCATCCGAGCCCCAAACCTCGGTGAAGGCCGAGCGCACGCCGTCGTCGTCCACGGGTTGGTAATCGGGCAGGAACATCGGGATGAGGCCCGCGTCCGAGGCCCCTTGCACATTGTTCTGCCCGCGCAGGGGGTGCAGCCCGGTGCCGGGGCGGCCGACATGGCCTGTCATCAGCGCGAGGCTGATCAGGCAGCGCGAATTGTCGGTGCCGTGGATATGCTGGCTGACCCCCATGCCCCAGAAAATCATCCCCGCTTTGGCCCCCGCGAAGGTCCGCGCCACGTCGCGCAGCACCTCGGCCTCGATGCCGCAGACGGCGGCCATGGCTTCGGGCGGGAAATCCTTCAGATGCGCCTTCTCGGCCTCCCAGTTCTCGGTATAGGCTTTGATGTATTGTTCGTCGTAAAGACCTTCCTCCACGATCACATGCATGATCGCGTTCAGCATCGCCACGTCGGTACCGGGGCGGAATTGCAGCATATGCGACGCAAACCGGCGCAGGCCCTGCCCGCGCGGGTCCATGACAATGAGCTTGCCGCCGCGCTTGGTGAACTGCTTGAAATAGGTCGCGGCGACGGGGTGGTTCTCCACCGGGTTGGCACCGATCACGATAGCCACATCGGCGTTCTCAATCTCGTTGAAGGTCGCGGTGACCGCGCCGCTCCCGACATTCTCCATCAGCGCCGCGACCGAGGAGGCATGGCACAGCCGCGTGCAGTGGTCGACGTTGTTGTGACCAAACCCCTGCCGGATCATCTTCTGGAACAGATAGGCTTCCTCATTGGTGCATTTGGCACTGCCGAAGCCCGCCACCTCGCGCCCGCGCCCTTCCAGACCCTTGGCGGCAAAGTCCAGCGCCTCGTCCCAGGTCGCCTCGCGGAACACCTCGTCCCAGTTGCCCGGATCGACGTTCAGCCCCTTGGCGGGCGCGTCGTCGCGGCGGATCAGCGGCGTGGTCAGGCGGTGCTCGTGGTGGATGTAGTCAAAGCCAAAGCGCCCCTTGACGCAGAGCCGTCCCTCGTTCGCTGGGCCGTTGATCCCCTCGACATATTTGACCTTGTTGTCCTTCACCTTCAGCGAGATCTGGCAGCCGACGCCGCAGAAGGGGCAGACGCTGGCGACTTCCTTGTCAAAGTCGGCAGAGTCACCGACCTGCGCCTCGTCGACCACGCTGGCGGGCATCAGCGCGCCGGTGGGGCAGGCCTGCACGCATTCGCCGCAGGCCACGCAGGTCGAGGCGCCCATGGGATCGTCGATATCGAAGACCGGATAGGCGTCATGGCCGCGTCCCGCCATGCCGATCACGTCATTGACCTGCACCTCGCGGCAGGCACGGACGCAGAGGTTGCACTGGATGCAGGCGTCGAGATTGACCCGCATCGCGACATGGCTGTCGTCCAAAAGCGGCACGCGGTCGCGCTCCAGCTTGGGAAAACGGCTTTCCTCTACGCCATTCAGCGCCGCCATCTCGCGCATGTGGCTCGACTTGTCATGCGCCACGTCCTGCGCAGGCTGGTCGGCCAGCAGCAACTCCATCACCATCTTGCGCGCTTTCTCGGCCCGGGCGTTGTTGGTGGTGACGACCATCCCCTCGGCAGGCTCGCGGATGCACGACGCCGCCAGCACGCGCTCGCCCTCGATCTCAACCATGCAGGCGCGGCAATTGCCATCGGGGCGGTAGCCGGGGGCGGGTTTGTGGCACAGATGCGGGATCTTCAGACCGCGCCCATTGGCCACTTCCCAGATGGTCATCCCGGCCTCGGCCTCGACGGTCTGCCCATCAAGCGTGAATGTGATCCTCTCGGCCATGGCTGCCCTCTCCCCTTGGCTATTGCCCAAACTATAGGCGAAATCCGGCGCTTGTCAGGGGCCAATCCCGACACCCCGTCACGGATAAACGCCGCGCCAGTGCATTGCGGCGCATTGCATTGTATGGCCCGACAAGCTGCCCTATCACTTGGGCGAACAGTGAAAGCCATTTGATGTCCCACATTACCCTGATCCGCCACGGCCAAGCCAATTCCACCGCCAAGGACGAGCTGAGCTATGATCAACTCAGCCCGCTTGGCCATGAGCAAGCCGCGTGGCTGGGCGACCATCTGCGCCAGAGCGAGACCTACCACACAAGGCTCTATACCGGCACGTTGACCCGCCATATCGAGACTGCCGAGGGGATGAACACCGGGCTGGAGCCGATCCGCGATGCGCGGTTGAACGAGTTGGAGTATTTCACCCTCGCCAATCTGATGGAGCAGCAGCACAAGGTGCCCTTCCCCCGCGAGGGCGAGTTCGTGCACCACCTGCCGCAGGTCTTTGACTATTGGAAAGCGGGCAAACTTGCCGATACGCCAGAAACCTATGAGAGTTTCGAGACGCGGGTGCAATCCGTCCTCGCCGAGATCGCCGAGGGCGAAGGCCCGGCGCTGGTGGTGACCTCGGGCGGGCTGATCTCTCTGGCGATGGCGCAGGCGATGGGCGTGGGGATTCCGGCGATGGCGCGGCTGGCGCTGGCGATCATGCATACCTCGATGCACCGGCTCTTTCCCATCGGCGGGCATTGGTCGCCGGTGCTGTTCAACGCCGTGCCGCATCTTGACCGGCCCGACCGCCGCCTTGCACAAACGCATATGTAACCCCTCGCCCGCGAAAGGCTGACCCATGCTGAAACTTCACTACGCCCCCGGCACGATCTCGGTCGCCGTTGCCATCGCCCTCGAAGAAGCGGGGCTGGCCTATGAGCCGGTGAAGGTCGATTTCGCCAGCGCCGAACAGACCGCAGCACCCTATCTGGCGCTGAACCCCAAGGGCCGGGTGCCGACCCTCGTGACCGAAGCGGGCAGCGCCCTGACCGAGACCGGCGCGCTTTTGGACTATGTCGCCGCCCGCGCGCCCGAGGCGGGGCTGGTCCCTGCCGACCCTGAACGCGCGGCGCATATGCGCGGGGTGATGTACTACCTCGCCTCGACCATGCATGTGGCCCACGCGCATAAAATGCGCGGCCACCGCTGGGCCGATCAGCAATCCAGCTTTGACGATATGAAAGCCAAGGTGCCACAGACCATGGCCGATAGCGCCGCCTATATCGAGAACCACGCCTTTAGGGGTGACTTCGTCGCGGGCGATGCCCTGTCGCTGGCCGATCCCTATCTCTTTGTCGTCTCGGGGTGGCTGGCCGGTGACGGGGTCGACCGCGCGGCCTACCCACGGCTTGATGCCTTCGCCGCCCGTATGGAAGACCGTGCCAGCGTCAAGGCCATGCGCGCGAAAGGAATGTTGGCATGACCCATCTATGGCTCCGCGCCGAGCAGCGCGACAATGAGACCCGCACCGGGCTGACGCCCGATGGGGCCGCCGCGCTGATCGCGTCCGGCATGAAGGTGAGCGTCGAAGACAGCGACAGCCGCGTGATCCCCACCGCCGCCTATGCGCAGGCGGGCTGTGAGATCGTTGCGGCCCATAGCTGGCCCGACGCCCCGCGCGATGCGGTGATCTTTGGCCTAAAGGAACTGCCCGAAGACGGCACGCCCCTGCCTCATGTCCACATCATGTTCGGCCATGCCTACAAGGGCCAATCCTCGGGCCGCAAACTGTTGCAGCGGTTCAAGGCGGGCGGCGGCACGCTGCTGGATTTGGAGTACCTGACCGATGACACTGGCCGCCGCGTTGCCGCCTTTGGCTATTGGGCGGGGTTCGCGGGGGCTGCCGTTTCTGTCAAATGCCGCATCGCGCAGCTGCGCGGGGAGACTTGCGGGCCCGTTGCGCCCTACGCTGACGCCGAAGCGCTGAAAGCCGCATTGACCGAAGAGCTTGCCCAAGTCGACGCAAGCGGCGACCGCGCGCTGGTCATCGGGGCCTTGGGCCGGGTGGGACGCGGGGCCAGCGATCTTTGCGCGGCACTTGGCATCCCCGTCACCGGTTGGGACATGGCAGAGACAGCCCACGGCGGACCCTTCCCCGAAATCCTCGACCACGCCTATTTCTTCAACTGCATCCTCGCAGGGCCAGACACCCCCGCCTTCGTCCGCCCCGATGCCCCGCAGGCCGAGCGCGCCCTGCGGGTGATCGGCGACATCGCCTGCGACCCCGACAGCGCTTTCAACCCGGTGCAGGTCTATGACCGCGCGACCACTTGGGCGGAGCCAGCGCTGCGCGTACATGACGCGCCGCCGCTGGATGTCATGGCCATCGACAACCTGCCGTCCATGCTGCCGCGCGAAAGCTCAGAAGATTTCGCGGGCCAGTTGCTGCCGACCCTGCAGGCGCTGCCAAAGACGGATCATGCCGTCTGGCAACGTGCGCGAGATCTGTTCGATCAGCATGTCGCCGAGGTCTGACCTTCAGGAAAAGAACCGGTAGTACAGCCAATCCGGCAGGAAGCGCCCCAAACGGAACAGCAGTGAGAAGCCGTAAGGGAAGTCCAGTTTGAAACTGTCCCTGTTCATATGCTCGAAGACACGGCGCGCGGCGTCATCGGGCTCCATCAAAAAGGGCATTTTGAAATCGTTCTTGTCGGTCAACTGGGTCTTGATAAAGCCCGGGTTGATCGCCTGCACCTGCACGCCCGTCTTGCGCAGATCGGCATGCATGCATTCCGCCAGCGACAGCGTCGCCGCCTTGGAGGCCGTATAGCCGATGGAGCCGGGCAGCCCGCGATAGGCGGTCAGGCTGGAAGTGATGACGATATGCCCGTGATCGCGGGCGACCATCTGCGGCACCACCTGCCCCAAGACGCGCATCAAGCCGGTGAAGTTCACATCGGCCATGGTCACCCCATGTTTCGCGTCCCACTCCTGCGCGCCAAAGGGCCAATAGGCCCCCGCCAGATAGACCAACCCGTCGATCGGCCCCACATCCTTCGCCGCCTGCGCCACGTCTTCGTCATCGGTCACATCCAAGACCCGCACCCGCGCCCGCCCCGGCAGCGCCTGCGCGAGTTCGGTCAGCTTGTCTTCGGACCGGGCCGAGAGGATCACCTCGGCCCCGGTGCGGCTTAGCTGATGCGCCAGCGCCGCGCCAAGTCCGTCGCTCGCGCCCACCAGCCAATAGGTCTTGCCTTGCCAGTCTTTCATCTTTCCTCCGCCGGTCGCAGGGTGGCGACCAATTCTGCTACTTTGATCCCGAACTTCCGAAACTGGCTGCGATTGACGATGGTGCCATCGGGGGTGAGATACATCCAATCGACGGTTTTCAGCACATGGCTGCCCAGTTCCTCGGGCAGTTGGATACGATAGCGCAACTGCAATGTCGGACCAGCCTGAACGCCCTGCCCCACCCCGATCACATCCGGCGCGGTGCTGGTGAAACGGCCATTCTCGCCCAGTGTCACGGTCCATTCGCGCTGCTGACGCGAGCCATCGTTATAGCGAAAACTCTCGGCCACGGTGGCGACATCGCCCTCCCAAGACACGTCGAACTTGGCCGTGAAACTGCTGGTGACCCGGCCAAGGGGGCCGAAAATCACGCCCTCGCAGATCATCTCATCGCGCAGATGCAAACGCAGGTCGAAGACGGGGAAGGAATCCACATAGTCGCTGGGCGATTGCCCGTGAAACTCCCCCAACCGGCGGCGCAGGAAGGTGAGCAATAGACCAAGGCCCAGCCCGACAGCGATAAAGATCAGCGGCTCTGTCACGATGTCTCCACGTCTTTTGCACCGGCGAGAAGAGCGATCGCCAGCAATTTCAGGGCGCAAGGTACACCGGCATAGAACCAGATCAACAGGGAGATAGATGTGTCGGAACTGGTCCCCGTTGCGGTCTGCAACCCTGCACCTTCTAGGGCGGGAAGTAGGGCCGCCGCCGCGAAAGCCAAGGTCAGTTTGGACACGAAAGACCAAAGGCCGAAGCCTTCGGCCGCCGAGGGGGAAATCTGCGCCATGCGGCTGGCGAACATGGCAGGCAATAGGGTCAGGTCAGCCCCCAAAACCGCGCCGGAGGCCAGACAGACCAAGGCGAACAGCACCACATCCCCCGGACCCAGAAAGAGCGCCCCGCCGAAAGCGGCGATGCCCAAGGCCATCGCCGCCAAGAGCACCCGGCGCGGGCCGTGGCGTTCGGCCAGCATCCCCCAAAGCGGTGCTGCCGCCGCCGCCGCGATGAAAAACAGCAGCAAGAGCGGCCCCTCCCATCCCGGTGCCTCAAGCGCCAGTTCGACGTAAAAGAGAAACAGGGTCGAGGTCACGGCCACCGGGGCGGCATTGACCAAAGCGATCAGCAACAGCCGCCGCGCCTGCCCGTCGCGCAACACGGTGCCGAAACCGCTCGCGCCTGGCAGCCCCGTCGCCCGCCACTCCTTGCGCATCGCGACCACGGCCCAAAGCGCCAGAACCACGAACCCCACCGCAAATCCGGCAAAAGGACGATCCAGCGCCAAGCCCAGCAGCAGGGGCGCGACAGAGGCGAGACAGACGCCCAAAAGCGCCCCGGTCTCGCGCCAGCGGGCAAGGGTCAGATGCCCGGCCCCCGGCAGGCTGTCGGCCTTGGCCACCCCTTGGGCATAAAAACAGATAGTCAGAAAGCTGAAGGCCGAGAAGACCAGCGTCAGCATCAGGGCGAACCACAGCACGGGCGCCATTGGCGCGGGCATCGCGAAAAGCCCCAGCATCGCCAGCGCCATCACTGCCCCCGCCACCGTCACCGCCAGCCCGCGTTTGTGGCGCAGCGCTTGGGCCAGCCATCCGAGCGCCGGGTCTTGCACCACGTCCAACAGCCGCAATCCAAAAAGCACAGAGCCAAGCGCCGTCAGCGAAACCCCGTATTCATCGACATAGAACTTCGGCGCGTGAATGTAGATTGGCAGCCCCGCCGCGGCGAGCGATGCGGCGAAAAGCGCATAGGCGGGCAGCCGGGCCGCGCGCGCCCTCATCGCCCGCCCGCGCCATGGGCCGCATCGCGGGAAACCTCGACCTGCGGTGCCTCGGGGCGGTTGCGGAACCCGGCCCCCTTGAGCCAGAGCTTCAGCGCCTGCCAGTGGATCAGCGCCAGCACCCGCCGCGCCCCAAAGGGGCGGCGCAACAGCGACCAGAGGATGCGGCCATTCGTCAGCGGCGCACGCGGCCCTGTCAAGGTGGCGATCAACCCGTTCTCCCCATCCGAGAAATCGATCCAGATGCCGATCCGCTCGGCGTTGATGTCAAAGCGGAAGACATAGCCGCCCGAGATGTCCTGAAAGGGCGAGACATGCATGAGTTTCGCGGCCCGCAAGCGATCCTCGGGCGCGATGGGGCGCAGGTCGGGGTGATGGCAAAGATAGGAATGCCGGTCGCCATAGGTATTCGTAACCTCGGCAATCACGGCGATCAGCGCCTCATCGGCCCGGCGGCAGAGCCAAAAGCTGACCGGGTTAAAGACATGGCCCAGCACCCGCGGCTGTGCCAACAGTTCGATCCGCGCGACCCCGGTGATGTCATGCGCCGCCAAAACCTCGCGCACCCAAGGGGCGCCGCGTCCCTGCCCCGGCACGCCGCCGTGGTCGCTGTCGTGCAGGCTGGTCACATTTGCACCATTGCGGGCGAAAAGCGCAGGCGTCCTTAGCGCCGTAACTTCGGCATCGCAGATCACATAGTCGACCGAATAACGGAAACGGTTCTCCACCGCGCCTTTGCGGCCATGAAAGGTCTGGCCCCGGATATGATCGACGCCCGCCGTCACTCCGCCGCCAAGGGTGCCGCCCGCGCGGCCTGCATCCGTTCGACCACATCCACCGCGCTAGCCAGCCCGTCTTCGTGAAAGCCATGCCGCATCCAAGCGCCGCAGAACCATGTATTCTGGCTGCCGTTAAAGGCGCGCACCTCGTCCTGCGCGCCCAAGGCGGCAAGGTCATAGACCGGATGGCGCAGGGTCACTTGGTCATAGATCAGCTCTTCGCGGATGCTACGTTTGGTGTTGAGCGTGACAAAATGCGGATCGTCCTGCGGGATCGGTTGCAGCGAGTTCATCCAATAGGTCAGGTCGATCCGGTCGGACTTCTGCTCACGATCCTCGGTATAGACCCACGACGCCCAAGTGGAGCGCCGCTTGGGCATGATATTGGCATCGGCATGCAGCACGATGTCATTGGGCTGGTAGCGGATGGCGCCGAGGGCGCGCTGCTCGGCCTCGGTCGGATCGGACAGCATCGCCAGCGTGTCGTCGGAATGGGTGGCAAAGATCACCTCGTCGAAGGTCTCCCACTCCCCGCCATAGGCGCGGACCTCGGCCCCCTGCGCCGTGCGGCGCACCGCCTGCACGGGGCACTCGGTGCGCAACTCGACACCGTTGGCGCGCAGAGCACTCTCCAACCGGTCAACATATTGGCGCGAGCCGCCTTTGACCGTGTACCACTGGTGCTGGCCGGAATAGTTCAGCAGCGCGTGGTTCTCGAAAAAATTGACCATGGCATGGGCGGGGAAATCCATGATCCTTTCGGTCGGCGTAGACCAGATCGCGCCCGACAGGGGCGACAGGTAGAAGTCGCGGAAATATGGCCCGGTGCCAAGCTGGTCGAGAAACTCCGCGATGGTCATCAACGGGTCGCGCGACACGGCCAGCGCGTTCTTGTTGAAATGCAGAATGTCCCTCAGCATCCGCAGGAAAGGCGGGCTGAACATATTGCGTTTCTGAGCGAACACCGCGTTGAAATTGGTCAGCGCATATTCCAGCCGCCCACCGTCAATCGACGCGCCAAAGCTCATGTTCGAGGGCACGACCGGCACGTCCAGCTCAGCAAAGAGCGCCGCGAGATGCGGGTAGTTGGCATAGTTGAACACGATGAACCCGGTATCGACCGGCTGATCGCCATTCTTTCCGGCAATCACCGTCCGCGCATGGCCGCCGATCTTGGCCCCCGCCTCATAGAGGGTGACGCGATCCGCAGATGCCAGCATATGCGCCGCCCCCATGCCGGAAATCCCGCCGCCAATCACGGCGACACGCCGCCCAAGCGGCTGTTGAGGGAGGGTACTGTCGTTCAGAGCTTCGAAAGGCATAGGCGTCCTGCTTTGGTCCGGAACTTTGGATATGGGGCACCCACGGGTAAAGGGGAGTTAAAGTTGCAGCGCCCGATAGATTTTCTTGGAAAAATGCACGCAGCACAGCGACCGCGTGCAAAGCCCTTGGAGGGCACTAGGACAGCAGGCTGTCGAGCGCCGCTTGCCCGCGGCTGAGCTGGCCCAAATAGCTGTCGGTATCGATATTGGCCCCGCAGACGATCACGCCGACGCGCCGCCCGGCCAATTGCCCACGCAGAGGGCCGAGCGCCCCCGCCATCGCGGCCCCGGCGGCAGGTTCCACCGCCAGTTTCGCCGCCTGTTGCAACACCGCCATCCCGGCGCAGATCGCATCGTCGCTGACCGTCACCACGTCATCGACATAGACCGCGCAGAGCGCATGGCCGAAAGGCAGCGCCATCGGCGGCCCAAGGCTGTCGGCGATTGTGGTGACCTCAGGGATCGTCACCGGCGCGCCGGAGGCGAGGCTTTGCGACATGCTGTCGGCGCCCTCGGGCTCCACGCCATAGACCCGACAAGCGGGGTTGATCGCCTTCACCGCGGCGGCGACACCGCTGATCAACCCGCCACCGCCGACAGAGACGACGACCGCGTCCAGATCCGCCACCTGCGTCATCAGTTCCAGCCCCACCCCGGCGGTGCCGAGGGAGGTGTGCAGCCCCTCGAAAGGATGGATAAAGAACCGCCCCTCTTCGCGCACCAGTCGCTCGGCCTCGGCAAAGGTCTCTTGCCCGGCGGGTTTCAGGATGACCTCAGCCCCGGTGGCACGGGCGAGAGCGACGCGAAAAGGGTTGGCATTGTCCTGCATCACCACCTTGGCGCTGATGCCAAGCTTGGCCGCGGCCCAGCCTGCGGCGATGGCGTGGTTGCCCGCGCTGGCCGCGGTGATCCCGTGCCCGCGGGTGTCATCGTCAAACTGTCGCGCCACCGACAGCGCGCCGCGGGCCTTGAAGGTGCCGGTATGCTGAAAACACTCCAGCTTGAGCGCAACCTGTGCGCCGCCCAGCACATCATCGACCATGGGAGAAGAGAGGGTCACCACCGGTGTTTGCACGATATCGCTCCGCAACGCGGCGGCCCGCGCCTGCATCGCTTCCAGCGTCATCCCGGTAATGTCCACGTCGTTCATTCAGCCGTTCCCTTCGGGTGTCCTTAGGGGAACAATAGCCTCGGTTTTGTCTTCTGCCAGTTCTTCGAAGTCGAAATTATGCAAGCGGCCCGCGCGTTTGGCGGCTTTTTCGCTGCTGACTTTGATCTCTTCGACATCGCGCCGCGCTTGGCTGAAATGCCGATCAAGGTTGCCGACACGCACCGCCAGACGCTCGACATCCTTGTTCAGATTGCCCAACTCCTTGCGGATCGCGCCTGCCTGTTCGCGCATCCGCGCGTCCTTCAGGATGGCGCGCATGGTGTTGAGCGTGGCCATGCAGGTGGTCGGGCTGACGATCCAGACGCGTTTCTCAAAGCCTTCGCGCACGAGTTCGGAAAAATTCGCGTGCAACTCGGCATAGACCGCCTCGGAGGGCAGGAACATCAAGGCGCCTTCCGCCGTCTCCCCCTCCAGAATGTATTTGTCGGCGATGGCGTTGAGGTGCACCCGCACGGCGGTCTTCATCTGTTGGGCGGCAGCGCGGGTCTCGGCTTCGGTCTTGGCGCGGCGCAGGGCCTCATAGGCCTCCAGCGGGAATTTACTGTCGATCACGATCGGGCCGGGCGGGTTGGGCAGATGGATCAGGCAATCGGGCCGCTTGCCGTTGCTGAGCGTGGCTTGCAGCGAATAGCTGTCGCTTGGCAGGGCTTTCGACACGATATCCCGCAACTGGATTTCACCGAAAGACCCGCGCGTCTGCTTGTTGCTCAGGATGTCTTGCAGCGACAGCACGTCGCCCGACAGTTTGGTGATATTGTCCTGCGCCTTGTCGATGGAGGCGAGCCGTTCCTGCAACTGCGCAAGGCTGGAGGTGGTGCGTTTGGACGAGCCGTGCAGCGTCTCGGTCATGCGCTGCTGCATCTCGGCCAGCGACCGCGCCGAGCGGGCAGCGTTATCGGCCAGACGGTCCTGCATCTGCTGCTGCACATAGGCCAGCCGCGCTTCCATCGTCTGCATCATCTGCGCTTGGGTATTGCTTTGCGTGTCCGACACCATTTGCAGCCCCCCGCGCAACTGCTCCTGCCCCTGCCCCAATTGCTGCACATGGCCGCCAAGCACCCGCATTTGCTGCGCCAAGGGGGCGGCCACGCGGGCCGAACGGCCCGCGGCGCGGACCGCCATGATCAGCAGGATGACGATGAGCAACAGCAGCCCCGCGCCCGCAAGGGCCAAGAGCGTTACAGGGTCTGAGAGGGTCAGGGTCGTGCCGCCAAGCTCCATCAAGTGCGCCCGAACAGCCGTTCGATGTCGGCGAGTTTGAGTTCGACATAGGTGGGCCGCCCGTGGTTGCACTGGCCCGAATGCGGCGTCGCCTCCATCTCGCGCAAAAGCGCGTTCATCTCTTCGGCGCGCATCCAGCGGCCCGAGCGGATCGAGCCATGACAAGCCACCCGGCTCAGGATCGCTTCGATCTTGGCCTGAACAATGTTGCTGCTCTCGCCCTCGGCCAATTCATCGAGCACGTCGAGGATCAGCGCACGGGCGTTCACGGTGCCGAGGATCGCAGGCGTCTCGCGCACCGCGATGGCGCTGCCGCCGAAGGCTTCGATGCCAAGGCCGAGTTTCGCCAGTTCCTCCGCCAGTTCCAGCAGGCGCGCGCAGTCATTGGCGGACAGTTCGACGATTTCGGGGATCAGCAGCGCTTGGGCCGCGACGCCGTTCTCGTTCATCTGCCGCTTGAGTTTCTCATAGACCAGCCGCTCATGCGCGGCGTGCTGATCGACGATGACCATGCCATTGGCGGTCTGGGCGATGATGTAATTCTCGTGCACCTGCCCTCGCGCGGTGCCAAGCGGGTAGTCAGGGGCGGGCGCGGCCTCTTCCGCTTCGGGGGCGGCGGCGTGGTTCGGCGCGGGGGTCTCGGGCAGCGGCGTGCCCTCCACCCGGCCCCAAACGCCTGCGGTCTCGGCAAAACCGGGGGCCTGCGCCTGATAGGCAGCTTGCCGCGCGGCCGGGCTGGGCCGGTCCATGCCCGCGCGGTCCATCTGGTAGACCCGCGCGCCCTGCGGCTCAGGCTGCATCGCGCCCAAGGTCGCCTGCGCCACGGTGGTCGAGGCGCGATGGCCCGCTTCGGCCAGCGCGTGGCGGAGGGCCGAGACGATCAGCCCGCGCGCCAACCCCGGATCGCGAAAGCGCACTTCGGATTTCGCGGGATGCACGTTCACATCGACCAACGTCGGCGGGCATTCCACGAAAAGCGCCGCTGCCGGGTGACGGTCGCGGCTGAGGAAATCGAAATAGGCGCCCCGAAGCGCGCCCGTCAGCAGCTTATCCCGCACCGGACGGCCATTCACGAAGAGATATTGCGCCACGGCAGAGCCGCGCGAGTAGGTCGGCAGGGCAGCGAAACCGGTCAGATGCAGCCCCTCGCGCATCGCATCAATAGGCAGGGCATTCTCGGCAAACTCCCGGCCCAGCACCTGCGCCAGACGGCCATGCAGCGCATCGAAAAGATCGCCCTGCTCGGCCTCGGCGCGGAACACATCGCGGCCCTTACCGTCACCCGAGACATCGCGCAGCACGAAACGCACGAAGGGCTCGGCCATGGCCAGCCGTTTGATGACATCGCCGATCGCCTGCGCCTCGGCCCGGTCGGTGCGCAGGAACTTGAGCCGCGCAGGCGTGGCAAAGAACAGATCGCGCAGGGTGACGATGGTGCCGCTGTTAAGTGCGGCGGGGCGCACCTCACCCATGCGGCCCCCGTCGACGGTAATCTCGGCCCCGTCAAACCCAGACGCACGGCTGGTGATGGTCAGTCGCCCGACGGCTCCGAGCGACGGCAGCGCCTCGCCGCGAAAACCGAAAGTGTGAATATCCAGCAGGTCGGAGCCGTCGATTTTAGAGGTCGCATGACGCGACAGGGCCAGCGGCAAATCTTCGGGCGCGATGCCGCAGCCATCATCCGTCACGCGGATCATCGTCTTGCCGCCATCGGCATATTCCACGGTGATCCGTCGCGCGCCCGCGTCGATGGCGTTCTCGACCAATTCCTTGACCGCCGAGGCGGGCCGTTCGACCACCTCGCCTGCGGCGATGCGGTTGATCGCGGAATCGTCCAATTGACGGATGACGGGGCGAACTTCGCTTATATTGGGGGTCGGGCTGGGCATACCGCAAGACCTAGCATAGCGGCTTTTGATTCTGCCAGATGTGAATGCGTCTATCAGGGCCGGGTATCAGAGGTTCTGGACAAAGTCAGCGGACCGCCGCCAAAGGTGGGGCGATCCGCTGCTGGGTCGGCTACTCGGCGCACTGGTGCTTTTGTTATTCCGGTCTTATCAGCGCGGCGGGCGACCCGGGTACAAGTCGTCTCCGGCGGAGCTTGTCACCTGTATAGACGCAGGACGAATCACAGGTCAAAGCAAAAGCGAATCAGTCGCCGATAAAACGAATCGTTGCGATTCGGTTAAGCAGTGGGCGCGGCGGCACCTCTATGCCGATGCGGCCCCATCACTGCCGCGGCGCCAAGGATCAGCCCTGAGACGGTCGCGATCATCCCCGCCGCCGAGACCGAATCCCGCAGCCCGATCCAAAGCGGCCCGTAACCTGCCAAGACATAGCCCAAAATCGCGGCCACGGTGGCAAAACCCACTGACCATGCGATCTGATGCTCCAGCCGATTGGTCATCATCCGCGCGGCGGCGGGCGGGCAGATGAACATGGCGATCACGATGATGCTGCCCACCGCGTCAAAGGCGGCCACGGCGGCAATGGCGGCGACGATCACCAGCCCGAGGCCCAATGGGCCGGTCTTCATCCCGATGGTGCGGGCAAAGCCTTCGTCGAAGGTGCTGACCTTGAGCGGACGCCAGAACACCGCCGTGAAAAGCGCAACGAAAAGAAACGTGACCGCCATGCGCGGCAGCTCTACCGGGATGGTCGCCAGCGCCTCGGGGTCGAGCAGCGCCCCCCAGCCGGTCGCATCCAGCCAGATCAGGCTTTCGAGATTGCCATAAAGCGCATGTTCCACATCGAGATGCACATTGCTGGTGTCGGATTGTTCCAGCAGCAGCACGCCCCCCGCGAACATCGCGGTAAAGACCACGCCCATGGCCGCGCCGGATTCGATCTTGCCCAAACGCCGCACGCCTTCGATGGCCAGCACGGCGACCAGCGCCGCCCCCGCCGCACCCAGCAGCATCGGCCAGGTGCTGACCACACCGGTCAGCAGGAACGCCACGACGATCCCCGGCAGCACCACATGGCTAATCGCATCGCCGATCAACGCTTGGCGGCGCAGGACAAGGAAGTTCCCCGGCAAGGCGCAGGCCACCGCCACGAAGATGCCCGTCAGCATCGGCACCAAGGACAGGGGGACAAATTCGGAACCGTTCATGCCATCACCCCGCCGCGCATGTCGATGCGGCTGTCGATTTCGCGGATTTGGTCGGCGGTCAGCACCGTCTCGATGGGGGTCAGACCGTCATATTGCTGTGCCGCCGCCTCGTAAGCCGGATCGCGGCGGATCAATTGCCAGCGGGTTTCATCGCGCAGCGCCTTGGCCGCACGGCCCCGGCCCGCCTTGGTGGCGACCCCATCGGGCAGGGCGTAGCCTTCGGCCCGCAGCAGGCGCAGGGTGAGTTGTTCATAGATCGGCTGCCCATGGGCCAAGGCCAAGAGCCCTTGCCGCAGATGGACCCGACGCTGATAGCGCCGATGCCGCAGTAGCGCCGACAGCGCCCCGCGCCCCGGTGCCAACAGCAGCGACAGCGCAAAGAGCGCAAAGCCCACCAGAACGATGATCGGCCCCGTCGGCAGGTTCGGCTGGGCCGCCGACAGCGCCGCGCCGATATAGGCCGCAATGCCGCCGAGCGCGCCCGAGATCAGCACCACATGGTCGGTTCGTTCACTCCAGAAACGCGCGGTGACGGGCGGGATGATCAGCAGCGCCACGATCAGGATCAGCCCCACGATCTTGAGCCCAACCACCGTCACGGCCAGCACCAGCCCCATCATCGCCAGATCCGTGCGCGGCACGTTCTGCCCGATGGCGGTGCCATATTCGGGATCGAAAGAGGCCAGCGTCAGCGGGCGGCGCAAGAGCAACACCAGCGCCAGCGTCAGCGCCGCCGCCACGGCGATGATCAACGCATCGCTGCGCAGCATCCCGGCGGTGGAACCCAAAAGGAAATCCTCCAGCCCCGCCTGACGCCCTGCGCTCATGGTTTGGATCACTGTGAGCAGCACGATGCCAAGGCCAAAGAAAACCGAAAGGACCGAACCGATGGCCGCATCCTCGGCCAGTCGCGTGCGGTTGCTGAGCCATGAGACCAAGAGCAGCCCCACGCCCGCCGACAGCGCGGCCCCCAGCAGCAGGCCGATCAGGTTGCGCCCATCGCCGCCCAAAGCGACCATCACCATGAAGGCCAGCGCCACACCCGGCAGTGTCGCATGCGAAATTGCATCGCTCACCAACGCCCGTTTGCGCAGAAACAAGAAGGTGCCGCCGACGCCTGCCGCCATGCCCAAAAGCGTGGCCCCCAGCGTCACCAGCGTGGCGTTGTAGCCCAATTGCAGTGTCAGCGCGTCCCAGATCATGACAGTTGCAAAGCATCCATCTGCGCGCCCGCCAAACGCCCGCCATAGGCGTCTTGCAGGTGGTTGGACTTGAAAACCTCAGCGACACTGCCTTCGGCCACACGGTGGGTGTTGATCAGGAAGACATTGTCGAAATACTCAGGCACCGTGGACAGATCATGATGCACGGCAACGACCGTCTTGCCCGCATCCCGCAGGGATTTCAGCACCGCGATGATCGCCTTTTCCGTCGCCGCATCGACCCCGGCAAAGGGTTCGTCGAGCAGGTAAAGGTCTGCATCCTGCGCCAAGGCCCGCGCAAGGAACACCCGCTGCTGCTGGCCGCCCGAGAGTTGGCCGATCTGGCGGATGGCGAAATCCTCCATCCCGACGCGGGCCAGACAATCGGAGGCGCGGGCGCGGTGCACGGGGCGGATGCGACCCAGAAGGCCCAGTTGCGGGTAAAGCCCCATCAGCACCACGTCGATCACGCGGGTTGGGAAGTCCCAATCTACACTCGCACGCTGCGGCACATAGGCGATGCGGTGGCGCTGCTCGGCCACGGGTTTACCATAGACGGTGGCCGTGCCCGCCAGCGGGGTAAGGATGCCCAAAGCGGCCTTGAGCAGCGTCGATTTCCCCGCCCCGTTCGGCCCGATGATCGCGGTCATCTTGCCCGGCTGCACCGTCATATCAACAGAAAACACCGCAGGTTTCTGCC
Source organism: Sulfitobacter sp. R18_1 (assembly GCF_017743915.1). Taxonomy (NCBI): domain Bacteria; kingdom Pseudomonadati; phylum Pseudomonadota; class Alphaproteobacteria; order Rhodobacterales; family Roseobacteraceae; genus Sulfitobacter; species Sulfitobacter sp. R18_1. The sequence continues at coordinate 45,145 of NZ_JAGHRG010000008.1, forward strand.
CATAGGAGACGGTCATGCCGCGCACGGCAAGCGGGCTGTCGGCGCGGGCGGTCGGCGCGGTCTCACGCGTGCTGGCGAGTTCGAGTGTCATGGATCAGCTTCCCTGTGCCAGCTTGCCGGTCATCCCGCTCGCATCCACCGGCGCGCCGAGCGCGCGGGCGATGGTGGTGACGTTGTGATCGATCATACCGATATAAGTGCCCTCATAGCTGCCCGGTTCCCCCATGGCGTCACTATAGAGCGACCCGCCGATCACGACCTCATGACCACGCGCTGCCGCGCCTTCAACCAGTGCGCGCATGTTACGGTCGGACACCGAGGTTTCGACGAAAACCGCGCTGATCTCGCGTTCGACAAGCTCATCGACCAGCGAAGAGATGCGATTGAGCCCCGCCTCGCTGTTGGTCGAGATGCCTTGAATGCCGATCACTTCGAACCCAAAGGCGCGCCCGAAGTAGCTAAAGGCATCATGCGCCGTGACCAAGACACGCTGGCCTTCGGGCACCTGCGCCACGGTCTCGGCGGCATAGGCGGCGAGTTGATCCAGTTCCGCGCGGTAGGTCTTGGCATTCACGGCAAAGGTCTCGGCCCCTGCCGGATGTGCTTCGCTCAGCGCGCGGGTCACCTCATCCACCACGGCGGTCCATGTGTTGGGGTCCATCCAGACATGCGGGTCATAGCGGCCCTCGTAATCCGGGTGGCTCAGCAGCCCCTCCTTGGGCAGGGCTTCGGCAACGGCGATTACGGCGCGTTTGCGGCCCAGATCCTCAAAGAACCGCTCCATCTGCGCCTCAAGGTAAAGGCCGTGCCAGAGCACGAGATCGGCCCGGGTCAGCGCCACGATGTCGCTGCGCGTCTGGCGGTAGCTGTGCGGATCAACGCCCGACCCCATGAGCGAGCGGACCTCGACCAGATCGCCACCAATGCGCCGGGCGGCGTCAGCGATCATGCCGGTGGTCGCAACGACGTTGAGCTTTGGCGTGGCAAATGCAGCGGGCGCGGCCCCGAGCAGGGCAAATGCGCTCAGGCCGCCGATCAAAGCGCTGCGGCGGGACGGGCGAAACGGATCAGATGCATGTGTCATGGGGGTATTAGTGAGAACGATTCTCAATTAAGTCAACAGTTGAGAATGGTTCTCATTAACAATTTCCATATTTCGCCTGTTTTTCAGGCGTTCGACCGGTGACGCGGGGTTAGCGTCGCTTGCTTTGGCCCCTGCCCCATGCCATTTTGCGCGCCTGACCAAACCGGAGAGACCCCGATGGCCACCCAGACGACCCCGCAGCACCGTGAGACAGAGACCGACGCGCCGGGCCATCTGCCCCAGGTCACCGAACCCCGCGTCGAACCGATGCCGCTTGATATGGATTGGCTGCGCTCGGTGCAGGCGAATACCTCGGCGATCGAACGCCGCGCCGCAGCCCTGCCCGCGCGGCGTTCGCTGAAAAAGGACCACCAAGCCGCGTGGCTGCTGCGCGCGGTGACCTGTATCGACCTGACGACCCTTTCGGGCGACGACACCGCGCGCCGGGTCGAGCGGCTTTGCGCCAAGGCGCGCCAACCGATTGCGCCCGATCTACTCGAGGCGCTTGGCATGGCGCCGATCACCACCGGCGCGGTCTGCGTCTATCACGAGATGATCCCCGCCGCGCGGCGCGCGCTGGAGGGCACGAACATTCCCATCGCCGCCGTCTCAACCGGGTTCCCGGCAGGGCTGTCGCCCTTGGAACTCCGCATTCGCGAGATCGAGATGAGCGTCGAGGCCGGGGCGAGTGAGATCGACATCGTGATCTCGCGCCGTCACGTGCTCTCGGGCGACTGGCAGGCGCTTTACGATGAAATGCGCGCCTTCCGCGAGGCCTGCGGCGAGGCCCATGTGAAGGCGATCCTCGCCACCGGCGAATTGGGATCGCTGCGCAATGTGGCGCGCGCGTCGCTGGTTTGCATGATGGCCGGGGCCGATTTCATCAAGACCTCGACCGGCAAGGAAAGTGTTAACGCCACCCTGCCCGTGAGCCTCGTCATGATCCGCGCGATCCGCGAGTATTACGCGCGCACCGGCGTGCGCGTGGGCTACAAGCCCGCGGGCGGCATCTCGAAGGCCAAGGATGCGATCACCTATCTGGCGCTGATGAAGGAAGAGTTGGGCGACCGTTGGTTGCAGCCTGACCTGTTCCGCTTTGGGGCGTCCTCGCTCTTGGGCGATATCGAGCGGCAGTTGGAGCATCATGTGACCGGCAATTATTCGGCGGCTTACCGCCACGCGACCGCCTGAGCCTGTTGCAGGCTGCGGGAAGGTATTTGGAAAAGGATGAAGGCATGAGCGTGTCCGAGATTTTTGAGAGCATGGAATACGGGCCGGCCCCGGAATCGGCGGCAGATGCGCTGGCTTGGATCGTCGATCAGGGTGGGCGGTTTGGCCATTTCATTGAGGGCGCCTTCACCGCGCCGGGGGCGGGGTTTGACAGCACGAACCCGGCGACGGGTGAGGTGTTGGCCAGTCTAACGCAGGCGTCGCAGGGCGATGTGGATGCCGCCGTGAAGGCGGCGCGCAAGGCGCAGCCCAAGTGGGAGAAGCTTGGCGGCCATGGCCGGGCGCGGCATATCTATGCGCTGGCGCGGCTGTTGCAGAAACACGCGCGTTTGTTTGCGGTCTTGGAGGTCTTGGACAACGGCAAGCCCATTCGTGAGGCGCGTGATATCGACGTGCCCTTGGCGCAGCGGCATTTCTATTATCACGCGGGCATGGCGCAGTTGATGGAGAGCGAACTGCCCGATGCGCAGGCGCTTGGGGTTTGCGGGCAGATCATCCCCTGGAACTTCCCCCTGCTGATGCTGGCGTGGAAGATCGCGCCCGCACTGGCGATGGGAAATACCGTGGTGTTGAAACCTGCGGAATATACTTCGCTGACCGCGCTTTTGTTTGCCGATATCTGCCGCCAGGCCGGGCTGCCCAAGGGTGTGGTCAACATCGTGACGGGCGATGGCGCCGTGGGCGAGATGATCGTCGGCCATGACGATATCGACAAGATCGCCTTTACCGGCTCCACCGCCGTAGGCCGCCGCATTCGCGAGGTGACGGCGGGGTCCGGCAAGGCGCTGACCTTGGAGTTGGGTGGCAAATCGCCTTACATCGTTTTCGACGATGCCGATCTGGACAGCGCCGTCGAAGGGCTGGTCGATGCGATCTGGTTCAATCAGGGGCAGGTCTGCTGTGCCGGGTCGCGCTTGCTGGTGCATGAGCCGGTCGCGGATCGGTTCTATGCCAAGCTGCGTGCGCGGATGGAGAAGCTGCGCGTTGGCGACCCCTTGGACAAAAGCATCGATGTGGGCGCGCTGGTCGACCCGGTTCAATACAAGCGCGTGAGCGAGATGGTTGAGGCCAATACCGCCGGTGAGCGTTTCGTGGCACCGGGGGCGATGCCGGAGAACGGCTGTTTCTATCCGCCCACCCTGATTACCGGGCTGAACCCGGCGGATCGGCTGATGCAGGAAGAGATTTTCGGGCCTGTGCTGGTCTCGACCACCTTCCGCACGCCCGGCGAGGCGGTGCAGCTGGCCAATAACACGCGCTACGGTCTGGCAGCGACGGTCTGGACCGAGAATGTGAACCTCGCCCTCGACATCGCACCGAAGCTGGAGACCGGGATCGTTTGGGTCAATGGCACCAATATGATGGATGCCGCAGCCGGGTTCGGCGGCAAGCGTGAAAGCGGCTTTGGCCGCGAGGGCGGTTGGGAAGGTCTGGCGGGCTATACCAAGCCCAAGACGGCGCGGAAGCCTTTGAAGGAGATCGAAGCCTTCGCCGGTGAGGGTGCGCCGGAGGATGGGATCGACCGGACCGCAAAGCTCTATATCGGTGGCAAACAGGCGCGGCCCGATGGCGGCTATTCCGCGCCGGTTTGGGGCAAGTCGGGCGGGCTGTTGGGGCATGTGAGCCTCGCCAACCGCAAGGACCTGCGCAATGCGGTCGAGGCGGCGCATGCGGCGAAGGGCTGGTCGAAAACCACCGGCCATCTGCGGGCGCAAATCCTGTACTACATTGCCGAGAACCTTTCCGCACGCGGGGATGAATTCGCAGCACGTCTGGATGCGATGCAGGGGGCGAAGACGGGCCGTAGGGAGGTCGATGCGGCCATTGACCGGCTTTTCACCTATGCCGCTTGGGCCGATAAATACGACGGTCAGGTGCACGGCGTGCCGATCCGCGGCGTGGCGCTGGCGATGAAGGAACCCGTGGGTGTGATCGGCGCGCTTTGCCCTGCCGAGGCGCCTTTGCTGGGGCTGATTTCCTGCATGGCCCCCGCCATCGCTATGGGCAACCGGGTGATCCTTTCGGCCTCCGAACCCTTCCCGCTGGCGGCGACGGACTTCGTTCAGGTGCTTGAGACATCGGACGTGCCCGCGGGCGTGGTGAATATCCTGACCGGCCCGCAGGCGGATTTGGCCGAGGCGATGGCGCGTCATATGGATGTGGATGCGGTCTGGTCCTTCGGCGCCGCGGCGCTTTCCGGCATTGTCGAGAAAGGGGCCGCGAGCAACATCAAACGCAGCTGGGTCAACCATGGCATGGCGCGGGATTGGTTCGGGGCCGAGGGCGCGGGGCGCGACTTCCTGCAGGCCGCGACCGAGGTCAAGAATATCTGGGTGCCCTACGGCGAATAACGCCCACCGCCCGGCCTATGCAGAAGCGCCGCCCCCTGACGGGAGCGGCGCTTTTATCATTCTTGCGCTGTGTCTGCGGCCTCTAGCCCTTCGGGCTGGCCGACGACAACGAAATGCAGGTTTTCGGGCTCCAACAGCTCGGCAGCGACGCGTTTGACGTCTGCGAGCGTGACCGCTTCGACCCTGTCGTTGCGGGTGGCGATATAGTCGGTTGGCAGGCCCAGCATCTGCATGCCGACGAGGATGTTGGCAATGGGCGTGTTCCCATCGAAGCGCAGCGGATAGGCGCCGGTGATATAGGTTTTGGCGGCCTCCAATTCCTCTTGCGTGATGCCTTCGGCGGCGGCCTTGGCCCATTCGGCGCGGATCACCTCGATCGCTTCGGCGATGCGGTCATTGGACGAGCTGACGGAGCCGAGATAGGTCTCGGCCAGATCACGCGGGGCGAGGTAGGAATAGACGCCGTAGGTCAGGCCACGTTTCTCGCGTACCTCGGTCATCAGCCGGGATTCGAAACCGCCGCCGCCAAGGACGTGGTTCAGCACCGTCGCGGTGAACCAATCGGGATCGTCCTGCGCGAGGCCGGGCTGACCAAAGAGCGCGACGGACTGCGGCGTCGCGAAATCGACCACGGTGGTGCCACTGGGGATATCGACCTCGGCCCGGGGCGGCATCGGCGCGCCTTCGGCGGGCAGCCCCCCCAACAGCTTGTCGAGCATCTGGCCCAATTCCTCGGGTGTGATGTCGCCCACCGCGCCAACGATGATGCGGTCCCGCGCCAGCACCGCGCGATGCGCGGCGAGCAGATCGTCACGGGTCAGGCCCGCGACGCTTTCCAGCGTACCATTGAGCGAACTGCCATAGGGGTGATCCCCAAAGGCGATCCGGTCAAAGGTCTGTTGGGCGATTTTGTTGGGGTCTTTCTGGTTCGACTGGATGTTCGAAATCACTTGGCCGCGCACCCGCTCAATGGCGTCTTCGTCGAAACGCGGCTCCTGAAGGGCCGCGCGCAGAAGGTCGATCGAGGGCGCGCGGTTCTCGGTCAGGAAACGTGCGGAGACGGAAAGCGCATCGTCAGAGACATCAAAGCTGAGGTTCGTGGCCAGCGCTTCGGTCGCGCGGCTAAAGCCGCGGGCGTCCATCTCGCCCGCCCCTTCTTCCAAGAGGCCGGTCATCAAGTTGATCGCGCCGCGTTTGCCGGGGGCATCGAGAGACGCGCCGCCACGGAAACGGATTTCCAACGCCACGAAGGGGATCGAATGTTCCTCAACCAACCAAGCGGTGATGCCGCCGGGGCTGGTCACCTCTTGAATATCGACCTCGGCACGGGCGGGGAGTGCGGCAATTACCGTCAGGATCAGGGCGTAGATCAGTCTCATTGCGCGTCCTCCTTCATCAGCCAGCCGGTGACCGATGCGCGTTTGTCGAACAGGTCGCGGGCGGCCTGCATGATGTCTTCGGCGGTGACGGCCTGAAGCACATCGGGCCATGCCTGCACGTCTTCGACCGTGAGGCCGATGGCGAGGGCCGAACCATAGCGGTGCGCCACGCGGTCCGCGTCGTCGCGGGCGTAGATTTGGTCGGCGCGCAACTGCGCCTTGAGACGTTCGAGGTGTTCCGGGTCGACACCGGCCTCCATAAACTGCGCGAGCGCCTCGTCCAGCGCCTCTTCGGCCTGTTGCAGGCTGACGCCGGGCACGGGCAGCACGACAAGGTCAAAGGTCGTGTCGTCCAGCGTGTCGGCCTTGTAGAAAGCGCCGGTGTAATTGGCGATCTGCGCGTCGAATTGCAGTTTCTCGGCAAGGTAGGACGTGGTGCCGCCGCCCAGCAATTCGCTGAGCAGCAAGAGCGCCGCCGCTTCCTCCTGTTCGCCGCTGTCACGTTCTTGGGCAAGATAGGAGCGGCGGACATAGGGCTGGGCCACGCGGGCGTCTTTGTAGGTCAACCGGCGCTCCGCGATCTGGGGCGGCTCTTCGGTGCGCAGACGTTCCGGCAAGGCGGGGTTGGCGGGGATTTGGCCATAGGTGGCCTCCGCCAGTTCGCGCACTTCTTCCGGCGTCACATCCCCCGAAACTACGAGGATCGCGTTATTGGGCGAGTAGTAGAGTTCATAGAACGACAGCGCATCTTCGAGGTCCAACTCCTCCATCTCATGTTTCCAGCCGATGATAGGCACGCCGTAGCGGTGATTGAGATATTGCGCGGCGTTGAGTTGTTCGCTGAACAGCGCGGCGGGGTTATTCTCGGTCCGCTGGTTGCGTTCTTCGAGGATCACATCGCGTTCGGTTTCGATGTTTTCGGGGGTCAAACGGATGTTCTTCATCCGGTCGGCCTCCATCTCCATCATCAGGCCAAGGCGGTCTGCCGCGACGCGCTGGTAATAGGCGGTGTAATCGTAGCTGGTGAATGCGTTGTCGCGCCCGCCGTTGGCCGCCACCGTGGCGGAAAATTCGCCCGCTTCCAGCTTATCGGTGGCCTTGAACAGCAAGTGCTCAAGGAAATGCGCCACGCCGGAGGCACCTTTGGGCTCATCCGCTGAACCTGCACGGTACCAAACCATTTGCTGCACGACCGGGGCGCGGTGGTCTTCGACGACCACGACCTCCATGCCGTTATCAAGGGTGAAATGGGTGACCGCTTCGTTCTCGGTCTGCCCCGCCTGCGCGGCGGGGGCTGTGAAAAGCGTCGCCACCAGGGCCGCCATCATCGGCAGTCGGATCATTGCTTACCTCGAAATATATCGCCTCTCGCATTACCTACGCGGTCTGGCGCTACTTTCAAGAAGCCTAGCGAAAACGTGTGTCCTGCGGCGGGTAGGACGGCGTGCGCCCGCCTGCCCTGCGCCAGCGCTCCGCCTCGCTATGGGCGTCGAGGATCATGCGCTTGTAAGCTTGGCCGTAGCGGTCAACGGGCACGATGCGGAACTGAGTAAACCGGCCCTTGCGCTTGCGGAATTTCGCGTCGGCCTCGGCCAAGCTCGCGCGGATGCCGGGCTGCACGCCCATCCGGCCCGCATGTTGGACCAGCGCCGCATCCCCCGCCGGAATGCCAGCAGAGGCATCCAAACGCCCGCCGAATGCCGCCACCCCTTCGGCCACCGCCGAGCGGTCGGTCAGGTTCGCCTGCCCCGGCGCCGGCGTGGGCAGGGTGTTCAAGTTGTCGGGACGCTCCAGCGGCTTGACCGGTTGGATCAGAAATTCATCCGGCCCTTCAGAAGTCGGCTGCAAATCGCGAAGGCCCTGATTGCTGCAGGCGGCGAGGGCCAGCGGGATCAAGCTGATGAGGGCAATGCGGCGCATGGTGTCTCCTTTCGGGGTCTGCTTGTTCAATATCGCAGGCAAGCGGGCAATGTCACTGACCTTTTTTGCCCCGGCGCTTGGGCGCGCTTTTCGGCTCTCCGGTAAAGAGGATCAGCCCCAAGGCCCCGGCAAAGATAAAGACATCCGCCAAGTTGTAGACGAAGGGGTTATTGATGCCGCAGCAGGAGTTGTTCAGGAAATCGAGCACATAGCCGTAGATCAGCCGGTCCGCCACATTCGCCAGCGCCCCGCCGACCAGCAGGCCACCGCTGAGCTGCGCCCAACGCCCATGCGGGCTGCGCCAGAGCCATAGGGTGACGCCCGCGCAGATCACCAGCGCCACCACGATCAGCACCCATTGGCTCATGTCGCCGCCGAGGCCAAAGTTGATACCCCGGTTCTCCCCGTAGCGGAAATTCAGCACCGGCGGCAGCACGTCGATGGAGCGGACACGCGCCAGTTCCATCATGTGAATGACCACATATTTGCTGATCTGGTCGATCAGAAAGGCCACGAAGGCCGCGATGCCGAATGTCCGCATGGGGCTCCCCTTCGTTTAGTGCCGGAAGTGGCGCATGCCGGTGAAGACCATGGCAAGCCCCGCCTCATCCGCCGCCGCGATCACCTCGTCGTCACGCATGGAGCCGCCGGGCTGGATCAGCGCCGTGGCACCGGCCTCGGCGGCGGTGATGAGACCATCCGCGAAGGGGAAGAAGGCATCAGAGGCCACGACCGAGCCCTGCGTCAGCGGTGCGTCGATGTCCATCACCTCGGCCATGTCTTGGGCCTTGCGCGCGGCGATGCGGGTGCTGTCCACGCGGCTCATCTGGCCCGCGCCCACGCCCACGGTGGCGCCGTCCTTGACGTAGATGATGGCGTTGGACTTGACGTGTTTCGCCACGGTCCAAGCAAAGAGCATGTCGTCGAGTTCCTGATCCGAGGGCTTGCGCTTGGTCACGACTTTCAGATCATCGCGCGTGATGCGGCCCACGTCCTTGTCCTGCACAAGGAAGCCGCCCGAGACCTGACGCACCGCCAGTTCGGCGGCGGTCGGATCGGCGAGGCCTTCGGTGGTCAGCAGGCGCAGGTTCTTCTTGGCGGCGAAGATGCGCTTGGCATCCTCGTCCGCGCCGGGGGCGATGACGACCTCGGTGAAGATCGCGGCGATGGCCTCGGCCGTCGGCCCGTCCAGCGGCTGGTTCAACGCGATGATGCCGCCGAAGGCCGAGGTGCGGTCACAATCGAAGGCGCGGGTGTAGGCCTCCAACAACGTCTCGCCACGGGCCACGCCACAGGGGTTGGCGTGTTTGATGATGGCGCAGGCGGGGCCGTCCTTGGGGTCGAACTCGCTGACCAGCGCAAAGGCCGCGTCGGTGTCGTTGATGTTGTTGTAGGACAGTTCCTTGCCCTGATGCTGCACCGCGTTGGCCAGACCGGGGGCGTTCGAGCCATCGGTGTAGAAGGCCGCCTGCTGGTGCGGGTTCTCGCCATAGCGCAGGGTCTGGGCCAAGGTCCCGCCAAAGGTCCGGCGGCGCGGCGTGGCCTCGACCTGCGCGGCCATCCATGTGCTGACGGCGGTGTCATAGGCCGCGGTGCGGGCATAGGCGGTCTGCGCGAGACGCTGGCGCAGGGCATAAGTGGTCTGGCCGTCGTTGGCCTCCAGCTCCGCGATGACCTCGGCGTAGTCCTCGACATCCACCACCACGTTGACGAAACCGTGGTTCTTGGCCGCCGAGCGGATCATTGCCGGGCCGCCGATATCGATGTTCTCGATCACCTCGGCGTATGCCGCGCCCTTGGCGACGGTTTCCTCAAAGGGGTAAAGGTTCACCACCACCAGATCGATCGCGCCGATGTTATGTTCGTTCATTGCGCCGACGTGTTCGTAATTGTCGCGCAGGGCCAGCAGACCGCCATGCACGACCGGGTGCAGCGTTTTCACGCGACCGTCCATCATTTCGGGAAAGCCGGTCACATCGGCCACATCCAACACCTCAAGCCCCGCGTCGCGCAGCGCTTTCGCGGTGCCGCCGGTGCTGAGCAATTCGACGCCCCGCGCCGCCAAAGCCTTGCCAAGGTCCAAAAGACCGGTCTTGTCGGATACGGAAAGCAGGGCGCGTTTGATGGGATAGAGGTCGGGCATGGGGCTGGTTCCTTGGTCAGTCTTCATCAGCATAGGGATCGTCGATCGACAAATCTCGCACGCCAATCGCAGTTTCCTGCGCTTTTGACAACGACCAGCGCACCCGCGTGGCATAGTTCATGGCATAGCCCGAGAGCACGATCTGCTGCGCGGCGCGTGGTTTCAACCGGGTTGTCTCAAGGTAAACCCCCGGTTCCAAAGACAGATTATGCGTGCCATCATGGCGAAACACCCAAATCTCCCCGCTTTTCAGCGCCATTGAGATCGCAGCCCCGCCAAGGTCCAGCGTGGCATCCACATCCGGATGCAGGTGAAACCGGATGTCGAAGGCGACCCCCTTTGACTGGGCGGCGTTCAGCACTTTGTCAAAGCGCCGCTTCTCCGCCCCCTCTATCGCCAGCAACATATCCTCCCCCGAGAGGCCGCGCCCGTCTGCGGTCAACTCCAGCCGCCGCGCATGGGTCAGCCCGTGGCTGCGCAGATAGGCGTCATGCGCGCCTTCGAAAAGCAGCCCATCCGCCGCCTCTCCGATCTCGACGGGCACATGGCGCGGGCCCGCGATCAGCGCCTCCGCCCCGCTATGGGGGTCAGGCTCCGCCAGTCGCGCGCTGGAATGGCCGACGAGGGACAGGGCCGAATGCGACGGCGTGGCCCGCCCCGCCCGCCGCCACTCCAACCCGAAGGACGCGCCGGAGCCGCAGTTCACCACCAAGGGCCGCCGCCCCGAGGTCAACTCGAACGCCAATGTCGAGGCATGGGCGTTGGTCGAGGCCGCACCGCTTGGAGGGACTGCCGCATCGACGATCACGCTGGTGCGGCCTGCGAACAGTCTTGCAAAGCCCATGGCCAGCCCATCGGGCTGCCGCGTCCTGACCTTGGCCGCCGCCAGCGCGTGGTCCAGCCAGCCCTCCATGCCGCGCCCGCCGCCGTGAAACCGCGCCAACGCCCCATCCGCATGGCGTAGGCTGCGCAGGGTCGGCGCGATGCGCTCGATCGCGGTCAGATGCTCTTTGGGCGCGCTGCGGCCCGCATCGCTCAGCGCGGCGGCGGCCCATGTCAGCAGGGTGAAGACGGCCAGCAGTTCCTCGGGATTGCGCGTGGGCAGCCCGCCTTCGGCATCGATCTGGCTGGCGCATTCCCGGGCGAGCGCCTTGACTGCCGGATCGGCCAGTTCGGCCAGCCCCTCCAACGACAGGCTGGCATAGATCAGCCCGGCCAGCGCCTCAAAACGCGGCAGGCCGGGAGCCGCCCCGCGCCATCGTTTCGACAGGAATCGGGTCTGCCGTTCGAGGGATCGGTAGAAGGCGTCGCTCTGCTCGGCCTCGGCCCCGCGGAGCAGGAAAAGCGCGTGGTTAATCCAACGGATCAGCCGCCGCCCGGTCAGCGCCGGGGTCCAGCCCGGCCCCTGCCCGCGCCCGAAACGGTCGATCCAGCCCCAAAGCCACGCCTGCGCTGCTCCCCGCGCCCGCGCATCGCCCACGGCAGCAAGGTCATCGAGCCACGCAAAACCGTGCAGCTCCGCGGCAAAGGCGGGGTCAGGCGGCGAGAGGTCCCACATGGCGGTTTGCGGTGCGGTCAGCAGGCTGCCGGCAAAGAGGTAATTGCCCGCCATCAACTGCCGCCCCCGCGCGAAAGAGCCGATGGTGCGCGGCTCGGGCGAGGAGGTGAACGCGACGACCCGCCCCCGGCCCCGGGTCGCACGCCACGCGTGCCAGCGGTTCAGAAACCGCGCCCTGCGGGCCATGACGCTGGAAAGATTAATCATATCAAGCTGCCCCTGACGCTCTGCTGGCGTTTGGCGGCAGCATAACCGCGGCCCCACAATGAGTCACCGGATTTTCCCCGCGCGCCGGGGGATCGGCGGGGAACCGACGCTTGCCATCGCGCGGCGGCGCGGCCTAAACAGGAACACCCCAAGCGGAGCCGCCGATGATCGCCAGCCTGATGATGTACCTGCGCCCCGAGACGGCCGAGGCGACAGGGCGCTTCTGGGCGTTAATCCGTGACGGGCTGCGCGCGCAGGGCATCCCGGCACCGGAAAGGCTGAGCAATGATGCCGAGGAATTCGCCGTCTGGACAGCGCCCGACCTCACCCTCTCCCAGACCTGCGGGATGCCTTACCGCCTGTGGCTGCATGACCGTGTCACGCTGATCGGCACGCCGGATTTTGGCGTCGCAGGCTGCCCGCCGGGGTATTACAACAGCGTTTTCGTGGTCCGCGCCAATGATCCCCGTGAAACAATTTCCGATTTCCAGGCGGCGCGCTTCACCTACAACCAGACGTTCTCGCAATCAGGCTATGCCGCCCCTTACGCGCATTGCCGGGCGCGGGGCTTTTGGTTTGCAGAGCGTAGCCAAGGCCACAGTCACCGCGCCTCGGCCAAGGCTGTGGCCGAGGCGCGCGCGGATATCACGGCGCTGGATGCAGTCTCTTGGCGGCTGATCGAAAGCCATGACGCTTTCGCGGGTGACCTGCGGGTGCTAGAACGCACGGCCCCGACCCCCGGCCTGCCCTATATTGCGGCAGCGGATGCCGATGCGGTGGCAACAGCCGCGGCGGTGCGCGCGACCATTGGCGGACTTACGCCCGAAGATGCCGCCACGCTGGGGCTGCGCGGGCTGATCGACATTCCGAAAGCAGCCTATCTCGCCGTGCCCTTCCCGCCCGACGGGGCATGAGGATTAGCCCTTGCGCAGGCAGGCAATGTAGAACCCGTCCATCCCACCTTGATCGGCCCAGAAATCGGGGCGCAGGCGCAGCCCGCCCTCTTCGGTGTGCCAATCGGCCTCGACCCCCGGCAGTTCCAGCGCGGCGGTGTCGACGGTCATGTCGCCATGCCGCTCCAAGGCTTCGTCGACCTGCACCTCGCCCTCGTCCGGCAGCAGGCTACAGGTGCAGAACACCAACCGCCCGCCGGGCTTGAGCAGGCTCCAAGCATGGTCAATCAACTCGGATTGCAACTCGATCAGATCACCGAATTCCGATCCGTCCTTGGCATAGGGCAGGTCCGGGTGGCGGCGGATGGTGCCGGTGGCGGAGCATGGCGCGTCCAGCAGAATGGCGTCGAATGTACCCTGCACGGCGCGCGCGTCTTTGGTCAGCGTCTTGGCCTTCAGCCCAACGCGGGCGAGGTTTTCCTTCACCCGCTGCATCCGGGGGTGCGACTGGTCGACAGCGGTGACGACCGCCCCCGCGGCGGCCAGTTGCATCGTCTTGCCGCCCGGCGCGGCGCAGAGGTCCAGCACCGTCTCGCCTTCCTTGGGCGCCAGCACCCGCACCGGGATCGCGGCGGCGGCATCTTGCACCCACCATTCGCCCTCAGCAAAGCCCGGCATGGTTGAGACCTGCCCGGCATCCGTCACCCGAACCGAGCCTGTCGGCAGCAGTGTGCCCCCCACTGCTTCTGCCAAAGCGGCGGCGTCGCCCTTGGCGGTCAGATCAAGCGGTGCGCCCGCGAAATGCGCCTGTTCCATCGCGGCCATGGCATCGGTGCCCCAAGCTTCGGCCAGCGGTCCGCGCAGCCATTTCGGCAGACGCGGCGCGCGCAGGGCATCCCACGCCTCGGGCCCTTGAGCGGCGATCTTGCGCAGCACGGCGTTGGTCAGCCCCTTGAGATGGCTCAGCGTGCGGTGTTGCGAGACGAGGTTCACCATCGCATTCACCACCCCATGCGCAGCCCCGCCCTGACAAAGCTCAACCGTGCCGACCCGCAGCACATTGCGCACGGTCAGCGGCGGTGCCTTTTGCAGGTGCTTTTGCAGCAACCGGTCCGCCCGCTCCAACCCGCGCAGCGTGTCCTGCGCCAAACGCTGCGCCCGCGCCCGATCATCGGGGGGCAGCTTGTCCAGCGCACCCGCGGCAAGAAGCTCGGACATCAGCCGCGGCTCATCGCCCAAAATCTGATCCAGCAGATATACCGCGCTTCTGCGGGCCTGAACGCCTGTGTCTGCCATGGTCATATCCTATCTGGTCCTATCTGGGTCTGGCTTGAGGGGTTGCCGGGTTGTCTGGGCCAGCGGGCGACGTATATCAAGGGAGAACTTGGCTCAAGAGGACCATGATGCCCGATCAACGCCCCATTCCCGACAGCAAACCCGTCCCTGATCCCACGCCCAGCCCCGCGCCGGACCTGCCCCCGCAGCCCAAACCGGGGCCGAAACCTATCCCCGACACGCCGCAAGACCCGACGCCAGCCCCCGGCCCCGATCTGCCCGCCGCCGCCCAGCGCGCCTTGGCCGAGGCTGCCGCCCGGCGTGAGGCGGCAGCCGCGCTCGACATGCCCACCGAACTTGGCGGGCGCGATGGGCCAGAGCCTGTGCGCTATGGCGATTGGGAAAAGAAGGGCATCGCCGTCGATTTCTAAGCGCCTCAGCGTAGGGTCAGCACCGCCGACTCCCCCGCGCCCCTGTCCGAGGTAAAGCGGAGTTTCGGGCCATCGCGGGCGACCAATTGGCAGTTATAGCCCAGATCCTTGCCGCCCCAGACCAGCGTGCGGCAGAAATAGCCGTCTTGCCACGACCACTTGCCGGTGACCTCCCAGACCGCGCCCTTGCCGGAAATGGCCCCGCCTGATGTGACCCGCAGATCGACCAGCGGGCGGGTCAGCCTTTTGCCATTCACCGCCGCGACGAAGTCTGACTTGTTCTGAATACGGGCATATTCCGCCGCAGCGGGCAGACCAACAGCCGCGAGCATCGCTGTCACGGCCAGTGCAAAGGTAATCTTCATCGAAACCTCCCTTGGGGTGAGTTGCCTGAGGCACTCACGTAGCCAAGGAAGGTAAAGTTTCAGATAATCTGTTTGCGCCTCAGCCCTTCAGGCCAAGCACGTCCAACATGTCATATTCCCCCGGCGCTTTGCCCTGCCCCCAAAGCGCGGCCTTGAGCGCTCCGCGGGCGAAAAGCGCACGGTCCGAGGCGACATGGCGCAGGATGATCCGCTCTCCGGCGGCGGCGAACATCACGTCATGTTCGCCCACGATATCGCCGCCCCGGATCGCGGTGAAACCGATATCGCCCTTCTGCCGTGCACCGGTGATCCCATCGCGGCCCCGGTCCGAAACATCCGCCAGTTTGACACCGCGCCCCTCGGCGGCGGCTTCGCCCAGCATCAATGCGGTGCCCGAGGGGGCATCGACTTTCTGATTGTGGTGCGATTCGATGATCTCAATGTCGTAATCCACGTCCAGCGCGGCGGCGACCTGCCGGGTGAGCTGCGTCAGCAGGTTCACGCCGAGGCTCATGTTCCCCGCACGGACGATGACGGCCCCCTGTTCGGCGGCGGGGGCAAGCTGGGCGATTTCATCTTCGGTCATGCCGGTGGTGCCGATGACATGGACGATCCCGGCCTTGGCGGCCTCACCGGCGAAAGCGATGGTGGCCTGCGGCGCGGTGAAGTCGATGACGGCCTGCACCTTGCCAAAAGCCTCTGCCGCATTGTTCGTCACGGTCACGCCCGAGGCCGTGCCGCCCATCGCCTCGCCCAGATCGCGGCCAATCCAGTCGTGGCCCGGACGCTCCAGCGCCGCGACCAGATGCATTTTGTCGCTGGCGTTGATCTCACGGATCAACATTTGGCCCATGCGGCCAGAGGCGCCGGTGACGGCAATGCCGGGGGTCTGTGTCATACTCGGTCTCCTGCGGTTCTGGCCGTGACTGGCAGGGCCGGTTTAGCCCGTCGCGGAGCGCTTGGCAAAGTGCAACCGAAGCCTTAGATGGGGGGGCATGGCAAAGAACAAGTTTCATGAGGGCCCCGGCCCGTCGCAACGACAACTCCGCGTGGGCGAAACCGTCCGCCGCGCCTTGTCAGATGTCCTCGCACGCGGGGATGTGCATGACACCGATCTCAATCGGATGTCGATCACCGTGGGCGAGGTGCGCATCTCTCCCGATCTCAAGATCGCCACGGCCTATGTGCTGCCCTTGGGCGGGGAAGGTCAGGATGAGGTTCTCAAACTGCTGGCGCGCAACAAAAGCGAATTGCGCCGTCAGGTCGCCAAGAAACTGACGCTCAAGTTCTCGCCCGATCTGCGCTTTCAGTTGGACCAGACCTTTGACCGGATGGACGACACCCGCCGCATGTTGAACCAAGAGGTGGTGCGCCGCGATGCCGATGCCCCCGATGAAGACGGCGTCGGTGACAGTGCCGATGGCGCGCCGGATCAGTGATCCGCGCGGGCCTGATCGCATTCGCGCTTCTGGCGCTGAAAGGCACGCCTGCGGACGCTGCCGAATGCCGCAACATTACCTTTGACGGCAGTTCCTACACGATCTGCGAAGTCGATCTGGAGCGGGATGACCTGCGGCTCTTTCTCAACAACGAGGCCGGCGCGCCCTATGGGTTCTTCGGCTCGCTTGACGAGGCGTTGAAAGCGCAGGGGCTGCGGCTTGGTTTTGCCATGAACGCGGGCATGTACCACGAAGACCGCTCTCCGGTTGGGCATTACATCGAAGAGGGGGTCGAGACGCGCGGCGTGATCGACAGTGCTGGCCCCGGCAATTTCGGCCTGCTGCCCAATGGGGTCTTTTGCCTGCGCGAGGGCCGCGCCGATGTGATCGAGACCAAGCGCTATCTCAAGGCCAAGCCGAACTGCCGTTTCGCCACGCAATCGGGGCCGATGTTGGTGATCGACGGGGCGCTGCACCCGCGATTCCTGCCCGACAGCACTTCGCGCTATATCCGAAACGGGGTTGGCACCACGGCAGATGGCAAACGCGCTATTTTCGCGATTTCCAACGATGTGGTCACCTTTCACGAATTCGCCCGGCTCTACCGGGATGAGTTGGACCTGCCTAACGCGCTGTATTTCGACGGCAATATCTCGCGCCTGCGCGCACCCAGCCTGCGCCGCAGCGGGGCGGGCTTCACCACCTTGGGGCCGATCGTGGGCATCGTGACGCCCGCAAAGTAAGCTTTTCCCCGCTTGGGGGCTGGGCAGGGCGGCGCGGCTCCGATAGAGGGCAGCACCACAAAAGCGAAGGGGCAAGACATGGCACGCAAACGCAAGGGTCGCGATATTTCCGGTTGGCTGGTGGTGGACAAGCCCGCTGGCCCCACCTCGACCGCCGTGGTCAACAAGGTCCGTTGGGCGCTGGAGGCCAAGAAGGCGGGCCACGCAGGCACGCTCGACCCCGAAGCGACCGGCGTTCTGGCCATCGCCTTGGGCGAAGCGACCAAGACCGTGCCCTATATCACCGACGCGCTCAAAGCCTATGAGTTCACTGTGCGGCTCGGCATCGCCACCAATACCGACGACGCCGAAGGCGAAGCCATCGGCACCTCTGACCTGCGCCCCGATGACGCCGCGATCAAGGATGCGCTGAACGGCTTCATCGGTGACATTCAGCAGGTGCCGCCGCAGTTCTCCGCCGTGAAGATCGACGGCCAACGCGCCTATAAACGCGCCCGCGACGGCGAAGAGATGGAGATCGCCGCCCGCCCCCTATGGGTGGAAAGCCTGCTGCTGGTCGACCGCCCCGATGCCGATCACGTCACGCTTGAAATGGTCTGCGGCAAGGGCGGCTACGTCCGCTCCATCGCGCGCGATCTGGGGCAGAAGCTTGGCTGTCTCGGCCACGTCCGCGAATTGCGCCGCACATGGTCCGGCCCGTTCGAAGCGGCCAACGCCCTGACGCTGGCGCAGGTCGATGAACTGGCACGAACACCTGAACTCGACACCTATCTGTTGCCGCTGGCCGAAGGGCTGGCCGACCTGCCCGAGGTCAAAGCCACCCCCGAAGGCGCCACCCGCCTGCGCAACGGTAACCCCGGCATGGTCATCGCCCATGACGTGGAATATGGCGAGGAGTGCTGGGCCTCGCTCGACGGGCAGCCTGTCGCCGTGGGTCGCTTCAAGGCGGGGGAGCTGCACCCGAGCCGGGTGTTCAACCTGTCGTCGGACGCGAATGAGGGCTGAATGGCCCTGATCACCCGCAGCCACACCAAAGGCGACGCTCCTTCGACCGCGGTCTACTCGCCCTGCGAGCAATACCGCTACAGCCTCACGCGGGTTTGGGAGACAGGCGCGCCGCGGGTGATGTTCGTGATGCTCAACCCCTCCACCGCGACCGAGGTGCAGAACGACCCGACGGTCGAGCGCTGCGAGCGTCGGGCGCGGGTGCTAGGCTTTGGCGGCTTCCGGGTGACCAATATCTTCGCCTTCCGCGCCACCGACCCGCGCGACATGCGCGCTGCGGCTGATCCCATCGGTCCTGACAACGATGCCACGCTGGTCGAGGGGGCCGATTGGGCCGACCGCATCATCGCCGCTTGGGGCGTGCATGGCGCCCATCTCGACCGCGGTCTGGCCGTCGCGGCTCGGCTGGCTGATGGGGCGAAACCGCTCTACCACCTCGGCCTCTCCAAAGCCGGGCATCCGCGCCATCCGCTTTACCTGCCCTACACCCAAGAGCCGGTTCTGTGGCAGCCCGAGCCCCCGGCGCGGGCAGGCATTCGTTAACCATTTACCCGCTATTCCTTTGATTTTACAGCCACGACATGCCCTTTTGAAGCTGGGACGATGTGTGGGGCATCAAGCAATCAACGGGTGGAACTGCGGATGTTGTGGCTGGCTGGGGTAATGGGTCTGATGGCGGTCGGCGCCGTCACTTTCGTGGAAATCGAAACACCGCCGGAGGACGCGTTGCCGGAGGGGGACATCCCGGGCGGTAGCGGCACCACCACGGTCGGAGATATCCTGTTAGGCAGCGATGACGGTGAGACGGTGCAGGGCGGCCCCGGCGACGACCAGCTTGGCGGCTACGGCGGGGAGGACCTGCTTCGTGGCGGCGGCGGGAATGATGACCTGCACGGCCACGGCGGCAATGACACGCTCCAAGGTGGCGCGGGCGGCGACATCCTGCATGGCAATGACGGGGATGACGACCTTTTTGGCGGCGCGGGCAACGACAGCCTCTTTGGCCACAATGACGATGACTTTCTCTATGGCGGGGCGGGCGATGATGCGCTGCAAGGCGCGGCGGGGGACGACCTGCTGGAGGGGGAAGCCGGAAACGATGCCCTGCAAGGCGGCCTTGGCGACGATGCGCTGCGCGGCGGCGCGGGCGTGGATACGCTCTTTGGCGGCTGGGGCGACGACACGCTCACCGGGGCCGATGACCAACAAAGCCCCGATTTCCTGAACGGCGGCGGCGGCGACGACCTGATCATCGCGGGCGCCGGGGATGTGGTGACCTCGGGCGACGGCACCGATCAGATCGCCTTGGGAGACTGGATCGGCCAAGGCGGGGCCGCGCAGATCACGGACTACCACGCGGCGGACGATTCGCTGCTCTTTGTCTGGGACGACAGCAGCGCAGGCGGGGCGGAGCCGCCGCTCTCCATCCTGCCGGACCCGGAGGATGCGGGCCAAACCCTCGTCCTGTTGGACGATATCATCGTCGCGCGGGTGGCGGGGGACAGCGTCACGCTGGACGATATCGCGCTGATCCCGCTCTCTGCGGCCTTCGACCTCGGCCTCGCGGCCTAAGGCGGGCCGGAGCCCATCCGCAAATCACCCTTTGCCAAAGGCGGAAATTCCTCCTATACGCCCCCATCGCCTACTGATTCCGTCAGTGGGTGATATCTCCATGGGCCTGCGCTGGACGACATCCCGGCCTGCGCCATCCATTTTAACTCTTTTCGAAAGGAGACCCCGATGTCGATCACTGCTGAAGAAAAAGCAAAAGTCATGAAAGAATTCGGCACCAAAGAAGGCGACACCGGTTCGCCCGAAGTTCAGGTTGCCATTCTGACCTCGCGCATCACCACGCTGACCGAGCACTTCAAGACCCACAAGAAAGACAACCACGGCCGCCGTGGTCTTTTGAAAATGGTCGCGACGCGCCGCAAGCTGCTGGATTACGTTAAGGCCAAAGACGAGTCCCGCTATCAGGACCTGATCAAACGCCTCGGCCTGCGCCGCTAATCGCGCGCAAGCCGCCGGAAGTTCCGGTGACAGAACGACCAAAACCTCCCGGCCCCCGCCGGGAGGTTTTTTGTTGCGCGCAGGCCGGGGCGCGCTGCGGCGGAAAGAACCCGCCGCTTATGGCCCCGAGGCGACAGAACACTTCCCATTTGCCATGAAAACATGTATGCCCGCGCAATCTGAAATCCGGCGCCCGGACTCCAGCGCCTGAAAAAGAAGATACCGGAGTCAGGGGCAATACGGCCCCTATGCAGTGGCCAATGGGCCAAAAAGGAAACGTAGATGTTTAATGTAACGAAAAAATCGATCCAGTGGGGCGAAGAGACGCTGACACTGGAAACCGGTAAGGTTGCCCGTCAGGCGGACGGGTCGGTGATTGCCACGCTGGGCGAAACCAGCGTCATGGCCAACGTGACGTATGCACGTCAGCAAAAGCCCGGGCAGGATTTCTTCCCCCTGACCGTGCACTACCAAGAGAAATACTATGCCGCCGGTAAAGTACCGGGTGGCTTCTTCAAGCGTGAGGCCCGCCCCACCGAGAAGGAAACACTGACCGCGCGTCTGATCGACCGTCCGATCCGCCCGCTCTTCGTCCCCGGCTTCAAAAACGAAGTTCTGGTGATGTGCACTGTGCTGAGCCACGATCTGGTCAACGACCCCGACATGGTCGCCATGATCGCCGCTTCCGCCGCACTGACACTCTCGGGCGCGCCCTTCATGGGTCCGATCGCGGGCTGCCGTGTGGGCTATGAGGGTGGCGACTATGTGCTGAACCCGACTATCGACGACATGCAAGACCTGCGCACCAACCCCGACCAGCGCCTCGACCTCGTGGTCGCCGGCACCAAGGACGCGGTGATGATGGTCGAATCCGAAGCCTATGAGCTGTCGGAAGAGGAAATGCTGGGCGCCGTGAAATTCGCCCATGAGCAGATCCAGCCGGTCATCGACCTGATCATCGATCTGGCCGAGGAAGCCGCGAAAGAGCCTTTCGACTTCCAGCCCGAAGACTATTCCGATCTGTCGGCTGCCGTGAAAGCCGCTGGCGAAGACGAAATGCGCGCCGCTTTCGCTATCGTGGACAAGCAAGAGCGCACCGCCGCCGTTGCTGCTGCCCGTGAGACGATCAAGAGCAAGCTCACCGAAGAGCAGCTTGAGGACAAGAACCTCAGCTCCGCGATGAAGGGCCTTGAGGCCAGCATCCTGCGCGGCGACGTGGTGAAAACCGGCAAGCGTATCGACGGCCGTCGCACCGACGAGATCCGCGACATCGTGGCCGAAACCGGCATCCTGCCGCGGACCCACGGTTCGGCGCTCTTCACCCGTGGTGAGACGCAGGGCCTCGTGGTGACCACGCTCGGCACCGGCGACGATGAGCAGTTCATCGACGCGCTGCACGGTAACTTCAAATCGAACTTCCTGCTGCACTATAACTTCCCGCCCTACTCGGTCGGCGAAGTGGGTCGCGTGGGCCCTCCCGGACGCCGCGAAGTCGGCCACGGCAAGCTCGCATGGCGCGCCCTGCAAGCGGTTCTGCCCGCGGCAACCGACTTCCCCTACACCATCCGTCTGGTCTCCGAGATCACCGAATCCAACGGCTCTTCGTCGATGGCATCGGTCTGCGGTGGCTCCTTGTCCATGATGGACGCGGGCGTGCCGCTGAAATCGGCCGTGGCCGGTGTGGCCATGGGACTGATCCTCGAAGATGACGGCTCCTATGCGATCCTGTCGGACATCCTGGGTGACGAAGACCACCTCGGCGACATGGACTTCAAGGTCGCGGGCACCGAAGCCGGCATCACCTCGCTGCAGATGGACATCAAGGTCGCAGGCATCACGCCCGAGATCATGGAGAAAGCCCTGGCCCAAGCCAAAGAAGGCCGCATCCACATCCTCGGCGAGATGAACAAGGCGATCTCCGGCGCCGCGGACTTCTCCGTCCACGCCCCGCGCATCGAGACCATGCAAATCCCGACCGACAAGATCCGCGAAGTGATCGGCTCGGGCGGTAAGGTCATCCGCGAGATCGTCGAGGTTTCCGGCGCCAAGGTCGACATCAACGACGAAGGCACCATCAAGATCGCCAGCCCCAACGGCGAAGCGATCAAGAAAGCCTATGACATGATCTATTCGATCGTGGCCGAGCCTGAAGAGGGTGCCATCTACACCGGCACCGTCGTGAAGATCGTCGATTTCGGCGCCTTCGTGAACTTCTTCGGCAAGCGCGACGGTCTGGTCCACGTCTCCCAAATCGAAAACCGCCGCCTGAACCACCCTTCGGACGTTCTGAAGGAAGGTCAGGAAGTGAAAGTCAAGCTTCTGGGCTTCGACGATCGCGGCAAGGTGCGCCTGTCGATGAAAGTCGTCGATCAGGAGACCGGCGAAGAGATTACTGCCGAGAAGAAAGAAGCGGCAGAGGGTTAAATCCTGCTCAATCCCAATGAACAGAGGCCTCCGCACGCTGTGCGGGGGCCTTTTTTATGGTAGGAGGCGCTCGCCGTCGAGCCTTTTAGCAGTGCCGGCACCCCAAAGAATCTAGACCAACGCGGAAAATAGCCTCGGAAGGAATAGAAGCATCCTCAACGACTTGCGCACCCGCCCAATGAAGCTATCTAGCGCGCATGACTGACACAAATCTATTACCTATTGATGCCGTTATCGCCTGGGTTGACGGCAACGATCCGAACCATATCGAAAAACGCCTTCACTATGCGGCCGAAGACGGTGTTCGGCATCAGACTTCGCAAGCGGCAACGCGCTTTGATAGCCAGGGCGAAATCTACGTCTGCGTCGCCTCGATCCTCAAGTTTTTGCCCTTCATTCGGACCATCTGGATCGTGACCGACGGCCAGAGGCCTCCGCTAATCGATAAATTCGCCAATGCAGGGCATTGTGCTGGGGACAAAATCCGCATCGTTGACCACCTTGATATTCTCGGAGATCACAGCGGCGCTCTTCCAACCTTCAATAGCCTCACAATCGAAGCCGCGCTCTGGCGCATCCCGGGTTTGGCGGACAGGCACATCTATTTCAACGATGATATGTTCGTGAAATCGAGCCTCCCTCCATCCTATTTCTTCGACAAGGATGGTCAACCGAAAGTCCGCGGAAGATTACGCAACATGCGTTCCACCGGTGGTATCGATTGGTTAAAGCACGACCTTCTACGCAAGCTGCGTCCGAACCACTGGGGCCGCGCCTCTTTCCGCACGGCTCAGGAAAAAGGCGCTCTCGCAGCGGGACATGAGCGGACGTTCATTCACCAGGAGCATTGGCCCCACCCGATGCGGGCCGAACCGCTGGCACGCTACTACAAAGAGAACCCCGAGGAGTTTGCCAAACAGATTCGTCCGCGTTTTCGTATCCGCGAACAGCACTGGCCGGTTTCTCTACACAATCATCTTACAACAGAAACACCCCATGAGCCGCCGCGCGTGGCCTATGCCAAACCCGGCCGCCATGTCGATCAAATGCTTAGCCAACTGCTGGCCGAAGGTTACGACTTTGGCTGCATGCAGAGCCTAGATGAAATCGACCCCGACAAGACCGCTCGGCTATTCAGCGGTCTTGTCGACATCTATCAGCCCTATCTCGATATGAGAATGCTGGGCGCGGGGGCATAAACCTCCCCGCGCCCCTTAGGCCTTCAATTTGGCTTTGCGCAAATAGGGCAACACCGTCTCGAAAGCCCCGAACTTCGCCTTGGCGTCCTCATCCGACACCGTCGCGGGGATGATCACATCCTCACCCACCTGCCAATCCGCAGGCGTGGCCACTGCGTTCTTCGCCGCCGTCTGCAACCCGTCCAAAGCCCGCAGAACCTCTGCAAAGTTCCGGCCCACGTTCATCGGATAGGTCATGCTCAGCTTCAACTGCTTATCCGGCCCGATGATGAAAACCGACCGCACCGTGGCGCTGTCATTGGGCGTGCGGCCATCAGGCAGATAGGCCTCCGCAGGCAGCATATCAAAGGCTTTCGACACCTCCAGCCCCGCATCCGCGATGATCGGGAAACCGGCCTCGGCGCCTGCAACCTTCTCGATATCGCCCTTCCACTTCTTATGCTCTTCAACACCGTCGACACTGACGCCGATCACCTTGGTGCCGCGCTTTTCCCATTCCTCGGAAAGCCGCGCCACGGCGCCGAACTCGGTGGTGCAAACGGGGGTGAAATCCTTGGGGTGGGAGAACAGGATCGCCCAATTGTCCCCGACGAACTCATGCAGGGAAAAACTGCCCTGATCGGTTTCGACTGTAAGATCGGGAATAGTGTCGTTGATACGCAAGCCCATGATATCCTCCGGGTCAATCTGTGAACAGATAGGTCAGAGGTAATCGCAAACCCCGCCGGTTTCACCCCCCGATCGCCACAAAGCCCAACTTCACCGCAGCGCCACGGCCCCTTCCCCTTCATCCTTTCTCAAATACCAATCCCGCCCCCACCTCACGGCGCAAGGCCGGGCAGGGAGCGCAGCTCAGAAAGGCGCCTTGGCCCGCACCTTCGTCGATGCGCCACCCTGCGGATGATTGAACCGCAATTCCTCGCTATGCAGCATCAAGCGCGGAAAATCCCGCGCGGGCCCCGTGGCATAGAAAGGGTCGCCCAAAATCGGATGCCCGAGCGCCAGCATATGCACGCGCAGCTGATGGCTGCGCCCGGTCTTGGGGAAAAGCCGAAGGCGGGCAGTTTCCCCATCATTCTTGACCATCTTCCAATCGGTCTGCGCGGGTTTGCCAGTCTCATGGCAGACCATCTGCCGGGGGCGGTTGGGCCAATCGACGATCAGCGGCAGATCGACACTGCCGGATTTCTCCGCCGGCACCCCCCAGACCCGCGCGACATAGGTCTTGCGGGTCATGCGCTTTTCGAACTGCAACCCGAGGTGACGCTGCGCATGGGGCGTCAGGGCAAAGATCATCACGCCCGAAGTGTCACGATCCAACCGGTGCACCAGCAGCGCTTGGGGAAAGACCGCCTGCACCCGCGTGATCAGGCAATCGGCCAGATGTTCGCCCTTCCCCGGCACGCTGAGCAGCCCCGAAGGTTTGTCGACCAGCAGAACTTCGGCATCTTCATGCAGAATGACCAACGGGTCCTGCGGCGGGTTGTATTCGCTATCCATGGCTCCCCCTCGCAGATGCAGCCCCGCGGATCAAGCGGGGGCGATGCCGTCAGGCGACGGCGGCGAAACTATCCTTGAGGATCGCGCTCAGCGCATCGGCATCGGCTTGGGTGAAGGCATTTGGCTGGTCGCTGTCGATGTCGAAAACCCCCAGCAACTCCCCCGCGCCGTTCCAAACCGGCAGCACCAATTCCGAACGTGTAGAAGAGGCGCAGG
Organism: Sulfitobacter sp. R18_1; assembly: GCF_017743915.1. Classification (NCBI taxonomy): domain Bacteria; kingdom Pseudomonadati; phylum Pseudomonadota; class Alphaproteobacteria; order Rhodobacterales; family Roseobacteraceae; genus Sulfitobacter; species Sulfitobacter sp. R18_1. Next base: position 70,517 of record NZ_JAGHRG010000008.1, read on the forward strand.
CGATATGGCCCGGAAAGGCGTCGACATCCTCGACCAATTGCACCTCGCCCGTGCGCGCCGCGGCCCCGCAGACCCCGCGCGAAAAGGGGATCACCAGACAGCCGTGCCCGCCCTGATAGGGGCCGATCTTCAACAGTTCGGGCGCGGTCACCCGGTAAAAGCCGGTCCAGTCAAAGCGGTCATCCGCGTGATGCACCTCGCAGGCGATGGTGGCCATCAGGGCCACGGCATCGTCTTCGCCCTCGGTCAGGGCGGCGATGGTCTTGGCAAGGGTTTGGTAGTCGACGGTCATGGCGATACTCTTATTGCAGACGGAAAAAGGGAGGCAGGCCGCCCCCCTCCGATAGGTTAAATGGCCCGAGAGCTCAGGGGCGTTCGATCGCGATGGCCGTGCCCTCGCCGCCGCCAATGCAGATCGCCGCGACACCGCGCTTCAGCCCACGTTTTTCCAGCGCGTTCAGCAGGGTCACCATGATCCGCGCGCCCGAGGCGCCGATGGGATGGCCAAGCGCACAGGCGCCGCCGTTGACGTTCACGATGTCATGGGAGAGGTCCATCTCATGCATGAAAGCCAGCGGCACCACGGCAAAGGCTTCGTTGACCTCCCACAGATCGACATCCTCTTTCTTCCAGCCGATCCGCTCCAGCAGTTTCTGTGCCGCGGGGACGGGTGCCGTGGTGAACAGCCCCGGCGCTTGGGCGTGGCTGGCGTGGCCGACGATGCGGGCGCGGATGATCTGGCCGCGGGTCTTAGCAGTCTCCTCATCCGCCAGCACCAGCGCCGCCGCCCCGTCTGAGATCGACGAGGAATTCGCCGCCGTCACCGTGCCGCCCTCGCGGAAGGCCGGTTTTAGCTGGGGGATCTTCTCGGGCCGGGCGCTGGCGGGCTGTTCGTCGGCGCTGACCGTGGTGCTGCCGCGGCGCGAGGTGACCTCGACCGGGGCGATCTCATCCGCGAAGGCGCCGCTTTCCTGCGCCTCGATGGCGCGCGATAGAGAGGCCAGCGCATAGTCGTCCTGCGTCTCGCGGGTGAACTGGAAGCGTTCGGCGCAATCCTCGGCAAAGGTGCCCATCAGGCGGCCCTTGTCATAGGCGTCTTCCAACCCGTCGAGGAACATGTGGTCGATCACCTGACCGTGGCCGAGCCGCGCGCCGCCGCGCATCTTGGGCAAGACGTAGGGCGCGTTGGTCATGCTCTCCATGCCGCCCGCGACCATCACATCGGTCTGGCCAAGCGCGATCTGGTCAAAGGCCATCATCGCCGCCTTCATGCCCGAGCCGCACATCTTGTTCAGCGTCGTGGCCGGCACCTCTTCGCCCAGACCGGCTTTGAAACCGGCCTGACGCGCGGGGGCTTGGCCCTGGCCTGCGGGCAGAACGCAGCCCATCAGCACCTCTTGCACCTCGGCAGGATCCGTCTTGCCCAAGGCCGCCTTGATCGCGCTGCCGCCCAATTCCGCGGCGGTCAGCCCCTCAAAGGCCCCCTGAAAACCGCCCATCGGGGTTCTGGCTGCACCGGTTATCACGACATTGCGCATCACGTTCTCCTAGAGTTGCACCGCATACCAGTTGGTAAGGTTTTACGGTTAATCACGTCTCGAACTTCAAAGTCTTGGGGCATGTCTATGGAAGTTTCCGCCAAAACAGAAGACCGCTTTTGCGTGGTCAGCGTGCTGCATGACCGGATCGACGCCGCCGCGGCGCTGGAGTTCAAGGATGCGCTGCGTCGCGCTGCGGCCCATGCGCCGCCGGTGGTGATCCTTGATCTGCACCGGGTCAATTTCATTGATTCCAGCGGGCTCGGCGCGATCGTGGCGGCGATGAAACATCTGGCGCCGCAGCGCGCGCTCGTGCTGGCCGGGCTGACTCCGGCGGTGGAAAAGGTCTTTACCCTCACTCGAATGGATAGGGTCTTTGGCATCTTTCACACGCTTGACGCCGCCCTTACCGCGCATCGAGAATAGCGCGATGCGGCTCTCCGCCGCGCGGTCCGCGCTCTGCCCGTTCGAGATCACCGTTCACAGCGGCCCGCAGGCCGCGCGGGAGGCGCTCACGCTTTTGCTGGATGCGCTTAGCTGCCTTTCGCTCGGGGCCGAGGAGGTCTGCGTGGTGCGTTTGGTGGTCGCCGAAATGCTCAACAATATCGTCGAACACGCCTACCCCGACCCGCACCACCCCGGCCCCATCCATATCGCCTGCCATCACGCGCCCGACGGCCTGCACCTTGCCGTGTCGGACGAAGGGCTGCCGATGCCCGACCTGCAAGTGCCCTTGGGCCTGCCGCAAGAGATCGACCGCCCCGTTTGCGACCTGCCCGAAGGCGGCTTTGGCTGGTTCCTAATCCGCGATCTGGCGAAAGACCTGACCTATCGCCGCTTGGCCCAAGAGAACCGGATCGCCCTGCGGCTCCCGGTTGGGTTACCGCCGCGTTAACATCTGCGGCAGCGCGTCCCGCATATTTCCCAAAACGGCCCCGCTGGGATCACAATTGCGCCTTGGTTGCCGGTCATAAACGGTGCTGTAGCTGCATATGGCTTCCCTCGGTGCCGTGTTTAATAGCCCCCACCCAGTACGCGGTGCCGAGGAACTTTCCCCCGCATTGGCAGAACCGAGATCTCCGTCTAGGGTCACGCTGACGTAATTCAGCGAGGGGCAGCACATGCGCGATTTTCACCTTCCCGGCCGGTCACCGGTCTTGGCCACCAACGGCATCTGCGCCACATCGCATCCGCTGGCCGCGCGGGCGGCGGTCGATATCCTTGCGCGGGGCGGCAACGCGATGGACGCGGCCATCGCCGGGGCGGTGTTGCTCGGCATTTGCGAGCCACAGATGACCGGGATCGGCGGCGATTGCTTCGTGCTCTACTCTCCAGCGGGGAGCGAAGAAGTCCATGCGCTCAACGGGTCCGGCTGCGCGCCAGCGGCGTTGGATGCCGCCAAACTGCGGGACCGAGGTGAGCAGTCGGTGCCGCTCCGCTCGGCGGATGCCGTGACCATCCCCACGGCCATCGACGCTTTCTGCCAGCTTTCCGAAAGCACCGGCAAACTGGGGTTGGACGCCCTGCTCGCCCCCGCGATCCACTACGCCGAGGCGGGGGTGCCCGTCGCCCCGCGCGTGGCCTTTGACTGGGCCACCGATGGCGGCACCCTTCAGGGGCGCGCGCGGGATCACTTCCTCATCAACGGAAAAACGCCCCGCACCGGCGACATCTTCCGCGCGCCGGGACAGGCCGAAGTGCTGCGCCGCGTGGCCGCGCAGGGCCGCGATGCCTTCTACACCGGAGAGATCGCCGAGGACATGATCGCCACCTTGCACGCCGCAGGCGGCAGCCACAGCGCCGAGGATTTCGCCAAGGCCCGCTCCGAGGTCACGACGCCCGTGTCAGGCCAGTACAAAGACCTCGAAGTGGTCGAACATCCGCCCAACGGCCAAGGGGCGACCGCCCTCTTGCTGATGAATATCCTCGATCACTTCGACATCGCCGGGATGGACCCGCTGGGGGCCGAGCGGCTGCATATCGAAGCTGAGGCCACCAAACTGGCCTATGACGCGCGCAACCGCTTTTTGGCCGACCCGGATCACACCACCCGGCTTGAGCACATGCTGGCGCCTGAGACCGCCCGCGCCCTTGCGGCCCTGATCGACCCCAAACGCGCCATGACCGCCGCCGCCCCGATCAGCGAGGCGGTGCATAAAGACACGATCTATATCACCGTGGTCGATGGCGACGGCATGTCGGTCTCGCTCATCTATTCGATCTTCCACGGCTTCGGCTCTGGCATCGCCTCGGACAAGTTCGGCATCCTGCTGCAAAACCGTGGCGCGGGTTTCACGTTGGAGGAAGGCCACCCGAATGAGCTGAAAGGCGGCAAACGCCCGATGCATACGATCATCCCCGGCATGATCCGCGAGAATGGCCGGGTGACCATGCCATTTGGTGTGATGGGCGGGGCGTATCAGCCCTGCGGCCATGCGCGCTTTGCCTCGAACCTCACCGATTTTGGCATGGATGTGCAAAGCGCCATCGACGCGCCGCGCGCCTTTGCCGATGGGCAGGTGATGAAGGTGGAGCGCGGCTTTGGCGACGATGTGCGCCAAAGCTTGAGCGATCTGGGCCATAGGATCGAGGTGCCCGAAACGGCGATCGGCGGAGCGCAGGCGATCCGCATCCGCGAAGATGGCGTTCTGGAAGGCGCGAGCGACCCGCGCAAGGACGGCTGCGCCTTGGGCTATTGATGAAACGCCTGCGCGGGCGGGCAACGGCCCGCCGGGCTTAGTTCATCTGGAAATGCAGCGGATAGGCACCGTCGGTGAAAGGGCCGAACAGATCGGGGATATCGGGGTGGTCCACAGGCTCCCCCGAATAATCGGCGACGAGGTTCTGCTCGGACACATAGGCCACATAGTAGCTCTGATCGTTCTCGGCCAAGAGATGATAGAACGGTTGATCTTTCACCGGCCGGTTCTCTTCGGGAATCGCCTCATACCATTCTTCGGTGTTGGCGAATTCCGGGTCGACGTCAAAAATCACGCCCCGAAAGGGATGCTTCTTGTGACGGACAATCTGCCCGAGGTGATATTTTGCGCGTGTTCGTATCATAACATGCTGCCCCTACCCCTCGACGGTAGCCCTTTCAAGGGGCTTTTGTCCAATCACAGCGGCTCTGTGCGGGGAAACAGACTGTGAACGCTGCGCCGACAGTGGGTTTGCAGCGGCCCACCGCCCGGGGGCGCAACTGCTTTACCGGGCTCCCGCGAAATACCGCCTGCCCGCCGATGCGCTGTCAGCGCAATACCGCGCAGACTGCCGCGCATTTTCCCAATTTAGTGATGTGATGGTGAGGGTGAATCGGTTAAACTCCTCCGAAAAAACGTCCCCTAACAAAAACGAGAGGCGAGAGGCAGATGAGCAAGCATCTTTGCGCAATGATGATCGTACTGCTGGTGGCATCCTGCGGCGGCGGGCCTCAAACGGCCCCGCGTGATCTGGATAACGCCTGCACGATCCTGAAAGAGCACCCCGAGTACCTGCGCGCATTCCGCGCGACCGAGCGGAAATGGGGGGTCCCCATTCACGTTCAAATGGCCACCATCCACCAAGAGAGCAAATTCGTGGCGGATGCCCGGACGCCGTTCAAATATGTGCTGGGCGTGATCCCAATGGGCCGCCAATCCAGCGCCTTTGGCTATTCGCAGGCTCTGGACGCGACATGGGACGAGTATCTGGAATCCGAGGGCCGCTGGCGTGCCAAACGCGACCGGATTCGCGACGCGAGCGATTTCATGGGCTGGTACATGAACCTGACGCGGGAGCGGAACGGCGTCTCGCTGCATGACGCCCGCAATCAATACCTCGCCTATCACGAGGGGCACACGGGCTTTTCCCGGCAAAGCTACAACAGCAAGGCGTGGCTGGTCGGCGTCGCGGGCAAGGTCGAATCCCGCGCCAAGCTTTATGAAAACCAGATCGCAGGCTGCCGCTTGAGCCGCTGGTAATCGCCAGCCGCTCCAATGCAAAACGCCCCGGCCTGATCAGCCGGGGCGTTTTTTGTTTCAGCAGGGCCGCTTAGCGTTTGCCGCCAGCCCGTGCGCCGCCGGTGTCGAACAGGCTGTTAGAGATATTGCCCCCCACCTGCATGTCACCCAGCACGACGGTGGTGGCGCTGCCATTGCCATCGTTGATGATCCACTGACGCAGCTGCACGGGGTTGCCGGTGAACTTCATCTGGATATTGCCATACTGCGGGTTGGCGGGGTCTTGGGCCGTGACCGTGGTGGCGGTGCCGTCGTAGCTGTGGCCTGTCACCATCTTGGCACGGCCCAGATTGACGTTATCGGCCAAGATGATCGACAGCGGGGTCCGCGCCAGCGGATAGGTTTCCGCCGGTTGGTTCGACTTCTTGTCGTAGATCACGACCGTATTCGCCCCGGCGACGACCAGCCCGGAATCCGGCGCGTTATATTCGAAACGTACCTTGCCGGGGCGTTTGATATAGATCGTGCCCGTGCTGATCGACCCGTCGTCGTTGATCTGGGTAAAGTCGCCCTTGGCCGTGCGAAGCTGGTTCAGATAGCCCGAGATCTCGTTCAGCGACAGCTGCTGCGCCGCCGCCGCGAGGGGAGCCGATACGGCCAGTCCAACCGCCAGAATCGCAGAAGTAAGTTTACGCATGTTGTTCGTCCTGTGTTGCCTCACGTTCAGACATAGGGCGGGTGGCCGTGATATTCGATATCAGGGGGCGGTTTTTCGCTATCGCTGGCCTCGCCCCATAGAAAAACACCGCCGGGAGGGTGGCCCGGCGGTGTTTTTCTATGATCACCCCCGGCAGGGGAGGGGGCGGGTAGCTCTATGCTTGCTCCGGGACCAGAATCTCACGCTTGCCGACGTGGTTCGCCGGAGAGACCAGCCCCTCTTCCTCCATCTGCTCGACCAGACGCGCGGCTTTGTTATAGCCGATCGCCAGTTTGCGCTGGATGTAGGAGGTGGAGCATTTGCGGTCTTTGATCACCACCTGCACGGCGGTGTCATAAAGCGCGTCTTCGCTATCGGTATTGCCGCCGAGGCCCAGCACCGCGTCGATGTTGCTTTCCTTATCCTCCGACGGCCCTTCGACCACGCCCGAGACATAATCCGGCTCGCCGAATTGCTTGAGATGGTTGACGATCTCTTCGACCTCTTCATCACTCACGAAGGGGCCGTGGCAGCGGGTGATCTTGGCCCCGCCCGCCATATAGAGCATGTCGCCCATGCCCAGAAGCTGCTCGGCCCCCATCTCTCCCAAGATCGTGCGGCTGTCGATCTTCGAGGTCACTTGGAAGGAAATCCGCGTGGGGAAGTTCGCCTTGATCGTACCGGTGATCACGTCAACGGAGGGGCGCTGCGTCGCCATGATCAGGTGGATTCCGCTCGCCCGCGCCATCTGCGCCAGACGCTGGATGCAGGCTTCGATCTCCTTGCCCGCGACCATCATCAGGTCGGCCATCTCGTCGACGATGACGACGATATAGGGCAGCGCCTCGGGGGTGTTCTCCTCGGTCTCGAAGATCGGCTCGCCGGTGTCCTCGTCAAAGCCGGTCTGCACGGTGCGCGAGAACATCTCGCCCTTGGCCAGCGCCTCGCGGACGCGGCCGTTGTAGCCTTCGATGTTGCGCACGCCCATCTTGGACATCTTGCGATAGCGCTCTTCCATCTCGCCCACGACCCATTTCAGCGCCACGACGGCCTTCTTGGGGTCGGTGACAACCGGGCTCAGCAGATGCGGAATGCCGTCATAGACCGACAGTTCCAGCATCTTGGGGTCGATCATGATCATCCGGCATTCTTCCGGCGTCAGCTTGTAGAGCAGCGACAGGATCATCGTGTTGATCGCCACGGATTTGCCCGAGCCGGTGGTGCCCGCGATCAGCAGGTGCGGCATCTTGGCGAGGTTGGCCACGACCGGGTCGCCGCCGATGTCTTTGCCAAGCGCCAGCGGCAGGCGATGGTTGCCGTCGCCGAAGTCGCGGGAGGAGAGGATTTCGCGCAGGATCACCTTCTCGCGGTTTTCGTTGGGCAGTTCGATGCCGATGACCGAGCGGCCCGGCACCGTCGAGACACGGGCCGAGAGCGCCGCCATCGAGCGGGCGATGTCATCCGCCAGACCGATCACGCGGCTGGCCTTGAGGCCCGGAGCGGGTTCCAACTCATACATGGTGACGACCGGACCGGGACGCACGGCGACGATCTCACCCTTCACGCCGTAATCGTCGAGCACGGTTTCCAGCATCCGCGCGTTTTCCTCCAAGGCCTCGTCGCTCAGGTGCAGGCGCTGCACGCTTTCGGGGCTTTCGAGAAGGCTCAGCGGCGGCAGTTCGAAACCGGGATGCGTGTCATCGAAGGTCAGGGTGGGCTGCGCTTCGACCTGCGCCCGTTTCGAGGGCTGGACGGGTTTGCGGGCGGGCTGCTGCACCACTTTGCGCGGCTCCGCCACGGGGATTTTCATCGCCTCAGGCGCGGGCGCCTGCTGCAACGGCAGGGTCTCAGACGCCACAGTGTCTTCGTAGGGCGCGGCTATCGGCGCCTGCGCTGCCGGTTCCTGAACCATCGGCTCGGGCGTCGGGGCGGGCGCGGGCTGGGCCTGCGGCCTGCGCAGCAGCGGCTCGGGGCGCAGGGTGGCGGCTTCGGCGGTCAGGGGCGGCTCGGCGCGCAGCGCGGCGGGCTGGGCGGCGGGCTGGCTGGTGTTCAGCACGAGCGGGTCCGGCCCACGGCCCCGGCCCTTGGTCAAGGGCGCGGTCGTCGGCGTGTGGATCGCATTGGCATGGCGCACGCGGTTCTTGATCACATCGGCGATCTTGCTTTTGATGCGCTCTTCGCCCGGTGTCTCATCCACGATGGCGTCGCTGTAGGTCTCGATCAGTTCCGGCTCGGGCATGTCGTCTTCGGGTTCGGGCCGTTTGATCAGCCCGGGCATCCGACCGAACAGGCTGCGCGGTTCGGCTTCCGGCTCAGCCACCGGAGCGTGCTCTGCGGCATAGCTCTGCTCGGCTTCCTGCGCGGCCCAGGCTTCGGCGTCTTCGGCCTCCTGACGGCGGCGCTCACGACGTTCGGCCTGACGGGCCGAGAGGTTCTGCGCGGCCACGACGGCCCCATTGGCCCCGCGGCCCAGAAGGGTCATCAGCCCGGCATAGGCCATGATCAGACCGACCAGCAGGAACCGCGCAATGCGGAACAGCTCGGCCTTGGTAAAGCCCAAGACGAAGGCGCCCAACGCAAGGATAGCGACCCCCATCAAAAGCGACATCAGCTTGACCGTCAGGGTCGAGCCGATGGGCAAGATCGTCAGCAGCGCGCCCATGACGGTATCGCCAAAAAGCCCGCCCAGACCGAAGCTATGGGTCAGCAGCCATTCCTGACCGGGGGCCAGTGTCGCGGCGTAGATCGCGCCAAGTGCGACGGCGATGGGCGCAAAGATCAGCCGCCCGAGCGCGCGGTCATCGCCCTGATGCAGCGCGAAACGCCCGCCCCAGAACAGCAGGACGATGGCGATGCCCCAAGCGCCCCAACCGACGATCATGAACAGCGGCGCAGCGATGGAGGCACCGATCCGGCCCATCCAGTTCTGCACCGGCGCATCGGTCGAGACCATCCAGTTGGGATCGTCGGGCGTGTAGCTGCCGATCATCATGGCGGCCATGATGCCCAGCATGATCAGCGCCAGCCCCAGCAGTTCACGACCGCGCTTTTCGATTGCCTCGGCCATGTTGCTGTCTAGCAATGGATCGCGTCCCCGTGTCTGATATGCCATGTCGTCCCTCGCTTATGCCGAATACAGACAGTCGCGGATCGCTTCCAATCCGCGCGTCGTTTCGTCTTTTGGGGCCACCAAGGCGACCCGAATGTAATTCTGCCCGGGGTTCCCCCCGGCGACGTTCTGCGCCAGATAGCTGCCGGGCAGCACCCGCACGCCGGTCTCGCGCCAGAGTTTCAGCGCCGCGGCCTCGTCATCCTCGACCGGAAGCCAGAGGAAGAACCCCGCCTCGGGGCTCACATAGCCCGGCACATTGCCGAAGATGCGGTCGGCGATGGCGTATTTCTCTTGGTAGAGCGCGCGGTTCTCTTCCACATGCGCCTCATCCGCCCAAACGGCGGCGGCGGCCTGCTGCAAGGGCAGCGGCAGCGGCGCGCCCGCGTAGTTGCGCAGCTGTTTGATCTGGCGCATCGTCTCGGCCCCGCTGGCGGCAAAGCCCGAGCGCAGCCCCGGCAGGTTTGAGCGTTTCGACAGCGAGTGAAAGATCACCACGCGGTTGCGGTCGGTGCCCAATTCTTTGACCACCTCCAGCGCCCCGGTGGGCGGCGTGTCGCGGTAGATCTCGGAATAGCATTCATCGGCGAAGATCAGGAAATCATACTTCTCGGTCAGCGCGATCAGATCAGCCCAGTAATCGCGCGAGGCGACAACGCCCTGCGGATTGGCCGGGGAGCAAAGATAGGCCGCCGTGGTGCGGCGCAGCACCTCTTCGGGCAGGCTCGCGAAATCTGGCAGATGCCCGGTCTCGGCAGTGGCGGGCACCATGATCGGGTCCGCCTCACCGGAAATCGCGCCGATCATATAGACTTGGTAGAAGGGGTTCGGCATCAGGATGGCCGATTTCTCCCCATTCTTGGTGGGCGGGCAAAGCGCGATGACGGCGTTATAGAGCCCCTCGCGCGTGCCGTTCAGAGCCATCACCTCGTTGTCGGGGTCCATCTCAACCCCGTAGCGGCGGGCGATCCATGCGGCGATGGCCGCGCGCAATTCGGGTGAACCGTCGTTCGGCGGGTATTTGTTGAACCCTGCGGCGTGTTTCGTGATCTCATCGGTCACCCAAGCCGGAAACGCATGTTTCGGCTCGCCGATGGTCATATGGATCGGCGTGCCGCCGCCCTCATGCCCGTCAAGCAATGCGCGCAGGCGCGGCCACACGTGGGCCGGAAGGTTCGAAAACCGCTCGGTATACATCATCAAAACTGCCTCGGATCGGGATCATTCGCGCCCCGTTTGCCCCAAGGTACCCAAGGGCGCCTCTCCCGTCCAGAAAAACCGGGGAGTTTTGCCGCCCTTGTGGCTTTTCGGTCGTGCGGTCTTAGGCCTCGCGCAGGGCCGCTTCAGCCGCTGCACCAAGGCGCAAAAGCTGTTCTTCGGCCCCCGGCGCGCACATCAGAGAAATGCCGCAAGAGGGCGTATCGGTCGGCAAAGTAAGCGCGCAAAGCCCCATGAGATTCGCGACTCGCGTGTTGCGCAGGGATAGAAGATTCTGCGCAAGGTAGTAGTCGTGATCGCTGTTCAGCCGCTCGATGTTCGGCGGCAGCATGGGTGCTGTCGGCACGAGCACCGCGTCATAGCCCGCCACGGCCCGGTCATAGCCTGCCCGCGCCAGATCAAGCTTGGCCCAAGCAGCGACATAATCGGGGCCGGAGAAACCCTTACCCAGGCGGAAACGCTCAAGAATTTCGCTGAACATGGCATCGGGGTCGGCTTCGATCACATCGCGCCATAGCCCATAGGCTTCGGTGGTGTAGAGACAGGAACTCAGCGGCATCGCCTCTTCCACCTCGGGCACGGCGATTTCATCGACCGTGGCACCGGCCTCGCGCAACCGCGCTACCGCCGCTTCAAAAGCAGCCTTTGGCTCATCGGAAAGCTCATCCATGACAACATTGGTCAGCACCGCGAAACGGCAGCCCTCCAACTCGCTCTCTTGCAGATCGGCAGGCTTACCGCCCTCCAAGGCGGCGAGCAGCAGCGCCGCGTCTTCGACCGAACGGCAAAGCGGGCCAACCGTGTCGAACTTCGCCGCCAGCGGCACAGTCCCGGCAAGGGACACACGGCCCGCGGTGGTCTTGAGCCCCACCAGATCGTTCCACGCCGCCGGAATGCGCACCGACCCGCCGGTATCCGACCCGATCGCCGCCGCCGCTAAGCCAAAGGCGACCGAGGCCGCCGCGCCTGAGGACGACCCGCCCGAGACGCTGTCCGGCTCGTTCACGCAGGGCGGTGTGGCGGTGCTGGGGTTGTGGCCAAGGCCCGAGAAGGCCAATTCGCTCATATGGGTCTTGCCCAAGCAGACCAGCCCCAAGGCCGTGGCGCTGGCGAGCACTTCGGCGTCGCGCTCCGGCACCCGGCCTTCGAGCAGCTTGGAGCCCGCCTCGGTGGCCGTTCCGGCGGTATCGAAGAGGTCTTTCCAAGAGATCGGCACCCCGTCGAGCGGTGACAGGCGCTGGCCGTCGCGGGCACGTTCAGCCGCGGCGGCGGCTTCGGCGCGGGCGCGGTCAGGGGTGACGCGGGCATAGATACGGTCGCGCATCGGATGCGCGTCGATGGCATCAAGATAGGCATCGCAAAGCGCCACAGGGTCGATATCGCCCGCCGCGATCCCGCGCCCCAGATCCGCCGCCGTCATTTCCAACCATTCTTGCATGTCATGCCCCTTACCGCTGTTCTTGGCGAACCTAGCGACCGTTCGGCGCATGGACAATCCCCGCGCGCAGGTCATATCTAGGGCCATGGATTTTGACCACGATATCGCGATCATCGGCGGGGGGCTGAATGGCCCCGCCCTTGCCTTGGCTCTCAGCCGCGCGGGACTGCGCGTGGCGGTGATTGACGCCCAGCCCGCACAAACGTTTGAGAACGCCGCCTTCGACGGGCGCGCCTATGCGCTGGCGCTGACCTCGGTCAGGTTGATGGAAGGCATCGGCATCTGGCCCGACATCGCGGATGACGCCCAGCCAATGCTGGAGATCAAGGTCACCGATGGGCGTGCTGGCACCGGCCCCTCGCCCATGTTCATGCATTTCGATCATGCCGAGATCGAAGAAGGCCCGATGGGCCAGATGGTCGAAGACCGTCATCTGCGCCGCGCGCTGCTGCAAGCGGCTGCCGCCGATCCGGCGATCACGATGATGAACGACACCCGCGTCACGGGGCAATCGGTGGCGCCGACCGGCATCACTCTGACGCTTGAGGGCGGCAAGACCCTGCGCGCAAGACTGGCGGTGGGGGCCGATGGCCGCGGCAGCGGCACGGCAGAGCGCGCGGGCATCAAGCGTATCGCATGGTCCTATGGCCAGACGGCGCTGGTCTGCGTGGTGGATCATGAAAAGCCGCACCACGGCATCGCGCATCAATTCTTCATGCCCCCCGGCCCGCTGGCGATCCTGCCGCTGACCGGCAACCGCTCCCTCATCGTTTGGAGCGAAGCGAGCGCCAATGCCACCGCGATCAATGCCCTGCCGGATGCGCAATACCTTGAGATGCTGCGCCCCCGCTTTGGCAGTTTTCTGGGGGAGCTTTCGCTGACCGGCCCGCGCTACAGCTATCCGCTGGGCCTGTCGCTGGCCCATTCCATGACCGCCCCGCGCGTGGCGCTTTTGGGCGACGCGGCCCATGGGGTGCATCCTATCGCCGGTCAGGGGTTGAACGCAGGGCTGCGCGATGTGGCAGCCTTGGCCGAGGTGATTGCCGATGCGGTTCGCCGGGGCGAAGACCCCGGAAACGACGCGGTACTAGCGCGCTATCAGGAATGGCGACGGTTCGACAATGCCAGCCTTGCACTGGCGACCGATAGCTTCAACCGGCTGTTTTCGAATGATAACGCACTTTTGCGCTTGGCCCGCGACATGGGTATGGCCGCCATCAACGCCCTTCCCGGCCTGCGCCGGACCTTCATCCGCGAAGCGGCGGGGCTGACGGGTGACCTGCCTCGATTGATGCGGGGCAAGCCCCTTTGATCGGGTCGCGGGCCGTTACAGGGTCCGCGCCTCATCCGGCAGCATAACGGGAATGCCGTTACGGATCGGATAGGCCAAGCTGGCAGCTTTCGACACCAGCTCTTGCTTTTCCGCGTCATAGGTCAGCGTTGTCTGGGTGCGCGGGCAGATCAATGCCTCCAGCATCCGGCGGTCGAATTGAACGGTCACGTCCGTCATTGCATCAAGCCCTCTTCCTGACCGCCGCGCATCGCGAATTCGATCAATGTCACCAATGTCTCCCGCCGGGTCTCCAGCGAAGGCGCCTCCAGCAGCGCCTGTTTGTCCTCGGCCTCGAACTCCAGCATCATCGACAGGGAGTTGATCAGCAACTCATCTTCGGCGTCTTTCAGCGTGTCCCAATCGGCGGAAAGGCCGCGGCTATCGAAATAGCGCCCCAGAAGGTCAAGAAATCGCGCCCGGTCAAAGCTGTCGTCGACCTCGTCCTCGCCCAGATCGCGGTCAAAGCCCGACCAATTCACATCGCAGCGGCGATAGGGGGAAAAGCCCTCGATCTCCTCCACCACGCGAAAGCGCGAGACGCCGCCAAGGGTCACCATATAGCGGCCATCCTCGGTCTCGGAAAACTGGGTGATGCGGCCCGCGCAGCCGATCTGGTGCAGCCCATGGCCGTCGCGACCGGGCAGTTCGTTGGGCTGGACCATGCCGATTAACCGCGTGTCGGTCTTGAGCGCGTCTTCGATCATCTGAAGATAGCGCGGCTCGAAGATATGCAGCGGCAACCGCGAGCGGGGCAGCAGCAGCGCCCCTGCCAACGGAAAGATCGCAATAGTCTTGGGCAGTTCTGCTGGCTTGATCATGACAAGGGACTTAGCGCGACCGACGCCTCAGGCAAATATCATTGATGACAGTTTGCGACGGCCATTCAGGACCACCGGATCATTTGGCTTAAGTGCCTCGAAAATAATGAAAAGTTGCGCCTTGGCAGCGCCTTCGTTCCACTCCCGATCGCGGCGGAAGAGCTCTAGCAGGTGGTCGACGGCAGCTTCGGCATTGTCATGGGCATAGAGCGCTTGGGCCAGATCGAACCGCGCCTGATGGTCGTCGGGGTTGGCCTCGACCTTCTCGGTCAACTCGGCCACGGGGCCGGCATCGGCGGCCTGATGTGCTAGCTGCAGCTGGGCGTGTGCGGCTTCAAGCTCGGGGGCCTTGGAGATCTCAATCGGCGCACCGTTGAGCAGGGCTTCGGCCTGATCCAATGCGCCCATGGCGATATGGGACCGGACCATGCCGCCATAGGCGGGCGCGTTCATCGGGTCTTCTTCCAAAATTGCGGCAAAGGTCTGCGCCGCATCTGTGGCGGCACCCTCGGCCAGCATCTCTTCGGCTGCGGCGACGGCATCGGCCAGCGTATCACCGGGGGCTTCGCCGCCCCCCGCCTTTACCACGCGATCGACGAATGCCTTGATCTCGGACTGCGGCAGCGCGCCTTGGAAACCGTCGACCGGCTGGCCTTTGAAAAAGGCATAGACCGTGGGGATCGACTGGATCTGCAATTGGCCCGCGATGTTCTGGGCCTCATCGACATTGACCTTCACCATCTTCACCGCGCCCTTGGCCGCGCGCACGGCGTCCTCCAACATCGGGCCCAGCGTCTTGCAGGGACCGCACCACGGCGCCCAGAAATCAACGATGACCGGCACCGTTTGCGAGGCATCGACCACATCAGCCATGAAGGTCGCCTCGGTCGTGTCCTTGATCAGGTCGGCATCCGCAGGGGCGGCGGTGGAAAGGTTCAGGTCGGTCATGCTGTTATCCTCGCTAATCGCGTTTGGCCTTATATGGACGTGCGGAGACGCGATTCAAAGGTCAAAACTGGCAAAAACCGGCGCGTGGTCGCTGGGTTTCTCCCAACCGCGCGCATCGCGGACGATATGGCTGGAGTGCCCGGCCTGCGCGATATCCGATGTGGCCCAGATATGATCGAGTCTGCGACCCTTGTCGGCGGCATCCCAATCGGCAGCGCGGTAGGACCACCAGCTATAGAGATTGCCCGCGGGCACATCTTGGCGGGTGATATCGACCCAATTGCCCGCATCCTGCACCGCGCCAAGCGCTTCGACCTCGACAGGCGTGTGGCTGACGATCTTCAACAGCTTTTTATGGTCCCAGACATCATCCTCACGCGGGGCGATGTTCAGGTCGCCCACAAGGATCGACTTCTCGGGTTTGTCGCTATGAAACCAGTCGCGCATTTCCGAGAGGTAATCGAGCTTCTGGCCAAATTTCTCATTGATCTCGCGGTTGGGTTTGTCGCCGCCTGCGGGGACGTAGAAATTGTGAATCGTGGTGCCGTTTTCCAGCTTGGCCGCGACATGGCGGGCGTGGCCCAACATGGCGAAATCCTGATCGCCCGCATCCACCAAGGGCAGCTTCGACAGGATCGCCACGCCGTTGTAGCCCTTCTGCCCACGCGCAACCATATGCGTGTATCCCGCCGCCTTGAACGCCTCGACCGGGATCTTGTCGACCGGGCTTTTGCATTCTTGAAGGCAGAGCACATCCGGCCCGTGTTCGGCCAGCAGCTTCAACACCAAAGGCTCGCGCAGACGGACAGAGTTGATGTTCCAAGTGGCGAGAGAAAAGGACATGGGGGCAGGCTCCGGTCTGGGGGTAGGCCGGCACAATAACGCGGGTGGCGCGGGGGTGCCATGGCGAAATCCGGAAAGCTCAAGCAGACAAAAAAAGGCCGGGCACTATGGCCCGGCCAGTCCAACAGGGAGGTATGTACCTTTACCCGGGTACAAAAGTCGGGCTTCAAACCGAGTGGCGGGTCATGAAAACCCCGCCTCTCAGGTATTCCAACCACGGGGGTCGGAATTGGTTCCCGGTTTTTATGCCATCAGGCGATAGCCACCAGATTCCGTCACCAGCAAACGGGCGTTCGAGGGGTCAGGCTCGATCTTCTGCCGCAGGCGGTAGATATGGGTTTCAAGCGTATGCGTCGTGACGCCTGCGTTATAGCCCCAGACCTCATGCAGCAGCACATCGCGCGGCACCACACCGTCATTGGAGCGGTAGAGGAACTTGAGGATATTGGTCTCTTTCTCGGTCAGACGCACCTTGCGGTCGTCCTCCGTCGTCAGCACCTTCATCGCGGGCTTGAACGTATAGGGCCCGAGCTGGAACACCGCATCTTCGGACTGTTCATGCTGGCGCAGCTGCGCGCGGATGCGGGCCAGAAGGACGGGGAATTTGAACGGTTTGGTGACATAGTCATTCGCCCCGGCATCAAGGCCGAGGATCGTGTCGGCATCGGTGTCATGTCCCGTCAGCATCAGGATCGGGCTTTTCACCCCCTGTTTGCGCATCAGGCGACACAGCTCGCGGCCATCGGTATCGGGCAGGCCCACGTCGAGGATGATGAGATCGTAAAGCGCCTCTTTCGCCTTGGTCATCGCCTCGGTGCCATTGGCCGCTTCGAAAACGTCGAAATCCTCGGTCATGATCAACTGCTCGCTCAGCGCTTCGCGCAGGTCATCGTCGTCATCGACAAGCAGGATTTTCTTAAGCTGGGCCATCTGTCTCTCCGTCTGTTGTCTTATACATGCGCCTTGGGCGGGGCCCGGACAAGGGATGTGACCACTGTCTCACAGCCTCGTGTCAACAAAGCGTGAAATGTTTCAATTCCTTGCGATATAACCTAGATAGACGGGGAAGCCTTTGCGGAGTTGCAACAAACCATGAGTTTCGCCCCGGACATCACCGAACAACTGGCGCGTGCGCGGGCCGATCTGCGCATGGGCGTGCCCGTGATTCTGGCGGATGCGGCGCAGGCCGCCCTCGTGCTGGCAGCAGAGACGCTGACCGCACAGCGCCTTGCGGATGTGCTGGCCTTGGGCGGTGCGCCGGTGCTGGCGATCACCGCGCGGCGGGCCGAAACGCTCAAGGCGCGGGCCTATGATGGCAATCTCGCCCGGGTGCTGCTGCCTGAGGGGGCGACACCTGCTTGGGTGCAAAGCATCGCCGATCCGGCGGATGACCTGCGCGCCCCGATGAAAGGGCCACTTCAGACCGCGCGGGGCGGCGATACGGCGGCGCATCGCGCCGCGATTGATTTGGTGAAAGCCGCCCGGATGCTGCCCGCCGCAGTGGTGCTTGATCTGCCGCAGGGGGCCGATTTCGCGCGGACGCATGGGCTGACCTTGATCGACCTTACCGCCGCCGCCCCGATCCTTGCGGAGCGCAGCGCGCTGCATCCGGTGGTGAACGCGCGCCTGCCGATGGAGGTCTCCGAGGCCGGGCGTCTGCATATCTTCCGCCCCGAGGATGGCGGCGAAGAGCATTATGCCATCGAAATCGGCCGCCCTGCCCGCGACACGCCGGTGCTTTGCCGCCTGCATTCGGCCTGTTTCACCGGCGATCTGATGGGCAGCCTGAAATGCGACTGTGGCCCACAACTGCGCGCCGCGCTGGCGCAGATGGGCGGCGAAGGGCATGGCGTGCTTTTGTACCTCAACCAAGAGGGCCGTGGCATCGGTCTTGCCAATAAGATGCGCGCCTATTCCTTGCAGGATCAGGGCTTCGACACGGTCGAGGCCAATCACCGGCTGGGGTTCGAGGATGACGAGCGCGACTTCCGCCTCGGGGCCGATATCCTGCGCTCTATGGGCTTCTCAGCCGTGCGCCTGCTGACCAACAACCCGCGCAAGGTGGGCATGATGGAGCAAAGCGGCATCGCCGTGACCGAGCGCGTCCCGCTGGCCGTGGGCGAGAACCGCCACAACAGCGCCTATCTGGCCACCAAAGCCGCGAAATCGGGGCATCTGCTATGACCCCGAACGACATGGTGCTCACGCCGACGGGGCTGCGGTTTCAGGGGCGGCGCTATGCCTGTAGCATCGGCAAGGGCGGGCTGACCGATGACAAACGCGAGGGCGATGGCGCCACGCCGCGCGGGGTGCATCGTCTGGTGGGAATGCTCTACCGGCCCGACCGCATCCCGGCGCCAAGCGCTTGGGCCCAGCCGATCGGTCCGGGCGATCTGTGGTCAGATGCCAGCGGCCAGCCCGACTACAACCATCGTGTCCGCGCGCCCTACCCCCATAGCCATGAGACCCTGCGCCGCGCCGATCCGCTTTATGATCTGGTGATCCTGACCGATTGGAACTGGCCCGATGCCACGGCAGGGCGCGGCTCTGCGATCTTCATTCACCAATGGCGGCGGCCCGGCTATCCGACCGAAGGGTGCATCGCCTTTGCACGGAGCGATCTGCATGAAATCGCCTCCCGTGTGGGTCCGGCGACGCGGCTGATTATCCGCTAACCCTTTCGCCGAAGATGGCGGAGCCGACGCGGACATGGGTGGCGCCCAGTGCGATGGCCTGCTCGAAGTCGCCGCTCATGCCCATCGACAACCAGCTCAGACCGTTGCGCGCGGCGATCTTGGCCAGCAGCGCGAAATGCAGCGACGGCGCCTCGTCCACCGGCGGGATGCACATCAGCCCCTTGATCGGCAGGTCCAGCGCGCGACACTCGGCGACAAACGCATCCGCGTCGCGGGGCATCACCCCGGCTTTCTGCTCCTCCTCGCCCGTATTCACCTGAATAAAGAGGTCGGGGCAGCGGCCCATTTCCTGCGCCAACCGCGCGATGGTCTTGGCCAGTTTGGGGCGGTCGACCGTGTGGATCGCTTCGGCCAGCTCCACCGCCTGACGGACTTTGTTGCTTTGCAAGGGGCCGATGATGTGCAGGTCGATGCCGTCAAAATCCTCGCGAAAACCGGGCCATTTGCCCGCCGCCTCTTGCACGCGGTTCTCTCCGAAAGAGCGGTGCCCCTCTTCCAAGACCGCACGCACACGCGCATCGGGCTGAACCTTGCTGACAGCGATCAGCTTGACCGACCCCACCGGGCGGCCTGCATCGGCTTCGGCTTTCGAGATGCGGTTTTGGATGTCGCTCAGACTCATTTTCGGCCCTCCATGTCAGGCGCGCAGAAAACAACAGCGGTGGGCAAAAGAAAAGGGGGCAGACCGAAAGGCCTGCCCCAATATTCACAGTATGTCGTTCAACTTAGAAGTTGAAGCGAACACCCATGTCGGCAACGGTGTCGCCGTCGAACTGCTTAACCACACCGCCGCGCAGCGAGGTGCCGCCGCCCAGGTCGTGGTTGAAGTCGATGCCGTAGCCGGTGTCTGCGCCGTCTTGGTCGCCAACATAGACTTCAACGTCTGTCGCTGCGCCAACGTCAAAGCGGCCAGCCAGGATAACGCGGTCGCCGTTTGTGCCGTTGTCAGCATAGGCCAGAGTTACGTCGGCGATGCCGAAGGAACCACCAGCTGTCGCTGTGAACTCGGTGTCGCCCGCGTTGTCGGAGTCTTGGCCACCAACTGCGAAGGTCCAGCCGCTCCATGTGTAAGCAACGTAGCCTGCAACACGGTCGCTTACGTCAGAAGCCGAAACGTGCACTGCCAGGTCACCAGCGGAGTACAGAACTTCAACACCGTTCAGAGCGCCGTCACCAGTGGAGGTGTATGCGTCGCCGTTGCCGTCGAATGCGGTGTAGTCATAACCCAGACCGGTCAGACCCATATCGACGGGGTACTGACCCGGCATGGATTCCAGAGCACCGAAGATGTTGCCAACGCCGACTTCGAAGCCGCCGGAGCGTGCGAAGTAACGAACGCCGTTGAAGTCTGCGCCTGCACCGTTGGTGGTGCCGTTGCCGTCAGCTTGGATACGTGCACGTGCACCGAAGACAACGCCTGCATCGGATTCAGCAGTCGCGTCGATCTGGAGACGCATACGCGATGTCAGGTCTGTGGAGCTGTCCAGCAGAGGGTTGGAGTCGTTGTCGTTGTACATGATGCCGAAACGGCCGTAGCCGCCGAATGTCACGTCTGCTGCTGCTACACCGGCGGTCGCAACCAGGGCTGTTGTAGCGAAGAGAACTTTTTTCATGAGTTTTCCCTCGGTTTGAATTCATATGCCCAGACCGGGGAATCCGGTAAGGGTATGCAGGCTGTTTGCCCCCAATCCCCTGCACTTGGCAAGGTTCACGGCCTCCCCACCCGCAATGTCGCCGGGGCTGGTGCAGCTATGCCACAGTTCCTTCACCCTAGGGCCGCGCCTTCACCCTAGGGCCGCGCCTTTGCCTATGGCGGCGCCCGATGCCGCGCAGCGCGCTCCTATGACATAGACCTTGCCGATAAGGGCCTGCTTGGATAGACCGGAGCGCAAACAGGCAAAGGAAAGCTGCAATGGCCCTTCGTACCGCTTGCAAGATGGCAATCTCCGTTCTGGCGCTCAGCGCGCTGACCGCCTGTGGCGGGAGCTTTGGCAGCCCGGCCACAGATCGGCCGGATCAATACACCAATCCGAACAACCCGAATAACATTGAGACCAATCCCGACAATACGATCTGGTCGATCTTCAACCGCAAGAACACCGACACCAGCGTTTCGGTGAACAAATACCTCTGGTCGGCCTCGCTCGAAGTGCTGAACTTCCTGCCTGTGCAATCGGTCGATCCTTTCACCGGGGTGATCGTCACAGGCTATGGCACCCCGCCGGGCGGCGGCCGCGCCTATCGCGCGACCGTTCTGATCGACGATCCGGCGCTTGATGCACGCTCGCTCAATGTGGCGCTGCAATCTTCGGGCGGCCAGCCCGTGGCACGGGCCACCACCCGCGCGGTCGAGGATGCGATCCTCAGCCGGGCGCGGGAGATGCGCGTGTCCGACAGCAAATTCTGAGCCCGCTTAACTCAACACGTTTCCAACGCCGGGCCTTGTGAAAGCAGCAGCCCGGCGTTTTTCATGTCATAAGGTCCCCGTCATGCCCCGCTATACCCCCGCCGAGATCGAAGCCCGCTGGCAGCAAGCCTGGGAAAAGGATGGCGTCTTTCAGGCCGTTCGCAACGCCGACAAGCCGAAATACTATGTGCTTGAGATGTTCCCCTACCCGTCGGGCCGCATCCACATGGGCCATGTGCGCAACTACACGATGGGCGACGTGATCGCGCGCTACAAGATCGCAACAGGGCATAACGTGCTGCACCCGATGGGCTGGGACGCCTTTGGCATGCCCGCCGAGAACGCCGCCATGGCCATCGGCGGCCACCCGGCGGATTGGACCTATGACAACATCGCCGAGATGAAAAAGCAGATGAAGCCTCTCGGCCTGTCGATTGACTGGAGCCGCGAGATCGCCACCTGCCACCCCGGCTACTACGGCCGGCAGCAGGCGCTGTTTCTGGACTTCCTCGAGAAGGGTCTGGTCTACCGCAAGAACGCCGTGGTGAACTGGGACCCGGTCGACATGACCGTGCTCGCCAACGAGCAGGTCGAGAACGGCTGCGGCTGGCGCTCGGGCGCGCCGGTGGAGCGGCGCGAGCTGACGCAGTGGTTCTTCAAGATCTCCGACCACTCCGAAGAACTGCTCTCGGCACTCGACAGCCTCGACAACTGGCCCGCCAAGGTAAAGCTGATGCAGGCCAACTGGATCGGCAAATCGCGCGGGCTGCAATTTGCCTTCTCGACAATCGAAGCGCCCGAGGGCTTTGACCGGATCGAGGTCTATACCACCCGCCCCGACACGCTGCTGGGCGCTTCCTTCGTCGGCATCTCGCCCGACCATCCGCTCGCCAAGACTCTGGAGCGGGACGACGAAGCCGTGGCCGCTTTCTGCGCCGAATGCCGCAAGGGCGGCACCACCGAGGAGGCCATTGAGACCGCCGAGAAGCTCGGCATGGACACTGGCATCCGCGTCCGCCACCCCTTCGACACGGCCCATGAACTGCCCGTCTATATCGCAAACTTCATCTTGATGGACTATGGCACCGGCGCGATCTTCGGTTGCCCGGGCCATGACCCGCGCGACTTCGAGTTCGCCACGAAATACGACCTGCCGATCACCTCGACCTTCCTGCCGTCTGAGGATGCCTCGCCCGAGCTGGACGCCGCTTTCGTCCCGCCGAAGACCGAAAAAGTGTTCTACAACCGGGGTTTCGCGGGCGACCAGTGGCAGACCGGCGAAGAGGGCGTCGACGCCGCCATCGCCTTTTGCGAAGACAATGGCATCGGCCATGGCGTCACAAAATACCGCCTGCGCGACTGGGGCCTGTCGCGCCAGCGCTACTGGGGCTGCCCGATTCCGGTGGTGCATTGCGACGACTGCGGCGTGGTGCCGGAAAAGAAAGAGAACCTGCCGATCGAGCTTCCTTACGACGTCAGCTTCGACACGCCGGGCAACCCGCTGGACCGGCACCCGACATGGCGCAACTGCGCCTGTCCTGCCTGTGGCAAGGACGCCCTGCGCGAGACCGACACGATGGACACTTTCGTGGATAGCTCGTGGTACTACGCCCGCTTCACCGCGCCCCGTGCCGACACGCCCACGGACCTCGAAGAAGCCGCCTATTGGATGAACGTCGATCAATATATCGGCGGCATCGAGCACGCGATTCTGCACCTGCTTTATGCCCGCTTCTTTGCGCGCGCCATGCAGATCACCGGCCACCTGCCCGAAGGGGCGGCCGAGCCTTTCGACGCGCTCTTTACCCAAGGCATGGTGACGCATGAGATCTACCAGACCCGCGACGCCAATGGCCGCCCGGTCTACCACCTGCCCGAGGAGGTGACCGAGGGCAAACTCAGCGACGGCACCGAGGTTGAGATCATCCCTTCCGCCAAGATGTCGAAGTCCAAGAAGAACGTCGTCGACCCGCTGCACATCATCTCGAACTACGGCGCCGATACCGCGCGTTGGTTCGTGCTGAGCGATTCGCCCCCCGAGCGGGACGTGGAATGGACCGCCTCCGGCGCGGAAGCCGCCTATAAACACCTCTCGCGCGTGTGGAACATCTGTGACCGCGTGGCCAAGATGGACCGCGAGGCGGCGGGCTCGGGCGACGACGAGTTGCTGCGCGCCCTGCATAAGACGATTCATGACGTGACCATGGGCATCGAATCCTTTGGCTTTAACGCCGCGATTGCCAAGCTCTATGCCTTCACCGCGACCTTGCAGAAGTCCAAGGCCGGCTATGCCGCGCAGCGCGAAGCGATCATGACTCTGGCGCAGCTGATGTCGCCGATGACCCCGCACCTGTCGGAAGACATTTGGGCGCATCAGGGCGGCGAAGGGCTGATCGCCAAGGCCCCATGGCCCAAAGCGGATGAGAAGATGCTGGTCGACGACACCGTGACCCTGCCGATCCAGATCAACGGCAAACGCCGGGCGGAAATCCAAGTGCCCGCCGATATGCCGAAGGAAGAGGTTGAAAAAACCGCGCTGGCGCATGAAGCTGTCATTCGAACGCTGGACGGGGCCACGCCGAAGAAGGTCATCGTCGTGCCCGGACGGATTGTGAATGTCGTTGCCTAAGCCCGCCCATATGCGCCGCCGCTTCCTGCTGGCCCTGCCCCTGCTGGCGCTCGCCGCCTGCGGGTTCGAGCCGGTCTATGGCCCCCGCGGCGCGGGCACGGCCCTGCAAAACCGCGTGCTGGTGGACGCGCCGGAAGACCGCTTTGGCTATTTTCTGGTGCGCGAGGTGGAAAGCCGCCTTGGCCGCGCGGCCACCCCCCGCTGGGGGCTGGCGCTGACCACCACCACGGTCGAAGACGGGCTGGCCATCGATAGCGAAGGCAACACACGGCGCTACAACCTTGTCGGCACCACCGCCTATGCGCTGCGTGACCTCGACAGCGGGCAGATCGTGACCTCGGGCAAGGTCGAAAGCTTCACCGGCTATTCCGCCACCGGCACCACCGTGGCCACCCGCGCGGCGGAACTGGACGCGCAGGAACGTCTGATGACCATCCTCGCGGACCTCGTGATTAGCCGCCTTTATGCGGCTGACCTGCCCCAATGAAACTGACCCCGCGCGAGGCGAAACCCTATTTCGCGCGGCCCGATCCCGCGCGCACGGGGCTGTTGATCTATGGCAGCGACGCGATGCGCGTGGCACTGAAACGGCAGGAATTCCTGAAAAACCTGCTCGGCCCCAATGCCGAAGAGGAAATGCGCCTCAGCCGGATGCCTGCAGGCGAATTGCGCCGCGATCCGGCGATGCTGCTGGATGCGATCAAGGCGGTCGGTTTCTTCCCCGGCCCGCGTGCCGCGCTGGTGGAAGAGGCGAATGACAATATCGCGAAAATCCTGCTCGACGCGCTGAAGGAATGGCAGCCGGGCGATGCGCAGATCGTGGTCACCGGCGGCGATCTCAAGAAAACCTCGAAGGTGCTGAAGGCCTTTGAGAGCCACCCCAACGCCTTTGCCACCGCGATCTACGACAACCCGCCCGACCGGGCCGAGATCGAGCAGATGCTGAAGGACGCGAAGCTCACGCCTGAGGCCGACGCCATGGCGGCCCTGACCGATCTGGCCCGCACCCTCGACCCCGGCGATTTCCGCCAAACGCTAGAAAAGATCACGCTCTACAAACTGGGCGACAGCGCCCCCATCGGGCTGGAAGACATCGCCGCTTGCGCCCCCACCTCGACCGAGGCCGAGGTCGACGACATCCTGCATGTCGTGGCCGAGACCCGCGCCGCCGAAATCGGCCCGGTGATGAGCAAGCTGCAAGGCCAAGGCGTGAACCCGGTGACCCTGACCATCATGGCCACCCGGCATTTCCGCACCCTCTACCGCATCGCCGCCAACCCCGGCGCGCCGATCTACGGCGTGCGCGACCGCGACCGTGCGATGCGACAGGCGCGCAACTGGGGCGCGGTAAAGCTGGAAACCGCGCTGGCGGTGCTGACCGAGACCGACCTTAAGCTGCGCTCCGCAGGCCAGCACGCCCCGGCGTTGGCGCTGGTCGAACGGGCCTTTATCCGTCTGGCAATGCTGGGCGCACAACGTTGATTTTGGGAGAGGAAATTTAATGTATACAGTCATCGGCGGCACCAAGACCCGCGCGTTTCGCGTTATGTGGATGCTCGAAGAATTGGGCCAGCCCTACGATTTGAACCCCGCAGCACCCCGCTCGGACGAGGCGCGCAAATTCAACCCTTCGGGCAAGATCCCGGCGCTTGTGGACGGCGATGAGGTGCTGACCGATTCCGTTGCCATCATGACCTATCTCGCCGACAAACACGGCGCGCTCACCGCCCCCGCCGGAACGCCCGCGCGGGCGCGGCAGGACGCGATGACCTTTTGGCTGATCGACGAATTCGACGCGGTGCTCTGGGCCGCGGCAAAGCACAGTTTCGTCTTTCCCGAAGAGGCCCGCGTGCCCGCCATCAAGGACAGCCTGAAGGCCGAGTTCGAGCGTGCCGCCAGCACCCTGTCCGACCGGCTTGAAGGGCCTTTCCTGATGGGCGATCAGATCACCCTGCCCGACCTTTTGGCGGTGCATTGCATCAACTGGTCGATCGGCGCAAAATTCCCGCGTGTGGATGACAAACTGAACCTCTGGGCGAAATCCCTGCGTGAACGCCCGGCTTTCGTCGCCGCGATGACCAAGGAAGACGGTTAACCCCGCGCCCATTCCACAGCATGGCGGCCTGCCCAATGGCCGGTCGCCAGACAGCCGTTGATCAGATAGCCGCCCGTGGGCGCTTCCCAATCCAGCATTTCCCCTGCGGCAAAGACGCCCGGCAGCGCACGCAGCATCAGCCCCGCGTCCAGCGCGTCGAGCGCTATCCCCCCCGCCGTCGAAATCGCCTCATCCATCGGGCGCAGCCCGGCGTGGGCGATGGGCAGGCCTTTCAGCAAGGCGGCCAGCGCCTCGGCCTCCTGCGGCAGCGGGCGGGCCATCTCTTGCAGCAGCGCGATCTGGGCGGGGCTCAGCTTCAGCCGTTTGCGCAGATGGTTGGCCTGACTGTCCTTGCCGCGCGGCTTTGCCAAACGCGCTGCCACCTCATGGGGCCGCAAGTCCGGCAGCAGATCAAACGTCAGCCCCTGCCCCTCGCGCAGCCCGCGCGAGACGCTGTAGATGCCGCCCCCCTCCAGACCGCGGGCCGAGATCACCGCCTCCCCGCGCGAGCGGTAGGGGCCCGCGCGCCACGCCACCCCTTTCAGCGCCGCGCCGAAATGGCGGGTCATATGCGGCGACCAATCGACCAGCAGGCCGACATTGGCCGGGGCGAAATCGCGCAGGGCCACGCCGCGCTCGGCCAGCAGGGGCGCCCATGCCCCCGTCGCGCCAAGCCGCCGCCAACTTGCACCGCCAAGGGCCAGTACCGTCACATCGGCCTCGACCACTTCCCGCCCGCCGGGCGTATCGAAAACAAAGGCATCCCCGTCCCAGCCCTGCCATTGCCAGCGGGTGTTGATCGTCACCCCGCATTCCGCCAGCCGCGCAAGCCAAGCCCGCAGCAGCGGAGAGGCTTTCATCGCACGGGGGAAAACCCGCCCCGTCGAGCCGGTAAAGACCTCTTGCCCCAGCCCTTCGGCCCAGTCCTGCACCGCTTGGGCATCGAAGGCTTCCAGCATCGGGCGCAAGGCGGTCTGCGCCTCTTCATAGGCGGCGAGAAAGGGCGCGAAAGGTTCGGACTTGGTCAGGTTCAGCCCAGATTTGCCCGCCATCAAGAACTTGCGCCCGACCGAGGGCTTCGCCTCGCAAAGCGTGACCGACAGCCCCGCCTGCGCCATGACTTCGGCCGCCATCAGCCCTGCGGGGCCGCCCCCGATGACCAAGGCGCGGGTCACGCGGCGCGCCCTTCGGTCTGGTTGTCTGACGGGGAAGCCATTGGCCTGTCCTTGCCTTGGGGAGGATTTGACACATCCTCTTGCCTGCCGTGGCCCTGCAATGCAAGCGAAAGGGAGGACCGTGACCGAAGGCGAGGACTTGCCAGATTGCCCGCTCTGCCAACGCCCCATCCCTCGGGATGTGCCGCAGAGCCTGCATCACCTGATCCCCAAGCTGCGCGGCGGCAAGGGGGGGCCGACGGTGCTGATGCACCACATTTGCCACCGCGAGGTGCACGCCGCCCTGACCGAGACCGAACTGGCGCGGCACTACAACACGCCCGAAGCACTGCGCAGCCATCCGAGGCTAGCCAAATTCGCCGCATGGGTGGCGAAACGCCCGCCCGGTTTTCGTTCCAAAGTGCCGGGTGGCACGCGCAAACGTTAGGCGGGGCCGCACATCCGTTTGATTTCCTGCGCGATGTCCGGGCTGGCTGCCACTGTGTCGGCGGCCAGCGCCTGCGCGTGATCTTGCACCTCCTCCGCCGCGACGATGCGGTCGATCAGGCCAAAACGCAGCGCCTCCTCCGCCGTGATCTTCTGCCCGCCCATCAGCAAAAGCTTGGTCCGCGCAGGGCCAATCAGCGCCGCCATCCGCGCCGGGTCCGAGGGCTGCGGAAGAAACCCGAGCTTCATCACCGGATAGAAGAATTTCGCCCCCGGCACCGCGATGCGCAGATCGCAGGCCAGCGCCATGCCCATCGCGCCGCCCGCCAACGTGCCGTTGAGCGCGGCAATGCTCAGCCCCGGCAAGGCCGCCACTGCGCCTGAAAGACGCTCCCAAACATCCGATTTCGCCAGCCCCGCGCGGGCTTCGTCAAGATCGGCCCCCGCGCTGAACACCTTGCCGCGCCCGGTCAGGATCACCGCGCGGGCGGCCTGTGCACCCTCCATGATATCGGCCAGTTCGACCAGCATGGCATGGGTCAGGGAATTGGCCTTGTCGGGGCGGTTGATCGTGACGGTCCAGATGTCGCCTGCGCGGTCAAGCTCGATCATATCAGGCCCACCGCCTTGCGGATGCCCTCATCCCGCAGGGAAATCTCATCGCCCAAGAAACGATCCGCCTCGGGGCCGCACATCCACAGCAGCGTGCGCGCGGGCCAATCGGCGGGGATATGCACGTCCCAGTCAAGCTGGCTGACCGGGTTCACGCCGCTGTCTTTGATGTCGCGCTGCATGTCGGTGGCCACGGTGCCCGGCGACAGACCGATGGCGCGGATGCCGTTGCCGCCCTCTTCGTGGTGCAAACACTGGGTCAGCATATTCGCCGCCGCCTTGGAGGCGCAGTAGTGGCTCCATGCCTCCACCGGGTTGTGCGCGGCCCCCGAAGAGATCGTCAGCACCGTGCCGTTGCCGTTTTCCTTCATCAGTGGCAGAGCCGCGCGCATGCCGTGAAAGACGCCCGTCACGTTAATGTTGATCGCCTTGGCCCAATCCGCCGGATCGGCCTCCGCCATGGGCGAGATCGGATCGATCACGCCTGCATTGTTGATCAGCACATCCAGCCCGCCAAACGCCCGGCGCGTGGTCTCAACCGCCGAGGTCATCTCGTTATAGCGGGTCACATCGCAGGGGATGGCGATGGCGCGATTGCCCAACTCTCCGGCCAATTCGGCGATGGCATCCTGACTGCGCGCCAACAGGGCGACATTGGCGCCTGCCTCGGCGAAAACCCGCGCGGCGGCGGCGCCGATGCCCCGGCTGGCACCGGTAATCATGATCGTCTTGCCTGTCATGTCCATGGGGTGATCCTTCCGCTAATTTTGTACATTGCTTGGAGGCTGTGGTAATCTGCCGATCAACCCGGGTCCAGCCTCGCGTCGCTTGACCCTGCGCGGGGATTGGCAGACCCTATGCACAACTCATTGCCGAAAAGGAATTTCCTATGTCTCGCATCCCCACAGCGTCGCTGCTTCTCGCCCTGCCGGTTACGCTGGCCTCGACGCCCCTCTGGGCCGACCTAACCCCTGCCGAAGTCTGGGGCGATTGGCGCCAGTATATGCAGAGCATGGGCTATCAGGTTGAGGCGAGCGAAGCCTTTGACGGCGCGGACCTAACCGTCGGCGATGTGACCCTGAAGATGGACATGGCCGAAGAGGGTGGCGATTTTTCCCTGTCGCTCGGCACGCTGCGTTTCGAGCCGGAAGGTGACGGCGCGGTCAATATCCGCATGCCCAATGTCATGCCGATGACGATCAACGTCGCGCCCGAAACACCCGAGGATGAACCGGTGTCGATGGTGTTGAACTACGCCCAGACCGCCCCGGTGATGCGCGCCAGCGGCAGCGCGGAGGCCCTGCAGTATGACTATGCCGCCGACAGCATTTCGCTCACGCTGGCCGGGCTCAAGG
Organism: Sulfitobacter sp. R18_1; assembly: GCF_017743915.1. NCBI lineage: Bacteria > Pseudomonadati > Pseudomonadota > Alphaproteobacteria > Rhodobacterales > Roseobacteraceae > Sulfitobacter > Sulfitobacter sp. R18_1. The sequence continues at coordinate 99,792 of NZ_JAGHRG010000008.1, forward strand.
TGGGCGAGCAAAGCTATACCGAGGAGGAAGCCACGTTCACCCTGATCGGCACCGGCGTCAGCAGCCGGACCGAGATGACCGGGACCGAGACGCGCCGCTATGACCAATCGGGCCGCATCGACAGCCTGCAATATGACGTGGTGATGAAAACCCCTGAAGACCCGGCCCGCGTTGCCGTGACGGGCGGGGTCGATCAGGTGGTCTTTGACGGCAGCGGCTCCTTGCCGATGATCGACGCAGGCGCCGACGTGGCCGCGATGATGCGCGAAGGTCTTGCCTTCGACGGCAGCTTTACCGCAGGCGCGGGCCGCACCGACATGCAGGTTTCCGACCCCGAGAATGGGGAGTTTCAACTGATCTCAAGCTCGACCGGGGCAAAACTCGGCGTGGCCATGGGGCCGGAGGGGCTTTCCTATGACGGCGGCCAGCAGGACATCGAGGTCAGCGTCACCGCCGCCGACATGCCCTTCCCGATCCAGTTCAGCATGGCAGAGAGCGCCTTTAACCTCAAAATGCCGGTGTTGAAGTCCGAAGAGCCGCAGGATTTCGCCTTTGGCGTCACGCTCGACCGTTTTGAGATGTCGGACATGATCTGGGGCATCTTCGATCCCACCGGCCAATTGCCCCGCGACCCGGCGACCTTGGTCGTGGACCTGTCGGGCAAGGCCAAACTGCTGTTCGAACTGATGGACCCCGAAGTCACCGCCACCATGGGCGATGAGGCACCGGGCGAGATTCACGCGCTGAACGTGAACGAAGTGTCGCTGGACGTGGCCGGGGCCGAGTTCGACGCCTCGGGCGCGATCACCTTTGACAATGACGATATGCAAACCGTGCCCGACATGCCGAAACCCGTGGGCGCGCTGGACCTGTCGCTGGTCGGCGGCGTGGCCCTGCTCGACAAATTGGTGGCGATGGGCCTCGTGCCGCAGGAGCAGGCGATGGGCGCGCGGATGATGATGGGCCTCTTCACCGTACCGGGCGAGGGCGAAGATTCCCTGACCTCCAGAATTGAGTTCACCGAAGAGGGCGGCATCCTCGCCAACGGTCAGCAGATCAAATAACCGGCGGCGCGGCCCTGCGCCGCGCCTGCCCTATCTGGGAAAATAGAGCCCAGCCCTTGCCCCCCGCGGGGCGGGGGATTACCCCTTTTCCAACCCCAAAAGGAGCCAGACCATGCCAGACGCCCTTGATGCATTGACCAAGTCCCTCCTTCATGCGGCCACCAAGGCCGGGGCGGATGCGGCCGATGCCATGGCGATCACGGCAAGCTCCGTCTCAATCGAAGTGCGCGGCGGGGCGCTGGAACAGGCCGAACGCTCCGAAGGGACGGACATCGGGCTGCGGGTCTTCGTCGGCCAGCGCTCGGCCAATGTCTCGGCCTCCGACACGTCATCGCGCACGATCGAAGAGATGGCCGAACGCGCCGTCGCCATGGCCCGAGAAGCGCCCGAAGACCCCTATTCCGGGCTGGCCGACCCCGATCAACTCTCACCCCGCCGCGATGCCGAAGGGCTGGAGCTTTGCGACCCCACGCCCGAACCCTCCCCCGAAGCCCTGCAAGAGGACGCCGCCCGCGCCGAAGCCGCCGCGCTGGCCGTCAGAGGGGTCAGCCAAGTGCAATCGGCGGGCGCGGGCTATGGCGCCCAAGAGATTTACCTCGCCGCGACAAACGGGTTCGAGGGCGGCTATGCCCGCAGCGAACGCGGGCTGTCCTGTGTCGCCATCGCGGGCAGCGGCACCGGGATGGAGCGGGACTACGACGGCGACAGCCGCATCTTTCAGGCCGATCTGCGCGACGCGCAGGAGATCGGCACCCGCGCGGGCGAACGCGCGCTGGCGCGGCTCGACGCCCGCAAGCCCCCCACCGGCAGCTACCCGGTGCTGTTTGACGAACGTATCGCCGCCTCGCTAATCGGGCACCTGCTGGGGGCGATCAACGGTCAGGCGATTGCGCGCGGCGCGTCCTTCCTGCGCGATGCCAAGGGCGAACAGGTGCTGCCCGAAGCCCTGTCCCTGATCGAAGACCCGACCCGCATCCGCGCCACCGGCTCGCGCCCCTTTGACGCCGAAGGGCTGCCGACCCAGCGGCGGGCCATCGTCGAAAAGGGCATCTTACAAGATTGGACGCTCGACCTCGCCACCGCCCGCAAGCTGGAACTCAGCCCCACCGGAAACGCCGCGCGCGGCCCCGGCTCGGGCCCGCAGCCGTCGAATTGGAACATTGCGCTGACCCAAGGCGAGGCCAGCCGCGACGATCTGATTGCCGAGATGGGCACGGGGCTATTGGTGACCTCCATGATCGGCAGCACGATCAACCCCAACACGGGCGACTATTCGCGCGGCGCCTCTGGCCTCTGGGTCGAGAATGGCGAGATCACCCATGCGATCAACGAATGCACCATCGCGGGCAACCTGCGCGACATGCTGCGGGCGATGATCCCCGCCAATGACGCGCGCAGGCATCTTAGCCGCGTCGTGCCTTCGCTGCTTGTGCCGGGAATGACCCTTGCCGGTGCCTGAGGACGATCTCACCCTCCTGATCGACGCCGCCCGCAAGGCGGGTGCCGTGGCGCGCGGCTTTGTCGGGGCCACGGCGAAACGTTGGGACAAGCCCGATAACGCAGGCCCGGTGACCGAAGCCGATCTGGCGGTGAACGATCTGCTGCTGTCGGAGTTGCGCAGGGCGCGGCCCGACTATGGCTGGCTGTCTGAGGAGACGGAGGACAATACCGACCGGCTGGGGCATGAGCGGGTGTTCATCATCGACCCGATCGACGGCACCCGCAGCTTTGTCGAAGGGTCCGACACATGGGCGCATTCGCTGGCGGTGGCCGAGGGTGGCGCGGTGACGGCGGCGGTGGTCTATCTGCCGATGCGCGACATGCTCTATGCCGCGCACCGGGGCGGCGGGGCCACGTTGAACGGCGCGCCGATCCGCACCTCCGAGGTGGGCAGGCTGGCCGAGGCGACCGTGCTTGCCGCGCGGCCCGCGCTGGTGGCCGAACGCTGGCACGGCGGCGCGGCACCGGTGTTCAAACGCAGCTACCGCCCCTCGCTGGCCTACCGTATGGCGCTGGTGGCCGATGCTTCTTTCGACGCGATGATCACCCTGCGCCGCACATGGGAATGGGACATCGCCGCAGGCACGTTGATCGTGGCCGAGGCGGGCGGCAGTTGCACCACCGCCACGGACGCACCGCTCAGGTTCAACAACCGCGACCCGCGTGTCGATGGCATCGTGGCGGGTGGCCCATCGGTGCAGCGTGCGCTGATCGACGCCCTTGCGTGACCGGCCTCATCTGCTAGGCACTATGCGCAGCACCGCAGCTTTGACAGATCAAAGGACAGCTCCATGACCCAACGCCTGCACCTTGTTTTCGGTGGCGAACTTGTCGATCCCACCAAGAACGCGTTCAAGAATGTCGACGACATCCACATCGTCGGGATCTTCCCCAACTATGCCAGCGCCTATGACGCATGGAAATCCGAAGCGCATCGTACCGTCGATAACGCGCATATGCGCTATTACATCGCCCATCTGCACCGCCTGCGCGACGAAGAGACATCGGCCTCGCCCACCGAAGAGCTGGAATAAACCACCATGGCGGCGCGGTCGCTGGGGCTTGCAGCCTATCGCGCCCTCGTGCGCCGGGGCGGGGCCGAAGAAGCGCCGCCCTACGCCCCCCGCCCCGAGGGGGAACTGGTCTGGATGCATGCCGCCGAAGCGGGCAACGTGTTGGCCGTGCTCGACCTCGCAAAACGGTTCATGGCGATGCGCGACCGGGCCGCGGTGCTGGTCACCCTCTCGGAAAGCGCGGCGGCTCAAGAGCTGCCCACGCCCGAGACGCGCGATCTGTTTATCCTCCCCGCCCCGAGCGAGCATCCCGACAATGTGGCGCGGTTCCTTGACCACTGGCGGCCCGATTTCTGCCTTTGGACATGGGGCGGGCTGAGGCCCAACCTCGTGTTGGAGACCTCAGGGCGCGGCTGCCCCATGATGATGATCGACGCCGACAGCGCCGGTTTCGATGGCCGCCGGGACCGTTGGCTGCCCGATGTGACGCGGCAGTTGCTGGCGGCTTTCGATCAGGTGCTGGCCCGTTCCCCCGCCGTGCTGCGCCGTCTCGTGCAGCTGGGCCTGCCGCGCAACAAGGGGCAGGTGACCTCGCCGCTGCTGGCGGGTGGTCAGGCGCTGCGCTGCGCGGAATCGGATTTGGCGGATATGTCGGCCTGTCTGGTCGGGCGTCCGGTTTGGTATGCGACGCAGGTTTTGGCCGAAGAGATACCCGTCGTGCTGACCGCCCATCGCCAAGCGCTGCGCCTGTCGCATCGGTTGCTGCTCATCCTGCACACCCATGATTACCCGACCGCCGATATCGCCTATGAGCGCGCCCGCGCGCGGGGGTTCACCACGATGCGGTGGGGCGATGACCCTTACCCCGATGAGACGACACAGGTCATGGTGGCGGACGATCCGGGCGATCGGGGGCTGTTCTTTCGGGTGGCGCCGGTGTCTTTCCTCGGGTCTTCGCTGGTCTCGGGCCACGGCGGCTGCGACCCTTTCGAGGCCGCGGCACTTGGCTCGGCGGTGCTTTACGGCCCCAAGGTGCGCAACTTCCTGCCCTCTTACGGGCGGCTCGCCACGGCAGGCGCGGCGCGGATCGTCAATGACGCGGGCGCGCTTGGCAATGCGGTGTCGCGCTTGATTGCGCCGGATCAGGCCGCCACCATGGCCCATGCGGGCTGGGACGTGATCAGCGAAGGGGCCGAACTGGCCGATAGGGTGATTGAGATGGTGCAAGACCGGCTCGACGAAGAAATGGGAGCATCCGATGCGCGCGCCTGATTTCTGGCATCTGCCCCGCCCCGACTGGCGCGCGCGGCTGTTGCAACCGCTGGGCGCGCTTTATGCCACGGCCACCGCGCGGCGGCTGGCGGGCGGCACGCCGCTGCGGCTGGGGGTGCCGGTGATCTGCGTCGGCAATATCAACGCAGGCGGCACTGGCAAGACGCCCACGGTGATGGCCGTGCTGCAATATCTGCTGGAGCGCGGCCATCGCCCGCATGTCGTCTCACGCGGCTATGGCGGCACGCTAAAGGGGCCAGTGCGGGTCGACCCCCTGCAGCACAGCGCCGAAAAGGTCGGGGACGAGCCACTGCTGCTCGCCGCCTTTGCGGATGTCTGGGTCGCCCGGGATCGCGCAGCGGGCGCACAGGCCGCCGAAGCGGCGGGGGCCACGCTGGTGGTGCTGGATGACGGTTTCCAGAACCCCGCGCTGGTGCAGGATCTGAGCATCGTCGTGGTGGATGCGGTCAAAGGGTTCGGCAACGGCCTCTGCCTGCCTGCCGGGCCGTTGCGTGAGCCTGTCGCGGCGGGGCTGGCGCGGGCTGACCTGTTGCTCTCTATCGGGGATGAGGCGGCGCAGGCGCGCTTTGCGAAACGGCTGCCAAAGACAGACCTGCCCCATGCACGCGCCGAACTCGCGCCGCTGCAAACCGGGATGGATTGGTCGGATTCCCAAGTCCTCGCCTTTGCAGGCATCGGCCATCCTGAGAAGTTCTTCGCCACGCTGCGCGGGCTGGGGGCGACGATCCTTCATGCCGAGGCGCTGGAGGATCACCAGCCGCTCACCTCGCGGCTGATGTTGCGGCTGGAGGCCGAGGCCGCGATGCGCGGCGCCCAGCTTGTTACAACCGAGAAAGACGCGGTGCGCCTGCCGATGGAGTTCCGCGCCAAGGTGCTGACCCTGCCGGTGCGCCTGTCCCTGCCCGAAGGCAACGCGCTGCATGCAGCGCTGGACAGGCTGCCACCGCCTTAGGCCTTGTTGTCTTCGCCCAGTTTCGGCGCAGGCCGGTGCAGCGAAAGCTCGGCCCCCGAAAAGGTGAAGGGTGACCGCAGCCCGGGCACACCGTCGAGTTCGATCTGCATGCCCCGCGCTACGACCTGCGGATCGGCCATGACATCGGCCATGTCGTTGATCGGCCCGGCAGGCACGCCATGCGCCTCACAGGCGGCCAGCAGATCATCACGGTTGCGCAGACGGGTTGCCCCGGTCAGGCGGCGGATCATCTCGGGCCGGTTGGCGACACGGTCGGCGTTCTTGAGGTATTCCGGCGCAGTGGCCATATCCCCAAGCCCCAGCAACTGACACAGCCGCTGGTACTGCCCGTCATTGCCCGTGGCGATGATGAGATGCCCGTCGGAACATTCAAACACCTCATAGGGCGTTAGATTGGGATGCGCGTTGCCCATCCGCGTCGGCGCCTTGCCGGTGGTCAGATAATTCATCGCCTGATTGCCGGTGATCGCCACGGCGCAATCGAGCAGGGCCATGTCGATATGCTGGCCGACGCCGGTTTGGTGACGCTGGTGCACGGCGGCCAGAATCGCGGTGCTGGCATAGACCCCGGTAAAGATATCGGTGATCGCCATGCCGGATTTCTGCGGCTGGCCGTCCGGCTCCCCGGTGATCGACATCAGTCCGGACATGCCTTGGATGATGAAATCATAGCCCGCGCGATGGGCGTAAGGCCCGGTATGGCCGAAACCCGTGATCGAGCAATAGATCAACTTCGGGAACTGGGCAGACAGGCTGGCATAATCCAACCCGTATTTCGCCAATCCCCCGGTCTTGAAATTCTCGATCAGGATATCCGCATCGGCCAAAAACTCTTTGACCTGCGCCTGACCTTCCTCAGTGCGAAAATCCGCGGTGACCGAGGCTTTGCCCCGGTTGGTCGAGTGGAAATAGGAAGCGGTGACATCCTCGTCCCGGGTGACGAAGGGCGGACCCCATTGGCGGGTGTCATCCCCCGCCGGGCTTTCCACTTTAATCACCTCGCATCCGAGGTCCGACAGTGTCTGACCGGCCCAAGGGCCAGCCAGAACACGCGCCAATTCGACGACTTTCAGTCCTGCAAGCGGTGCGGTCATTAGCCAGCCAGCGCTTCGTCGAGGATTTCCTTCATGTCGGCATAGGACATGTTCGAATGCTTCTTGCCGTCGATGACAAAGCTCGGCGTGCTTGAGATGTCATCCTCTTTGGCGTTTGCGGTGTACCATGCCACCAGCGCCTCGGCCTTTTCGCCGTCTTTCAGGCATTCATCCAGCGTCTCGTTATCAAGCCCGGCCAGACGGCCAATCTTGCGCAGCTCATCGACGATGGCGGCAGGCTCGCCCGCGCGGGTCCATTCGCTTTGCGATTTGTAGATCAGGTCAGCGATGCCAAAGAACTTCTCTTGACCGCCGCAGCGCGCCACCATGGAGGCCCAGAGACCGTAGCGGTCGAAATAGACTTCGCGGTAGATGAACTTGACCTTGCCGCTGTCGATGTAATCGGCCTTCAGCTTTTTGAAGGTGTCGTTGTGGAAGGTCGCGCAATGCGGGCAGGTGAAAGAGGCGTATTCGACAACCTTCACCGGTGCGTTCTCATCACCCAAGACCATCTCTGTGATGCCGGAGGTGTCGACTTCGCCCTCGGTCGTTTGCGCGTTCGCGGCGCCGACGAAGGGGGTCAGCGCAGTGCTGCCCAGGGGGGCCGAGCCAAAGCTGCTGGCAGCGAACCAGCTACCGACGCCGAGGGTGGCAAGACCGCCAAGGATTACGTTTCTGCGATTCATAGGATGTTCCTTCCGTTTGACCAGCTATCAGATCGTCAGCTTTGGTTCTTGTTCAATATGTTCTCGCCCAGACGTGCAAGGGCCTCGCGCAGCCCCTCATCGGCCACCGGCTGGGCTGCCTCGGCCGCTTTTTGTTGCAACGCGGGGTTGGGGCGGGGCTTCTCGCCTTTGGGCTTGTGATCGAAGGCGACGCGCCCTTCGGCAAAACCGGTCGCCGCCGTCTGGGTGATCCGCACCCGCGCGATGGCGTTGTAGCCATAGACCGCGTTGACCCGCGCGCGCAGTTGCTCTTTCTGCATTTCCAGCATGGGCGCATTGGCCCCGGTGGTCAGCAGGGTCAGGGTGGCGCCGATGCCTTCCTTGCGGCCATAGCTGACCTCGACAGGGCGCGAGATGGCGGCGGTCGCTTCGCCCGCGATCTCGGCCCAATGGGTCAGCAGACGCGATTGCGCAAAGCCACGGGTCTCGCTCGCCTTGCGGATCTGTTGCGAGAGCAGGCTGTTGGTGCGTTTGAACCCTTTTGTAGTCGTACGACGTGGCGGCATGGCTTTGTTTCCCGAATGTGCTGACATACATAACCATTTGCCCCAGCGTCACCAGCCCCTGCCCCGTCGAAAGGCCTAAACATTGCGTGAGAAAACCCGCGTCAGCGAGCTGCCGCCGATCCTGCTAGAGTGGTACGACACCCACGCCCGCGCCCTGCCATGGCGGGTGCCGCCACAGGACCGGATCGCCGGGGTCATGCCCGACCCCTACCGCATCTGGCTGAGCGAGGTCATGTTGCAGCAAACCACCGTGGCCACGGTAAAGGATTACTTCGCACGGTTCACCGCCCGCTGGCCGGATGTCGCCGCCCTCGCCGCTGCCGAGGATGCCGATGTGATGGCCGAATGGGCCGGGCTTGGCTATTACGCCCGCGCCCGCAACCTGCTGAAATGCGCGCGGGTGGTGGTGGATGAGCATGGCGGTAATTTCCCCGCGGATCACGACGCGCTGCTGAAACTGCCGGGGATCGGGCCCTATACGGCGGCGGCGATTGCCTCCATCGCCTTCGATCTGCCCCATGCGGTGCTCGACGGCAATGTGGAGCGGGTGATGGCGCGCGTTTATGACATCCACACGCCCCTGCCCGCCGCCAAGCCTGAGCTGATGGCCCGCGCCGCCTCCCTGACCCCGGCGGCTCGCCCCGGCGACTATGCCCAAGCGGTGATGGATCTCGGCGCCACGATCTGCACCCCGAAATCCCCCGCCTGCGGCATCTGCCCTTGGCGCGAACCCTGCGCCGCGCGAGCGGAAGGCACGGCGGCGCTCTTGCCCAAGAAGACGCCGAAGAAACCGAAACCCATCCGGCACGGCACGGTCTATCTGGCAGAGCGCGAGGATGGTGCATGGCTGCTAGAGACGCGGCCCGAAAAGGGGCTGCTTGGCGGTATGCTCGGCTGGCCCGGCTCCGACTGGGTCGACACGTCCGAGCCGCGCCCCGAAGGCACACCGCCCTTGGCCGCCGATTGGCACGCCCTGCCGGGTGAGGTGCGCCACACCTTCACCCATTTCCATCTGATGCTGACGGTACAGCACGCCCGGGTCGGCCATGACAGCCGCCCCAAAAACGGTGAATTCATCGGCCAGAACCAGTTCCGCCCCAGCGATCTGCCCACCGTCATGCGCAAAGCCTTTGACCTCGCGCGCTAGCGCCGCGTCAGGCTTTGAGCCTCGGGCAAACTGCGGTATATCTGGCGCGCAACTATGAGGTGCCCCATGGCCAACCGCATCATCGCCGCCCAAGACCTCGCCCGTCTGTCGCGCGCCCTGCCTTTCTGGATGTCCCTGCTGCTGATTCCGCTGGCGTGGCTCTGTGCGGCGCAGGGCGGCTGGACCATCGCGCTGCTGCCGCTGGTGACATGGTATCTGTTTTCGATGCTCGACGCGGTGCTGGGGCTGAACCTCGACAACGCTGATCTGGAAGCGACCGACGACGATCTTTATTGGTATCGCCTCGTCACGCTGATCTGGGCACCGCTGCAATTCCTGACCGTCTTTGGCCTGATCTACTACGCCACACGCGCCGAGCATCTGGGCTCCGCAGAGCGTATTTTCCTGTTCTTTGGCGTGGGCGTTATCTCCGGCACCATCGGGATCAACTACAGCCATGAGCTGATGCACCAACGCAACAAGACCGAGCGGCGGCTGGCGGATATCCTGCTGGCCATGGTGCTTTATTCGCATTTTCGCTCAGAGCATCTGCTGGTGCATCACCGCCATGTCGGCACCCCGCGCGACACGGTGACGGCGCGCTACAACGAAGGGTTTCACCGCTTCTACCCCCGCGTGCTGCGCGAGTCGCTCACCTCGGCCTTTCAAGCGGAAAAGAACATGCTGGCGCGCAAGGGGCTGCCCTGGACCGATCCGGGCAATCCCTTTTTCAAATACTGGGCGCTGCAAGCCACCTTTTTGCTGCTGGCGCTGATCTTGGGCGGTTGGAGCGGGCTGGGCCTGTTCCTTGTCCAAGCCGGGGTGGCAATCTGGCAATTGGAACTGGTCAATTACATCGAACACTACGGGCTGACGCGCAAACATCTGGGCGGCGGAAAATATGAACATGTCCAACCGCGCCATTCCTGGAACGCGGCGCATAAGGCCAGCAACTGGCTGCTGATCAACCTGCAACGCCATTCCGATCACCATTACAAACCCGATCGGCGCTTTCCGGTCTTGCAGACCTACGGCACGGGCGATGCGCCGCAGCTTCCTTACGGCTATCCGGTGATGACCATGGCCGCCATGGTGCCGCCGCTGTGGCGGCGCGTCATGAACCCGCGGGTGCGCAAATGGCGCGAGATGTATTACCCCGAGATCACCGATTGGAAAGCCTACAACAAGGCCAGCAATCTCCTGCCCCGGCTCTGAACACGGCAACGCAAAGTTAAACTTTGCCTGCCAGAAAAGCTGCGATTGTTACCAGTGGAGTGGTATTGATGCAGCACCAACAAACGCCCGCGCGGGCGGCCTATGATGGCACCTGTCTGATCGTCGAAGACAGTGAGTTTGACCGAGAAAGGCTGCACCGCGTTCTGGCCCGCGCCTATGGCGGGATGCAGGTCGAATTCGCCCCCAGCATCGAAGCGGCACGCCGGGCGCTCAGCGCCGGGGACAAGGCGCTGATCCTGCTCGACAACAACCTGCCCGATGGGCTGGGCGCGAATTTCGCGCTGGAATTGGCCTGTGATCATCGCCACGCCCAAACCCCCGTCATCATGCTCAGCGATTGGCCCTCTCCGGTCATGTGGGAGAAAGCCGCCTCTGCCGGGGTGCTCTATGTGGTGAATAAATGCGATTTCGATGCCAGCTACCTCGCCGCTGCGCTGCGCGCGCTTCAGGGCCGCAACCGGCAGATGCATTAGGCCCGCCTCACGCGAAAAGCAGAACCAAAAAAACCCCGCCATCGGGCGGGGTCAAGGTAGGCACCCGTGTGCACGCCCCTCACGCAGAGGGGCCACGGGTGCCGGCGGTGTTCGATTATCCGGGGTGGATCAGTTCGCCATCTCGGCTCTGATCTGCTGACGCAGAATGTCGATGGGGACATTCTTGCCGTCTTTCTTGTAGCACCAATAGGTCCAACCGTTGCAGCTGGGGGCTTTCTCATAGGCCGCGCCCACCTGATGGATCGACCCTTTGACATCGCTGCCGATCAGGGTGCCATCGGCACGGACCTTGGCCTTGTGGCGGCCATTCATCGAATAGAGGTTCTCGCCCGGGCGCAGCATGCCACGCTCGACCAACTGACCGAAAGGCACGCGCGGTTCGGCACGTTTGGAGGTGGTGGTTTGCAGCGCTTCGTTGTCGAATTTGCGCACCATCGAGATCCGCTTTTCAGCCACCTTGCGATAGGCTTCCTCACGTTCGATCCCAATGAAATCGCGGCCCAGCATCTTGGCTACGGCGCCGGTGGTGCCGGTGCCGAAGAACGGGTCGAGGATCACGTCGCCGGGGTTGGTCGAGCCGACGAGGATGCGGTGCAGCAGGCTTTCGGGTTTTTGCGTCGGATGCGCTTTCTCGCCCGCCTCATCCTTCAGACGCTCATGGCCGGTGCAGATCGGCAGCACCCAATCGCTGCGCATCTGAATGCCTTCGTTCAGCGCCTTCAGCGCCTCATAGTTGAAGGTGTATTTGCTGTTCTCGCTCTTGCCGGCCCAGATCATCGTCTCATGGGCATTGGTGAAACGCTTGCCGCGGAAGTTCGGCATCGGGTTGGACTTGCGCCAGACCACGTCGTTGAGGATCCAGAAGCCTTGATCCTGAAGCGCCGCGCCGACGCGAAAGATGTTGTGGTAGCTGCCGATCACCCAGATTGCGCCATCGGGCTTGAGCAGACGCCGCGCGGCTTTGAGCCATGCGCGGGTGAATTCATCATAGGCTTTGAAGCTGGCGAATTGGTCCCATTCGTCATCAACTGCATCGACCTTGGAGTTGTCGGGGCGATGCAAATCACCTCGCAACTGCAAGTTGTAGGGCGGATCCGCGAAGATCAGATCCACCGATTCTGCTGGGAGGGCGTTCATTGCCTCAATGCAATCGCCCGCAACAATAGTGTTCAAGGGAAGCGCCGCGGCGCCCTTTGTCATCGTTTTCATATCTCTGCCTCATTACCCGGCGCTTAAGCGCTCATTGGTTGTGGATAAAATGGGCCATCAGAGAATCGTGGTCAATTTCTTTTTTGAATCAATCGGTTAACAAATTGGCTTGATACAAGATATTGTGTACCGGCTTGAACAAACGTCTATGGTGTGGGGTCACACCAAGATCCTGCAGCGCGGCCATGTGGCTTTTCGATCCGTAGCCCATATTGGTTTCCCAGCCATAGCCGGGATGCTGTTGCGCCAAATCCACCATAAGGTTATCGCGCACGGTTTTGGCTACGATGGAAGCCGCCGAAATGGACAGGCAGCGCGCGTCCCCCTTCACCACAGGTTGCGCAGGCAGCGCCAGATCGCGCGGGAGCATATTGCCGTCAATCAATGCGTAGTCCGCCGCACAGGCCAATCCGGCCAGCGCGCGGGTCATCGCCAGATGGCTGGCACGCAAGATGTTGTGTTCCTCGATCTCTTCGACCGTGGCATGGGCCACGCAAACCACGGCGACCGACATGATCTCTTCATAAAGCTTTTCGCGGACGCGGGCGGTCAGTTTCTTGGAATCGTTCAGCCCCTGAGGGATCTGCCCTTCGGCAAAGACCACGGCAGCGGCAGTGACCGGCCCGGCCAGCGGGCCACGGCCCACTTCGTCCACACCGGCGATGGTGCGAAAGCCGCGGGTCATCGCCCCGCGTTCGAGTTCATAGTCAGGTATCATGGGGCTGGTGAAACCGCATGCGCCCCAAAGGTGCAACAAAAAAGAGAAAGGGGAGGCGCCCGAACACCCCCCCTTTCAAAACCCGAGCGACAGGGACGTGCCGCTCGGTCAAGGCACGTCGGATTTACCGACGCGCCAAGCTGTAACCCGAGTCGCGCAGACAGCGGGCGTCATAGCCGTAGCGCGCGCCCTCGGCGGTACTGACGCGTTTGGCGCAGTAGCGGGGCAGGCGATCGGCATAGGCGTAATTCTTTTCAAGGCAGGGCTCGCCAAACATCATGACCTTGCCCTCATCGCCCTCATAGCTGCGGAAACACTGCTGCGGCAGCAGCTTGCGGTCCACGCGCTCAGGCAGGGGGCGCACTTCGCGCTCTGGGTAAGTGGCACGGTCGCGCTCAGGGCGGGTCCAATCGCCGCGGCGCGGCGTGGGGCGCGGGTCAACATAGGGGCGCGGATGGGGCCGCTTCGAAACCGTCGGGTAATACCGGGGCGCCTCATAGACCGGCGCAGCACGGCGACGGGTCACGGTCTCGCGCTCTTTGCGCTCTTTGTTGTTGTCGTAGATCATCTTGCCCACGATCGCGACACCCGCAATCGCGGCGAGTGTGCGCAGCACCTCTTTTTCATCGGCAGCAGCCGGGCGGGCGCCAAAGGCAGTGATGGCAACCGACAGGGCGGCGATGGTAGCAATGAACTTGCGGTACATGGGTCTGGTCCCTTCTCGTTATCGGCGCGTTTCGCTGCGCCCTTGATCCTCTGCGGCCATAACTCGGGGGCCGCGTATCGGTTCGTGTGTCTGTTGGTGCCACCAAATTGGGAGGAGGGCCAAAGACAGGCAATAACAGGGGGCCGTTATCCAATAACAAGGCGCTCAAAACGCCTTGGTTATTGAATATCAGCGGGTGAAAGCGCATTAAAAACATATGAAAAACCCATGTCTCTCCTTGCTGACCGCGCTGGCGGTCATTCTGGCCCTGCCCGCCGCGGCAACAGCCGGATGCTTTGCCGATTACAAGGCCAAGCAAGACAATCCGCTGCGCCTTCACTATGGGGTGGCGCAGATCTCCGGGGCCTGTGAGCCAGCCTCCGCCGAAACCGAACTCACGCCGCGTCTTGCAGCGGAGGGCTGGACATTGTTGAATGTGCTGTCTGTTTTCGGTGACGAAGGCTTGGATCAAAGGAAAGACAGTGCAGGAACATTCTACCTCCGCTTCTGACATGCGCAGATTTGGCGGGCGTTTCGTGATCGGCGGCATCGCTGCCGTGGTCGCCGTGCTTTTGGTCGGGGCGCTTGTGCTGCTCTGGGCGCTGCCCGATGCGAACGTCTTTAACGCCCGGGTCGAGCGGATCTTTATCGAGAACGACGATCTGACCACCCAGGCCGAGATCAAGCTGCTGGAAATCCTCGCCCAGTCCGGCACCGCCTTTTCCGAGACTTTGGCCAGCTATCGCATCGTGATCGTGGTGCTCTTGGTCTTTGCCAGCGCCATGCTGATAGCGGCGATGGTGTTTCTGTTCATGCTGATCGGCTTCAACCGCCGCATGGCCCAGATCGAGCGGACGGGCATTCAAGTGAACTCTCTGCTGATCAGCCGGGAAGAGAATACCGTCTATCTCAACAACCTCGGCTTCAAACTGACCGCAGCTGCGATGGAGACGATGTCGGTCCTTGCCGAGGCGCGGATGGATGACGACGTGCTGTCGGGCTCTGAGATCGAAGGCATGATCTCGGGCCGCAGCCCCGCCGACTGTGATGAGGCCGCGGGCGCCACGCGGATCAAACGCCTGCGCGACACGCTGGGCAATCAACTGGTGTCGGAATTGCTGGTCAAGAACATCGCCCGGCGCGGCTATATGCTGGCGATCAACAAGGACGTGATCAAGGTTCTCTGACCCCGGCAAAGCACCGCCCTGCCCCGCCCGCGCGCGGCTGGCCCTAGCCAATGCCCCGCAGGCACGTTAAATGGCGTCAAATTAAATTGGACAGACTGGAGTAATCAAATGGGTTATCGCGTCGCCGTCGTCGGTGCCACAGGCAATGTGGGCCGTGAAATGTTGAACATCCTTGCGGAGCGTCAGTTCCCCGTGGACGAGATCGTGGCCCTTGCCAGCCGCCGTTCGCTCGGGACCGAGATCACCTTCGGGGACAAGACCCTGAAGACCAAAGACCTCGACACTTTCGATTTCACCGGCTGGGACATGGCGCTTTTCGCCGTGGGCTCCGAGGCGACCAAGAAATACGCCCCTGCCGCTGCCAAAGCGGGCTGCGTGGTGATCGACAACTCCTCGCTCTACCGCTACGACAACGAAGTGCCGCTGATCGTGCCGGAAGTGAACCCCGAAGACGTGCACGGTTATTCCAAGAAGAACATCATCGCCAACCCCAACTGCTCTACCGCGCAGATGGTCGTGGCGCTGAAGCCGCTGCATGACCGCGCCAAGATCAAGCGCGTCGTGGTCAGCACCTACCAGTCGGTTTCCGGCTCGGGCAAAGAGGCCATCGACGAGCTCTGGGACCAGACCAAATCGGTCTACAACCCGACCGACAATTACGAGGCCAAGGTCTATCCCAAGCAGATCGCCTTTAACGTGATTCCGCATATCGACGTCTTCCTCGAAGACGGTTCGACCAAGGAAGAATGGAAGATGGTCGCCGAGACCAAGAAGATCGTCGACCCGTCGATCAAGGTCACCGCGACCTGCGTGCGCGTGCCGGTTTTCGTGGGCCATGCGGAATCGATCAACATCGAATTCGAAGACCACCTCGATGAGGCCGAAGCCCGCGACATCCTGCGCGAAGCGCCCGGCATCATGGTAATCGACAAGCGCGAAGACGGCGGCTACGTCACGCCGGTGGAATGCGTCGGCGATTTCGCCACCTTCATCAGCCGCATCCGTCAGGACAGCACCATCGACAACGGCATCAACCTGTGGTGCGTCAGCGACAACCTGCGCAAGGGTGCCGCCCTGAACGCCGTACAGATCGCCGAGCTGCTGGGCCGCGAAGTGCTGAAAAAGGGCTGAGGTTCAGCCACAGCCTAGGAACAAGAAAGGGGGCCAAGCGGCCCCCTTTTTCATCTCTGCCATCTGTCTGCGCGAGCGTCAGACCGGCTCGAATTTCTGCGCCTTGGCGTCGTAATATTCCAAGCTGCCCTCGCCGATGTCGGTCCACAGGCCGTGTAGGCTCAGCGTGCCGTCTTCGACCTTTTCCTTGATCCACGGGAAGGTCATCAGGTTTTCGAGCGAGGTCAGCACCGCCTGACGCTCCAGCAAAAGCTGCTGCTCTGCCGGGTCTTCGACCTTTTCCACCGTCTCGTATTTCGGGCGCAGCAGGTCCATCCAGCGGCCCACGAAACTGTCTTGGTTCTCAAGCTCGGGCGCGTTGCCTTTGCACATTTCGATGCAGCCCGCCACGCCGCCGCAACTGGAATGGCCCAGCACGATCAGATGCGCGACCTTCAGCGCGTTGACGGCATATTCCACCGCCGCCGAGGTGCCGTGCTGCTTGCCATCCGGCTCATAGGGCGGGACAAGGTTGGCGATGTTGCGGTGAATAAAGAACTCACCCTGATCCGCCCCGAAAATCGAGGTCACATGCACGCGGCTGTCGCAGCAGGAGATCACCATCGCACGCGGGCGCTGCCCCTCGGCGGCCAATCGGCGATACCATGTTTGGTTCTCGGCATAGCCGGTCGCCTTCCACCCCTGATAGCGTTGCAACAGATACGACGGCAGAGCCTTGGCCTTGTCCATGTGTAAACGTCCCCTAATGCGTGATGCGGTTTTAGCGCAGATAGCGCAAATACCATACGAATTCGAGAGAAAAGGCACAATCATCGCAACCCTTTGCACACCTTCATGCGCCATATTGCCCTTAGGCCGTGGGGGCGATCGAAGGATGACTGGAATGCAACTTATGCAAATTCGCCCGACCGAACAGGTCTGCGTCGATCAAGAGCGGTTGGCGCTGCTCTATACACAACTGGGTGAGGTGGGGGCCGAAGATGTTCTCTGCCGCGCGATGGAGGAATTGGCCCTGCGCCTGTCCCATTGCAAAAGGCTGCATGAGGGCCAAGACCGCGCCGGGCTGCGCAAAAGCGTGCACCGCCTGATCGCCATCGCCGATCAAATCGGCATGGCGCTCGTCGCCCGGGTGGCGGCGGATGTGATGGTCTGTATCGACGCCGGGGATGACATCGCCACGGCGGCCACGCTGTCGCGGCTGATCCGCAGCGGCGAACGGTCGCTGACCGCGATATGGGACTTGCCAGAGATCACGATCTGATCGCTTGCGGGTGGCGATGGAAAAGGTAGGCTGCGCGCAAATCCAGATTTGCAAAGGTTTGTCATGTCCGCCGAATTCGCCGCCCCCTCCGCCAATGCCCTGCCGCTTCACGTCTTGAGCGAAACCGCGCTTGAAGGCTGGCTTGCCGATCAGCCCGGCGCGGTGCAGGCATGGGTGAAGGCCAGCGGCTTTGTGGGCGGCCTTGGTCAGGCGCTTGTCGTGCCGGGTGCCGAGGGCGCGCCGGTGATGGCACTGGCGGGCTACGGGTCCGAGGCTGCCCGCCGCCGGGGCCGCTTTCACCTCGCCGCCGCTGCGGCCAAGCTTCCTGCCGGGGATTACCGGATCGAAAGCGGCCTGCCCGAGGATCAGGCGGCGACAGAGGCGCTCGGTTGGCTGCTGGCGGGCTATCGTTTCGACCGCTACCGCGACCAGCCTGCGCTGACCGCCCGCCTCGTCGCGCCCGAGGGGGGCGACGCCGAACAGATCACCGCGCTGGCCACGGGTGAGATGCTGACCCGCGACCTGATCAACACCCCCGCCTCCGACATGGGGCCGCCCGACCTTGAAGCCGCCGCGCGCAACTTGGCCGAGCAGCATCGCGCGCAGATCGAGGTGACCACCGGCGATGCCCTGCTGGAAAACAATCTGCCGATGATCCACACCGTGGGCCGCGCCGCCGACCGCGCGCCGCGGCTGATCGACATGACATGGGGCAACGCGGGGCCAAAGCTGACGTTGGTGGGGAAAGGCGTCTGTTTCGACACCGGCGGGCTGAACCTGAAGCCCGGCGCCTCGATGGGACTGATGAAAAAGGACATGGGCGGGGCCGCCGCCGTGCTGGGGTTGGCGCATATGATCATGGCCACCGGCATGGAAGTGCAACTGCGCGTGCTGATCCCGGCGGTTGAGAACTCCGTATCCGGGAATGCCTTCCGCCCCGGCGACATTCTGACCTCGCGCAAGGGGCTGACGGTTGAGATCAACAACACCGATGCCGAAGGGCGTCTGGTGCTGGCCGATGCGCTGGCGCTGGCGGATGAGGACAAACCCGATCAGATCATCTCAATGGCGACGCTGACCGGGGCCGCACGGGTGGCCGTGGGGCCGGACCTTGCGCCCTATTACAGTGACGACGCCGCCTTCGTCTCGGCCTTGGAAAGCGCCGCTTCCGGGTCAGCCGATCCGGTCTGGCGGATGCCTTTCCACGATGCCTACGAGGCGCTGATCGAGCCGGGGATTGCCGACCTCGACAACGCGCCCAAGGGCGGCTTTGCCGGGTCGATCACCGCCGCGCTCTTCCTGCGCCGCTTTGTGACCGACAGCAAATACGCGCATTTCGACATCTACGGCTGGCAACCTGCTGACGCCCCTGCCCGCCCGAAAGGCGGCACCGGCCAAGGCACCCGCGCGATCTATGCCGCCCTGCCCGCCTTGCTGAAATCATGAGCGCCCCGCGTCTTATCCCGGACCCGGCGCTGGCGACCCAGAACCGTCCCGCGCAGGTGGCGGTGCCGGTGGCCGACCTCTGCCGCCGCCCCGACGGGCCGCGCGACCGGCAGTTGTTGTTCGGCGAGCAGGTGACCGTGCTGCATGAGGCGTCGGGCTGGGCCTATGTGCAGGCCGAGAAGGATGGCTATTGCGGCCATGTTCTGCAAAGCACCCTCGGCACCCCGCGGAAGGCCACGCATCGCGTCTGCGTGCCTGCCACCCATGCCTATCGCGACGCCGATCTAAAATCGCCGGACCTGCTGAGCCTCGGCTACGCTGCGCGCGTCACAGTCACGGCAGAGGCCAAGGATTTCGCCGAAACCCCGCAGGGGCACATTCCGCTGGGCCACCTTGCCCCCGTTGAGAGCCGAGAGGCCGACCCCGCGCAGATCGCGGCACTGTTCCTCGGCACCCCCTACCTCTGGGGCGGCAACAGCCGTTGGGGGATCGATTGTTCGGGCCTCGTGCAAGCGGCGCTGCTGGCCTGCGGCATCCCCTGCCCCGGTGACAGCGACCAGCAAGAGAAGACCGTAGGCGCCCCCGTCAACGACGCCTATCAGCGCAATGATCTGTTATTCTGGAAAGGCCATGTCGCGCTGGTGGTGGATGGCGAGACGATGATCCACGCCAATGCCCACGCCATGGCCGTGAGCTATGAAAACATCGCCGAGGCCATCGCCCGGATCGAAGCGGGCGGTGACGGCCCGGTGACGGCACATCGCCGCCCCAGCGTTTAATCCACCGCGCGGATCAGCTTGCGCTCCAACACGCGCAGCACGGCCTTCAGGTCATGGCCCCGGCGCAGCACCTGCCCGCCGGTGCCCACTACTGCATACATCCCCTGCCGGTTGCGCAGCTTGGGCCGCTTTTCGATCCGGTACAGCGGTATCTCAGCCGTGCGGCGAAAGACCGAAAAGACGGCCACGTCCTTAAGGTGCGAAATCCCGTAGTCACGCCACTCCCCCGCCGCGACCATACGCCCGTAGAGCGATAGGATCAGCGACAGTTCGGTGCGGTGGAAAGCGACCTGTTCGGCAGGGCGCTCGAAAGCCGTGATCGGCGATGGGGGCTCTATGCTCATGGCTTTACAGTTGACCCTGACGGGGGCCAAATCAAGCCCTGACATGGCCGAAAGCGCCGCTCAAAATTTCTTGAAAGCGTTACAGAATTGTGCAACCAATCTTGAAAATGAAACACAAAGGCATGACGGAATGACCCCAGACGCCCGCGCTCGCAAATGTGCCGAGGTGATGTTCGCCCGTGATTCCGCCTCGGCCGGATTGGGCATGAGGATCGACGAGGTCACCCCCGGCGGCGCGGTTTTGTCGATGTCAGTGCGCCCCGACATGCTGAACGGGCATGGGATTTGCCACGGCGGTTTCATCTTCACGCTGGCCGACAGCGCCTTTGCCTTTGCTTGCAACAGCTACAACCAGACCACTGTCGCCCAGCAGAACCAGATCACCTATCTCAGCCCCGGCCAGCCGGAGGAACGGCTGACTGCCACCGCACGCGAAGTGTCGCGCAGCGGTCGGTCGGGCATCTATGACGTGACCGTCACGGGCGAGGATGACCGTGTCGTGGCCCTGTTTCGCGGGCTGTCCCGCAGCATTAAAGGCCAGCTATTTACCGAGGAGGAGCCGACCTGATGAAAGACCTGACCCCCGCGAAGGATACGCTCGACCCGATTGAGATCGCCAGCCGTGACGAGATCAGCGCCCTGCAATTGGACCGTCTGAAATGGTCGCTGCGCCATGCCTATGACAACGTCCCTTTCTACAAGCAAAGCTTCGATGAGGCGGGCGTGCATCCCGATGATCTGAAACAGCTTTCCGATCTTTCGCGCTTTCCCTTCACGGTAAAGACTGACCTGCGTGACAATTATCCCTTTGGCATGTTCGCCGTGCCGCGCGATCAGGTGGCGCGCATTCACGCGTCCTCCGGCACCACTGGGCAGCCGACGGTGGTGGGCTATACCAAGGACGATCTGGCGAACTGGGGGCAAGTCGTCGCCCGCTCCCTACGCGCGGCGGGGATGCGCCCGGGCGACATGCTGCACAATGCCTATGGCTATGGGCTGTTCACCGGCGGCTTGGGCATCCACCTTGGCGCCGATGCGCTTGGCCTGTCGACCGTGCCGATCTCGGGCGGGATGACCCCGCGCCAAGTGCGCCTGATCGAAGATTTCGCCCCCAAGGGCATCACGGTCACCCCGTCCTACGCGCTGTCGATCTTGGATGAATTTGCCAAACAAGGCATCGACCCGCGCCAATCCTCGCTCGAAGTCGGCATCTTCGGGGCCGAGCCTTGGACCAACGCCATGCGGCAGGAGATCGAACAGGCCTTCGACATGCATGCGGTCGACATCTACGGGCTCAGCGAAGTCATGGGGCCGGGCGTGTCGATGGAATGCGTGGAGACCAAGGACGGGCTGCACATCTGGGAAGATCACTTCTACCCCGAGATCATCAACCCCGAGACGGGCGCCCCGGTCGAGGACGGCGAAATGGGCGAGTTGGTCTTCACCTCGCTCACGAAACAGGCCTTCCCGATCATCCGCTACCGCACCCGCGACCTGACCCGTCTGCTGGCGGGCACCGCGCGTTCCATGCGGCGGATGGAAAAGGTCACCGGGCGCAGCGACGACATGATTATCCTCCGCGGCGTCAATGTCTTCCCCACCCAGATCGAAGAGGCGCTGATGGCCACGCCGGGCTTGGCCCCGCATTTCCAGATCGAACTTTCGCGCCCCGACCGGATGGACCAGATGCGCGTGCTGTGTGAATGCGCTGACGCCAGCGTCACCACCGATGCCCGGGCCGCCGCGATCAAAGCGCTGTCGGCACAGATCAAACAGACCGTCGGCATCTCGGTCACGGTTGAGGTCATGGACGTGGGCGGCGTTGCCCGGTCCGAGGGAAAAGCCGTGCGTATTCTCGACAACCGCCCGAAGGGCTAGGGGAAGACCCTAGCCGCAGGTGACTTTGGCGATTTTGCCTTCCGCGTCCAAGACGATGTTGGTGCGGTTGGGATTGGCGTCCATCGTCACCGGGTCGCCCTCTGTATAGACACGCTTGGGCTCTGAGACGATGCTCGCTGCCGATTTCGGGCGACCGATCAGCCCCCACCAACTGCCCTCTTTGCAGGTGTCGGTCGGCGGCTCGGCGGTGGCAAGCTCTTCTTGCCCGCCATCTTCAGAGGGGCTGGAGCTGTCGTTCACCGCGTTGACGACCGACTCCGGCAGCGGTTTGGGTTTGGCCGGGCTGCTGGGGGTTTCGGACCGCGCCAGGGCCGAAGGCTCGGGTTCCGGCGATGGCGGCGGAGGCGGGGGTGTGGTGGCCGCAGGCGCGGGGGCCGGGATCGGGTTCTGCACCGGCGCTGTCGACAATTCAGCGCATCCGGCCAGCACTAGGGGTGCCAAGAAAACTACTCTCATATTCCAAACCTCGTTCTTCGCGTGGCGTCCATCCCGCAACAGGTAGCTCCCTGCGCCGCCCCGCCAAGGGCCGGGCGCTTTGCCCTTGCTGGAACCTGCCGATAGGACTGCTGGGGCGGCGAGATCACGGAGCCGCCCGGGGCGTTCCCGCTGGCCGCAGCCGCCTGAGCGCGCGGGTGGCGTCGATCGGTTCAGCCAAGGCCCACGCCCCTGCCCCATTGCACCCCAAGGGCGGGCTGGCTAATGCTTGAACCATGGTCGCGATCTTCCTGAAAACCCTGCCGTTCTTTGCGCTGATCGGCCTTGGCTACTGGGCCGGGCGCACGCGGTTTTTCTCTGCCGAAGCGACGGCCTATCTCACCAAATTCGTCTTCTACTTCGCCCTCTCGGCGATGCTGTTCCGCTTTTCCGCCAATCTGTCCTTGGCCGAGGTCTGGGACAGCCGCCTTGTTGCCGCCTACCTCTGGGGGACGGCCTTCGTCTATGCCATCGCCAGCCTCGTCGGATTTTTGCGCGGGCTCGATGTGGCCACCAACGGGATCGAGGCGCAATGCGCCGTGATCGGCAACACCGGCTTTCTGGGCGTGCCGATGCTGACGCTGCTCTTGGGCCCAAAGGCGATTGGCCCCGTGCTGCTGGCGCTGACCGTCGATATGATCATCTTTTCCAGCCTCATCGTGATCCTGATCACCGGCTCCCGCGAGGGGCAATTGCGGCTGGCGACGCTCAAGATCGTCGGGATCGGCCTGCTGAAAAACCCGATGATCGTCGCCATCACGCTGGGGTTTCTCTGGTCCGGCTTCGGCATCCCGATCCCCGTGCCGCTGAACGAATTTCTGGCCATCCTTGGCGGCGCTGCCACCCCCGGTGCCCTTTTTGCCATCGGCGCCTCGCTGGCCTCTAAATCCGCTGAACGGATCGAGATCGCGGGCTGGCTGAGCTTTTGCAAACTGGTGCTGCACCCGCTCTTCGTGGCCTTTGGCGCGCTGTTTCTCTTCGGCGTCGACCCGTATAAAGCCGGGGTCATCATCGCCACGGCCTCTCTCCCGGTCGCGGGCAATGTCTATATGCTCGCCCAACACTACGGCGTCGCCCCTCAGCGGGTCTCTGCCGCCATTCTCGTTTCAACCACGGTCAGTATCGTGACCGTCAGCCTTGTCGTAGGCTGGGTCTCGGCCCTGTGACACACTCAAGTTCGAAAGGAACTCTGCCATGAAAACCATCTCGGAAAACGCCTGTTTCGGTGGCACGCAGGGGGTCTACTCCCACGCCTCCGACTCCTGCGGCTGCGACATGACATTCGGCCTGTTTCTCCCCGCCGAGGCGCAGGACGGCCCGGTCCCGGTGCTGTGGTATCTCTCAGGCCTGACCTGCACCCATGAGAACGCCATGACCAAGGCGGGCGCGCAGGCTTGGGCCGCGGAGCATGGCATCGCGCTGGTCTTCCCCGACACCTCCCCGCGTGGTGAAGCTGTGGCCGATGATGACGCTTACGACCTTGGCAAAGGCGCGGGGTTCTATGTGAACGCGACCCAAGACCCTTGGGCGGCGCACTATCAGATGTGGGACTATTTGGCCGAGGAGTTGCCCTCCCTGCTGAGCGAGAATTTCGCCCTCGATATGGAGCGCCAAGGCATCACCGGCCACTCCATGGGCGGGCACGGCGCGCTGACGCTGGCGATGAACCTGCCGGGGCGCTTCCTCTCGGTCTCGGCCTTCGCGCCGATCACCCATCCGACTGCGAGCGCTTGGGGCAAAAAGCAACTCAGCGCCTACCTCGGGCCTGACGAGAGCACATGGACCAAACACGACAGCACGCTCCTGATGCGCGAAAAGGGCTTCGACGGGCCGGTGCTGATCGACCAAGGGGCGAGCGACCAGTTCCTCGACCTCTTGATGCCCGAAGCGCTGGCCGAAGCCATGGCCGCGAAACGCCAGCAGGGCAGCTTCCGTATGCAGCCCGGTTATGATCACAGCTATTTCTTCGTGGCGAGTTTCATGGAGGATCACGTCGCCTTCCATGCCGACGCGCTCTATGCGGGCTGAGCGATGACCGCGCTCTACATCGATGCCGACGCCTGCCCCGTGAAGGCCGAGGCCGAGCGGGTGGCGACACGGCACAAAATCAAGATGTTCCTCGTCTCCAACGGCGGGTTGCGCCTGTCGCAAAACCCGTTGGTGGAGGTGGTGATCGTGCCCGACGGGCCCGATGTGGCCGACATGTGGATCGCCGAGCGTTGCGGACCCGGCGACGTGGTGGTGACGGGGGACATCCCGTTGGCCGCCAAATGCGTCGAAGCGGGCGCAAGGGTGCTGAAACACAACGGCGAGGCGCTGACCGCGCGCAATATCGGCAACGTCCTGGCCACCCGCGACCTGATGGCCGACCTGCGCGCCGCCGACCCCTTCCGCCAAGGCGGCGGCAAGGGGTTTACAAAGGCCGACCGCTCCCGTTTCCTCGAAGCATTGGAGCGGGAACTGCGCGCGGCGGCGCGGGGGTAGGCCCGCGTTAAGCAATTGTTAGGGCAAGTGATATGACACCACAGGCGGTCGTTTTCGACATCGGCAACGTATTGATCGAATGGCAACCGGAGCGGTTTTACGACAGCGTCATCGGCGAAGATCGCCGCCGCGCCATGTTCGACGCCGTGGACCTGCACGGCATGAACGACCGCGTCGACAGCGGCGAGAATTTCCGTGACACGATCTATGCCATGGCCGAGGCGACGCCTGAGTGGGGCGATGAAATCCGCCTCTGGCACGACCGCTGGATCGAGATGGCGGCCCCGGTGATCGACCATTCCCTGCGGTTGAAGAATGCGCTGCAAGCGCGTGGCGTCCCGGTCTTCTCGCTCACCAACTTCGGCATTCAAAGCTATGATTTGGCCGCCACCCACTACCCTTTCCTGCGCGAATTCGACCGTGATTTCATTTCCGGCCACCTCGGCATGATCAAACCTGCGCCCTCGATCTACGAGGCCGTGGAGCAAGGCAGCGGCCTGCCGCCCGAAGCCCTGCTTTTCACCGACGACCGCGCCGACAACATCGCCGCCGCCGCCGCGCGGGGCTGGCAAACCCACCATTTCACCGGACCACAAGGCTGGGCCGACCGCCTCGTCGCCGCCGGTCTGCTGACCCGGGAGGAGGCCGCATGACCGACATCCCGAACATTTCTTTCGACGCGGGCGAGGCGCTGCTGGATTGGATTGCGCTCACCGATGCGCTGGCCGCGGGCCACGACCTGCCGAAGGCCGAGATCGGTGACACGTTCCTCTATCGTGGCAAGGACACGCTCTTGAGCCGCGCGGCGTGGATCGGCGGGCTGGGCATCGCCGTGAAATCCGCCACGATCTTCCCCGGCAATCCCGACCGGGAGGTGCCGATGGTCAACGGCGGCGTCTCGCTTTTCGATGACGAAACCGGCACGCTCTCCGCCATCGTGGACTTCCACCTTGTCACCAAGTGGAAGACCGCGGGCGACAGCCTCTTGGCCGCGCGCCGCCTTGCCCGACCGGACAGCGAGAACATCCTGATCGTCGGCGCGGGCACCCAAGGCCGGGCGCTGCACGCCGCCTATTCCGCGGCCTTCCCGCAGGCCCGCTTCACGGTCTGGAACCGGACGCCCAAGAACGCCGAGACGATGGCCGCAGAGCTCAAGATCAACGTGGCGACCGATCTGGAGCAAGCCGTGCGCGCCGCGGATATCGTTACATCCGCCACCATGTCGACCGACCCGCTGATCAAGGGCGATTGGCTGCAACCCGGCCAGCACGTCGATCTCATCGGCGCCTACCGCCCCGACATGCGCGAGGTCGACGACACGGCGCTGCTGCGCGCCCGCGTCTTCGTCGACAGTTTCGACACCACTGTGGGCCATATCGGAGAGATCAACATCCCGCTTGAGGCAGGCACCATCACCCGCGACCATCTGATTGCGGATTACTACGACCTTTCGGCCTTCACCCGGCAAAGCGATGACGAAATCACCCTTTTCAAGAACGGCGGCGGCGCGCATCTGGACCTGATGACCGCCAACCACATCCTCGAACGCTGGCGCGCGCGTTAAGCGGTCACCAGCCCCTCGAGCCGTTTCTCGCGGATCGGTAGATGCACCACGGCGCTAAAGGCGCCCACGGCCACGCCGACCCACCAGACGGCGGTGTAGCTGCCGTAGATGTCGTACATGCGCCCGCCGAGCCAGACGCCGAGGAAACTGCCCAGCTGGTGGCTGAAAAAGACGATCCCGTAAAGCGTGCCCATGTAGCGCAGCCCGTAGATATGCGCGACGAGGCCGGAGGTCAGCGGCACCGTGGCAAGCCAGAGCGCGCCCATGCCCACAGAGAACAGGATCACCGTCATCGGCGTGATCGGGAACATGATGAAGGCCGCGGCAATCACTGTGCGCCCGACATAGATCCCCGCCAGCAGGTATTTCTTAGAATAACGCTTGCCCGCCCAACCCGCCAGCAGCGTGCCCGCGATATTGGCCAGTCCAATCAGCGAGATCGCCACCGCGCCAAGCGCCGAGGTGGTGGTGATGCCGATGTTATGCAGCACACCGCCCGCAAGAATCGGGCCGCACATCTCGGTCACGAAGGCCGGGAAATGGGCGGTGATGAAGGCAAGCTGGTAGCCGCAGGAGAAAAACCCGAGGAAAATCAGCGTATAGGATGGATCGCGGAAGGCCTTGCCGAGGATCTGGCCCATCGATTCCTCAAGCTCGGCCCGGCTGGCCATCGCCGGGGCACGCATCATCGGCAGGGTGAGCAGCATCAGAAGGATC
The DNA here is from genome assembly GCF_017743915.1 of Sulfitobacter sp. R18_1. Classification (NCBI taxonomy): domain Bacteria; kingdom Pseudomonadati; phylum Pseudomonadota; class Alphaproteobacteria; order Rhodobacterales; family Roseobacteraceae; genus Sulfitobacter; species Sulfitobacter sp. R18_1. The sequence continues at coordinate 126,756 of NZ_JAGHRG010000008.1, forward strand.
ACCCCCGCGAAGCTCACGAAGGTCATCTGCCATGACATGAAGCTCAGCATCCATTCCGCCACCGGCGCGCCGAAGACTTGGCCCGCGCTGCCCGCCGCCGTGGCAATCGCCAGCGCCATTGAGCGGTTCTCGTCCGAGGCCGCCCGCCCCACCACGGCGAGGATCACGCCAAAGCCGGTGCCCGCGATGCCGAAGCCGACAAGCCAAGCGTATGTCTGGTGCTCGATCGGCGTCGCGGAATTGGCCGACAAGAGCAGCCCCACCGCATAGACCACCGCCCCGATGATAATCGCCCGCCTATCGCCAATCTTCTCGGCCAGCGCGCCAAAGATCGGCTGCCCGATGCCCCAAGCGAGGTTCTGGATCGCGATGGCGAGGGAGAATTCACTGCGCGCCCATGCGAATTCCTCGGCAATCGGAATCTGGAACACACCGAAAGAGGCCCGCACGGCGAAGCTGACCATGATGATGATACATCCGACCATCAGGACCGGGGTGAACAGGGGCGCGCGGCTTTGCATGGAAGTGTTCCTTTCCGCGGCAGATTATGGGTTTCCCGGGCGTCGTCAATTGCGCATCTGCGAAGACTGGCCAGCCCGCCCGCGCTGCCGTAAACATGGCCCCGTGCAAAAGACGGGAAGCTGATGGACGAGATCGACAACAAGATCATCGCGGAACTGCGCCGCGACGCGCGTATGTCCTATTCCGCGCTGGCCGCCACCACCGGCCTGTCGCGGGTGACGGTGCGGGCGCGGGTGGAGCGTCTGGTCAGCTCGGGCGCGATTTTGGGCTTCACGCTGATCCTGAAAGAAGACATGCGCCACAGCCCAATCCGGGGTCATACCCTGCTGGCCATCGAAGGGGCGGGCACCGACCGGATCAAACGCATTCTTGCAGGCATGCCCGCGGTGCAGGCGATCCACGCAACCAATGGCAAATGGGATTTGATTGTCGAGACGGGGACAGAGACCGTCGAAGAACTCGACAGCGTGTTGGGCCAAATCCGCCGCATTCAGGGGGTAAGTTCAAGCGAGACAAACCTGCTGCTGGCCACCCAGATGACGGTCACGACCTAGGCTATTGCACCGAGAGGACGACTACCTCGACCCGCCGGTTCTGTTCGCGCCCCGCTTCGGTCAGGTTGCTGTCGCGCGGCGCGAGATAGCCCGCGCCCTGCGCCTCCAGCCGGCCGGGGGCCACGTCATAGCGCTCAACCAACCGGTCCCGCACCGCTTCTGCCCGTTTGCGTGACAGGGCGGTATTGGCGTCCAAACTGCCCACCGCATCAGTATGACCGACCAGCGCCACCCGCAGACCCGGCTCTGCCTTGAGCAATTCGGCAAGCCGCGCGAGGGTCGCAAAGGGGCCGGGGCCAAGTGCGGAGGTGCCGGTCTCGAACTCCAACCGGTTCAGCACCAGATGCCCCTCGGCCTTCAGCACCGCCGCGAAATCCTCCGTGGCGGTGGCAAGGGGCACCGCGCCGGTTGGGGCGGGCGTGACGGGGGGGCTATCCCCCTCCGGCGCATCGCCGCTGCGGGCTTGGATGATCTGCACATAGGCCGAAGTCGCCGCCGTGCTGGCAAGGATGCTGATCGCCTCGGTCGGTGTGCCATCATCCGCCCGACGCAGGGCGGTGATGAAGTGAAAGGCGCGCAGGTTCACATACATGTTCGGCCCCGGCAGCACCTCTATCGCAAAGCGGAAATCGAACCCACCGCAGTCCCGCGCGGCGCAGTCGAGCACGATGTCAAAGCCCGCCTCGCCCAGTTGCCGCCGCAGCGGGCGCATCACCTGCAAGGCGGTCAGCCCCGGCGTGTCCATCCGCCAAGCGGCGCGGCGCACGTCGCCATCGACATTGACCCGCGCCACCTGCCCTTCGGCATAGACGCCCACGGGCGCGGCGAAGCGATCCGGCGCGGTGTTGCGTTCCGCCGTCAGCCGCGCGGTGCTGGGCAGCGCCAGTTCAAGCGCCGCCGCCGGGGCCGCCAGCAGCATCCCGGCCAGAGCCGCCGCGACGCGCGCCCGGATCATCGCGCCTGCGCGTGGTAATCGTCGTTGGGGCGCATGTCGGTGGCGCTGGCCACCCGGTTGGTCATGTTAAAGAAACCCGCCACGCTGGCGATGTCAAAGATGTCACGGTCGGTGAAGCCTACGTCGCGCAGCGCTTGACGGTCGGCCTCCTCAACCTTGGCGCTGGCCTCGGTCAGCTTGACGGCGAAATCCAACATGGCGCGTTGTTTGGCGCTGATCTTGGCCACGCGGTAGTTCATCACCAGCGCCTCGCCCAACTGCGGATCGCCCGACATTTCGCGCACCGCCGCCCCATGGGCCACGAGGCAATAGTAGCATTTGTTGACCGAAGACACCGCCACCGCGATCATCTCACGCTCAAGCTTGCTGAGCGCGCTATCGCCGAGCATCAGATCGTTATACATGCCGGTAAAGGCGTTCAGCTTGTCGATGTCAAAGGCATAGGCGCGCAGCACATTGGGCACCATCCCGAGCTTTTCCTGACAGACGTCGAAATACTTCTGCGTCGCCTCGGGCAGCGGATCGACCATCGGCAGATCAAGGGCGGTGGGCATGTCGTTGGCCATGGTCTTATCCTTCACTCGGTGCTTTGACGGTAATGATAGTGCCCGACCGGGGCAAAGCCCAGCTTGGCATAGAGCGCCTGCGCGCGGGTATTGGTATCAACGCAGAGCACCGACAGCCGCGTGGCCCCCTGCGCCTGCCCCCAATGGGCGGCGGCCCGCATCAGCCAAGTCGCCACGCCTTGGCGTTGTTGATGGGGCAGCACCTCGACCGCGTGGACCATGCAGATATCATTGTGCACCCCGGCAAAGGCCACGCCTGCGGGTTTCTCGTTCCAGCGCGCAAGGATGCCGGTCTTGGTTGCGGCACGGTCCATCACGGCAAGGCGCGCGGGGCCGACCCCGCCGGCGGCCCAGACCTCGGCCATGATCGCCAGCGGCTCCCAGATGCAAAAGGCGGTGACCGGGGGCATCGGAATATCGGTGAGGCGGGTGATCGGCAGGCTCAGCACCGTGACCGGATCGACCACGTCGTAGCCCCGCGCGGCCAGCAGCGCGTCGAGGGTATCTTCCCCCGCACGCACCATGAACAGCGGGCGCTGGTCCATCTCGCGCATCGCCGCTTCGGCGGTCGGAATGTCGGCGTCGGTTATCGCCCCGCGCGCCGTCGCCGCCGAGACCCGTTTGCCGCCGCCCTGCCCCTCGCGCAGGGTCCATGGGCCGTGCTCAAAGCGCCGCGCAGCGGGCCATGTTGCGTCGCCCGCGTCGAAAAACGCCTGCGCCTCACTCATGCGAAGGCGGCCTTAAGCTTGGTCATCGCGGCTTCGACCATCCCCGGATCGCTGCCCCGGATCACCACATGCGCGCCAAAGACGCCGTCCTTTTGAAACGGATAGCTGCCCATCGACAGATGCGGATATTCCTCGGCCAGCGCCCCCAGCGGCCCGGCGATATCGCCCTCGCCCCGGTCGATGCGCAGGGTCTCACTGATCAGCGGCTGGCCCCCGGTCAGCCCCGGCAAGACACTGGCGACCATGGCCTGAAACACCGCAGGCACCCCGGCCATCACATGCACGTTTTCGACGATGAACCCCGGCGCGGCAGAGACCGGGTTCTCGATCAGCGCGGCGCCTTCAGGGATGCGCGCCATGCGCAGGCGTGCCGCGTTCATCTCGGTCCCGGCGCGGGCGTAATGTTCCGCCAAAATCTCGCGCGCATCGTCGCGCACGTCGATGTCGCGGTTAAAGGCGGCGGCGATGCAATCGGCGGTGATGTCGTCATGGGTCGGCCCGATGCCGCCCGAGGTGAAGACATGGCTATAGGCCGAGGACAGCGCCTGCACGGCGGCGATGATCGCCCCGTGATCGTCCGAGACCACGCGCACTTCGCGCAGGTCGATCCCCACTTTCGTCAACTCCCCCGCAAGGTGATGCATATTGCTGTCACGGGTCCGGCCCGAGAGGATTTCGTCGCCGATCACGATCATCGCGGCGGTGGGGTTTGTCATGGGGCGGCTCCTTGAGGATGGCGTCCCTTCGGTATAGGCCGCGCCCCATGCGCTTTCAAACCCAACTTGTCCCCGCCCGGCTGATCCGCCGCTACAAACGCTTTCTGGCCGATTGCAGGCTGGAGGAGACGGGCGAAGAGGTGGTGGCCCATTGCGCCAACCCCGGCTCGATGATGGGACTGGCGGACCCCGGCAGTCGGATATGGCTGGAGCCGAACGACGATCCGAAGAAAAAGCTGAACTACGGCTGGCGCTTGGTGGACCATGAGAACGGCCATTTCACCGGCGTCGACACCGCCCTGCCCAACCGCGCGATGAAGGCAGCGCTGATCGCGGGTGAGGTCGCCCCCCTCGCCGCCTATACCGAGGTGCGGCCCGAGGTGAAATACGGCGAAAACTCCCGCATCGACTTCCTGCTGCGCGGCGATGGCCTGCCCGATGCCTATGTCGAGGTGAAATCCGTCACCCTCTCACGCGAAACGGGGCTGGCCGAGTTTCCCGACAGCGTGACCGCGCGCGGGGCGAAACATCTGGGCGAATTGGCGCGGATGGCGCAGGCCGGGCACCGCGCCGTGCTGCTCTATCTGGTGCAGCGCACCGATTGCACGCAGATGCGCCTCGCCACCGATATCGACCCGACCTATGCCGCCGCCTCCCAAGCCGCGCGGGCGGCGGGGCTGGAAATCTATGCCATCGGCACCCATATCACGCCCCAAGCCGTCACACTGGCGCAACCGATCCCCTTCGCGGGCTGAGCCGCTCTGGCCCTCGCCCGAAAGCCACGTTAAGTAGGAGCGAACACAAGCATGGAGAGAGCGGTGAACAACGCACACCGAGGCCGCCAGACGCGCGACGGCATTCGCATTTACGAGCCTTCCGATCATGCCGGGATGCAGGCAGCGGGCCGTCTCGCCGCCACCATACTCGACGAGATCGCAGAGCATGTCTTCCCCGGTCAAACCACCGGAGAGTTGGACCGCCTGATCGAAGAGAAGGTCAACGCCGCCGGGGCGAAATCCGCCACCATCGGCTACAAGGGCTACAAACACGCCAGCTGCATCTCGGTGAACCATGTGGTCTGCCACGGGATCCCCAGCGACAAGAAGCTGAAAGACGGCGACATCCTGAACATCGACGTGACCGTCATCGTCGATGGCTGGTTCGGCGACACCAGCCGCATGTATGTAGCGGGCAAACTGTCGCGCAAGGCCGAGCGGCTGATCAACGTGACCCACGACAGCCTGATGCGCGGGATCGACGCGGTGAAGCCGGGCAACACCTTTGGCGACATCGGCCATGCCATCCAGACATTTGTCGAAGGCCACCGCATGTCGGTCGTGACCGACTTCTGCGGTCACGGTCTGGGGCAGGTCTTTCACGCGCCACCCAACGTGCTGCACTATGGCCGCCCCGGCACCGGTGCTGTGCTTGAGCCGGGCATGTTCTTTACCATCGAGCCGATGGTGAACCTTGGCCGGGCCGAGACTAAGACCCTCGCCGACGATTGGACCGCCGTCACCCGCGACAAATCCCTCTCGGCACAGTTCGAACATTCGGTCGGCGTGACCGAAGACGGGGTGGAGATCTTCACCCTCTCGCCCGGCGGTTTGTTCCACCCGACCTACAAGACTGACTAAATGCGGCGGGGCCACGGCCCCCCGCCCGCCTATGCGTCGATGGCAACCAAATGGTTGTCCCACGCCCGTTTGGCCGTGGTCAGCCGCGACAGCGTGGCCTCTTGCAGCGACAGGATACCGCCCAGCCCATCCGTAGCGACGAAGCCGCCCCGGCCCGGTGCCAGCCCGCAGACATCCGCGCGGCGATGGCTGGCGAGGAAAGAACCTTTGTTGTCAAAGACATGCAGCCGCCCGCCGCGCGGTGACGTGATCCCGACCGTCCCGCCATCGGCGGCAAATGCCACGCTGCCCGCGTAGCCCTGCATCGCAATTTGCTCGGCCAGATCGGCCTCGGCCAAGATCGGGTCTTCCCCGCGACGATGCAGCCCCAGCAGCGGCACGCCGTCGCCCGGCTCCCCCTGCCACTGCATCGCAAAAGCCACCTGCCCGTCCGGTGCCAAGGCCAGATGACGGATCGAATTCTTATGCAGGTCATCAGGCAGCGAAACCTGCTCCAGCACTTCGCCCGCGAGGCTGATATAAGACAGATTGGGCCGCATGACGTCGATGTTCAACTTTTCCCGCCCGCTGTCGGGATGGGTTCGGATGCCTCCATTGGCCACGACCAGCACACCCTCAGACCAGCGGCGAATTTCATGGGGGCCGACCCCGCCCGAGGCGATCTCTCCGATCCGGGCATAGCCCTTGGCGCGGGACCACAGGCCGATGCGCCCTTCGCCGCTGTCGATCTCATTCTCGCTGGTGGCGAGGATGGCCCCGCCTTGCAAAAACGCCCCATGTCCGTAGAAATGCCGCCCCTCCGGCGCGTCGAGCCTGTGGGCCACACGGCCCTTCTCGCAGTCGATCACCAGCGCGAACCGGCCCGGACGGCGGGCAAAGGCGACCGCCTCGGGCGCGGTGGGATGGGCGGCAGCGGCATGGCCCCGGTCGGGCAGCGGAATGCGAAAAATGTCGTGGCCGGTCCCATCCAGCCCGAAAAGCGCATAGGCCCCCGAAGGGTCGCGCGCTGCGGCAAGGTAGGCAGGGCTGCCGGCGGCGGCCCAGCCAATCGCTGGTAAGCTCGTCGCGGCGGCGAGACCCGCAAGGAATTGGCGGCGCGAGGGCATCAATCACCGTCCGCCGAGTTGAACCCGACCGAAACGCCAAGCGCCGGGGCGATCTCAGCACTCACGGCCTCGGCAATAGCCCGCACATCGTTTTGCAGCGCCTCGACCCGGATACGGCTGATCGGATCGGCCACCCCGGCAAAAACGGGGTCTTCCAACGCACGCGCGGCGCTCAAGGCGCGGTCGAATGCGGCATCGGTCTTGGGGGTGGGCGCGTCCGACAGCGTGTCGGCCAGACCATGCAATGCTTCGAGCGACAGGACCACATTGCGCAGGCTGCGGCCCGAACGGCGCGCCTCGGCCACCTGCGGTTTGGGGGCGTCGAAACTGCCCATCGGGCGGCCCAGACGTTGGTCGGCGACGAAGTCCAGCCCGGTGGCGAGGGCGGTGTAAAGCGCCTGAGACGCCTCGCGCGGGCTGAGGAAACGGTCATTGCCCGCCTCCCCTGCGCTGCGGAGCGTGGTCGCGAAGTCCTCACGCCATGCGGTGTCGACATCCCGCCCCAGTTCCGCCAGATCGGCCGCCATCGCGCGGGCCAGTGCGCAGCTATAGCTGTCAGCCTCGTAGCCCGCGAAATCCTCGTCATAAAGCAGCCGTTCCAGTGCAAAGAGCCCGCGCGCGGCGATGGAGACTTCGGCGTAATCACCGCTTGTCGCGATCGGGTCTTCGTCGGCCACCATCCGCGCCACGCTGCGCCCCACCATGCCGCGCGTGTCGGGCCAGAAGGCGATGGCCAGCCCGCGCCCGTCTTCCTCTAGCGGTCCAAGGGTCAAATGCGCGATGCCGAGCCATGCGTCGAAAGCCTCCTGATAGGCCGGGCGCAGGGCGGCATCGGTGCAATCGGCCTGCGCCGCCGTATCAAGCGCCGCCGTGGCCGAGGCGAAACGGGCGGTGCCGGGCAGCGCGTGATCTTGGATCACCTCCTCCACCCCGGCGAGGGCGGGGGCGGCAGTCAGAAGGAAGGTGGCGGTCAGCAGGCTGCGCATCAGAGGCTCTCCAGATAGCGGATCAGGGCGTCACGGTCGGCTTTGGGCATGTCGACCACGGCATCTCGGGCGGGCTGGGCTTCGCCGCCGTGCCAGAGCACCGCTTCGAGCAGCGACCGCGCCCGCCCATCGTGCAGGAATTGGGTATGGCCGTTGACCTGCTCGGTCAAGCCGATGCCCCAGAGCGGCGCGGTGCGCCATTCGCGCCCGTTCGCGCGGCCCTCGGGGCGGTTGTCGGCCAGCCCTTCGCCCATATCATGCAGCAAAAGGTCGGTCATCGGCCAGATCAGCTGAAAGCTCTGTTCGGGCTGGTCCTCCAACCGTTCGGTCACGAATTTCGGCTGGTGGCAGGAGGTGCAGCCGACCTCATGGAACACCGCCTTGCCGCGCAGCACCTCAGGCGCGCCGACATCACGGCGGGCGGGCACAGCAAGGTTGCGGCTGTAGAAGGTCACCAGATCCAGCCCTTCGGCGTCGATCTCGGTGCCACGGTCGTCACCATCCCCATGGGGTGCCGCGCGGCAGGCGGTCTGCTCTGCCGTGCAATCGCCCCATGCCGCGTCGAAAATGGGGGAGGAAATGCCAATGTCGCCTGCAAAGGCGCTGGCGGACTGTTCGCGGATCGTCGGCGCCCCGGCTTTCCAGCCGAAACGGCCCAGCATCGGACGCGCATGTTCAAAGGACCAGACGATCTGCGCCCGGCCCGAGATGCCATCGCCATCGGCGTCCTCCGGGTCGGCCAGCGCCAAGATATCTGCCGCCGGGATCGCCTCTAGCAGGCCAAGCCCGATCATCGGCGGGGCGACGCGGGGGCTGAGCATCGCACCCTCGGCCAAGGGGCCATAGCCGAGGTCTTCGGCACTGTAGGTCGGGCGGCGCAGGCTGGCGGTCTCCCCCTCCGAGAGCGCGACTTCCACCTCTTCATAACGCACGCCGAGACGGTATTCCGCCGGATGGCCCGCCACCCCGAAATCCTGCAATTGCCCGCCATAGACCGGATCGGGCCGCGTGCGCGGGGTCTTGTCGCCGACCGAGAGTAGGAAGGCCTCGATCTCGCTCATCGCCTCTTCGGGGGGCGTGGGGACCGAAATGCGCAGGAACATCGACACCGCGTCATCCTGAGGCCCCTCGGGCGGATGGCCGCGCCCGTCTTTCAGGTGGCAGCGCTGGCAGGAACGCGCGTTGAAGAGCGGCCCCAGCCCGTCAGAGGCCAGCGTCGACGAGGGGGAAGAGACCCAGAGCTTTTTGAATAGCCCGTTGCCGACCTTGAAGTCCAACTCACGCTCAAAGGGAATGTTGCCCGAGGGCAGCGAAAACGCATCGGCATTGCCGCGCGGGCTGACCGTGGCGGCCCCTGCGGGGTTCGTTTCAAAGGGTTCGGGCTTGTCGAATTCGGTCGCGGGGGCGGTGACCTTGGCGATCCGGGCGGCCTCTTCTGCGGTGCGGGGGATCACCTTGAGATGCGGCTCCTCCAGTGCTTGCGGGGCGGCGGCGGCCATACCCGCGGCGGCCACCGTGAGCATCGGAATGAGGAATCGCATGGGGAATGCCTTGGATAAGCGGCAGGCCCGAAACCGGGCCTGCCTGTCGCGGTTACTTGCTGTCGTCTGTCGGCTTGGCCTGAAGCTGGCCATAGACGGCCTCGCCCAGTTCCGCCTGAAGCGCCAGTTGGGTTTCGAGGAAGTCGATATGCCCTTCCTCATCGGCGATCAATTCTTCGAACAGGTTCTTCGAGACATAGTCGCCCACCTGATCGCAGTGATTGCGCGCTTCGATATAGAGGGTGCGGGCCTCATGCTCGGCGGCGAGATCGGCCTCCAGACATTCCTTGACCGTTTCACCGATGCGCAGCGCGTCCAGCTTTTGCAGGTTGGGATGCCCTTCGAGGAAGATGATCCGTTCGATCAGCTTGTCGGCGTGGTTCATCTCTTCGATGCTTTCCTCGCGCGATTTATCGGCAAGCCGACCATAGCCCCAGTCTTCTTGCAGGCGGTAATGCAGCCAATACTGGCTGACCGCCGTCAATTCGCTGCGCAATGCAGCGTTGAGATATTCAATGACCTTGTCGTCGCCCTTCATGAACCTGTCTCCTTGTTTGGTTTTGCCTGACATAGAGTGGTTGTCAGCACCGGCACGGAAAAGTTGCCATTTCCGCGCATGGTAGACAAGAACAGAGGCATGCAGCCCCCACAATCGGCCGCTTTGCCCAAGGCGCGGTATACTTTGCCGGCAGTAATAACCGTGCGCGCGTCCGAGGCGCGCATCCAGTCGATGGCATTGTTGATGTCGCGATCGGTGATGTTCTGACAATGACAAACAATCATGGTGTTGCGTATTCCTTGGCTGGCCCCGGGCCGCGACAGCGCGCCCCGGGGGATAGTTTAGGATTACTGGAAGACGGCCTCCGGCGCGTCGAGGCTGTCGGAGCCTTCAAAGGCGATCTCATCACCGCCCAGAGCCGTCACCGCGCGCTCTATGGCGCGGGTCTGGTTCACCAGCGCGTCGACCGCGCCCATGATCAGCGCCTCGCCTTCGGCATTGCCGCGCTCAAGCATCATGTCATAGCTGAAACCCGCTTCGGCCGCGGTTTTGATCTGGCCCAGCTCCACCATGGAGGCGTTCAGCTTGGCGCGCAGGTCTTCGTCGACGCTGGCATCGGCACTGGCCACCAGATCGGACAGCGACGCGCCCGAGACCACACGCCCATCGACGCGCAGGTATTCGCCCAGATAGACGTTACGCACGCCCAGACCGTCGTAGTAGTGGCTGTTGTGGGTGTTGTCCGAGAAGCAATCATGCTCTTCCTCGGGGTCGTTCAACATGACGCCCAGCTTCATCCGCTCACCCGCCTGTTCGCCGTAGGAGAGCGAGCCCATGCCAGTCAGGATCGCGTCGATCCCGGCGTCTTCGTCGGCCAGCACGGCGGCGCGCGCCTCACCGCCTTCGGCCCATTGCCCGGCCATCCATTCCAGATCGCTGACCAAGAGAGCGGTGGCGGCCTTGAGGTACTGCCCACGGCGGTCGCAATTGCCGCCGGTGCAGTCGTCGCCCGCTGCGTAATCGGTCCAAGGACGGTCACCCGCGCCGTGGTCGGTGCCGTTCAGGTCTTGGCCCCAGAGCAGGAATTCGATGGCATGGTAGCCGGTGGCGACATTGGCCTCGACCGCGCCCGCCTCATGCAACTGCCCTTCGAGCAGTTCGGGCGTGATCTCGGTGGCGTCCACCTCTTCCCCGCCAAGCGTGAATGTCGGGTTGGCGATGACGTTCAGAACCGCCAGCTGGTTCTCATCCGTCTCACCGCCATAGGAGGCGTCAACATAGTCGATCAGACCTTCGTCCAGCGGCCATGCGTTTACCTTGCCTTCCCAATCATCGACGATGGCATTGCCAAAGCGGAACACCTCGGTCTGCTGGTAGGGCACGCGGGCGGCCAGCCATGCGGTTTTCGCCGCCTGAAGCGCCTCGGCAGAGGGGGAGGCGATCAGCGTCTCGACGGCGGCTTGCAGGGTCTGCGCGGTGGTCAGGCTGTCTTCGTATCCGGCCTGCGCGATGTCGGCATAGGTGTCCAGCACCTCGGCCTTGCCTTGGGCGAATGCCGGGGCGGCGGCGAATGTGATCAGCGCAATGGCCGTGGACGCTTTGAGGCGCATCGGATGTCCTTCCTTGAAAATCACCATGGTCCCGACACAGGGCGTATCGGGCCTTCGGGCAATAGGTGACTTATTTTGTCGGAAAAGACAAGGTACAACCTCAGGCGGGCTGAACCTGGGGAACCCCGTTAGTTGGTGGCCCTTTCCAGCAGGGTCACATGGGTATCGCCATATTTGCGCGTGTCGATCCGGGCGAATCCCTCAGGCGCCTGCATGGGAGCGCTTTCCTCCCAGACGACCATCGCCCCGGGGGTGAGCCAGCCGCCTTCGGCCGCCGCGGCAAGCGCCTTTTGCCCCATGGACTTGCCATAGGGCGGGTCAAGAAAAACCAGATCGAAAGCCGCCTGCGTCCACGGCCCCAGCCGCGTGGCATCATGGCGCAGCAGTTGCGTGTCCGCCACCGTGTCCAGCTTGCGCATATTCTCCCCGATCAGCCGCTGCCCGCTGCGGCCATCCTCGACGAAAGAAACCGACGCGGCGCCACGCGACAGCGCCTCGAACCCAAGCGCGCCGGTGCCGGCAAAGAGGTCCAACACCCGCGCGCCTTCGATCACGTCGTGATGGGTCAGCATCGAAAAAAGGCTTTCGCGCACCCGGTCCGAGGTCGGGCGCAGATGCGCCCCCGCGTCGCCCTTGCCAAGTGCGGCCAGCGGGCGGCCCCGGTATTTCCCAGCGATGATCCTCATGCCCGCAGCAGCGCCTTGAGGTCCGTCTGAGGGTCCGCAACCAAGGCGGGATCGGGCGATTTGCCCGCCTCAATCAACCGTTTGCCGACCATATAGCCGCGTGGATCGTTCGCCGCATCGACGGCCAGCAAAGTCTCACCGCGGTAATACCAGAAGGACGCGCTGCCCGCGCCCCGGCGGGTGACGACGCGGTCATAGCCTGCGTTTAGCCCAGCGATTTGCAGCTTCACGTCATATTGATCTGACCAGAACCACGGCTTGGCGATGTATTCCTTGCCCGCGCCGAGGATGTTTTCGGCCACGACCTCGGCCTGATCGATGGCGTTTGGCACGCTTTCCAGACGGATGCGCCCGCCGCGATAGGGAAATGAGGTGCAGTCCCCCGCCGCCCAGATACCGGGCCGGTTCGTGCGGCCCTGCGCGTCGACCTTGATGCCGTTATCGATCTCGACCCCCGCGCTGGCGGCCAGCGCGATCTCGGGCTCGATGCCGACGCCAGTGATGACGAAATCGGCGGCGATCTCTGTCCCGTCGCTCAGCCGTGCGCCGGTGACATGGCCCTCGCCCAAGAGCCGCTCCAGCCCCACCCCTTCGCGCAGGCGTACGCCGTGGCTTTCGTGCAGGGCGCGGAAATAATCGCTGGTCTCCGGCGCTGCGACCCGTTGCAGGATCCGGTCGGCCATTTCCACCAGCGTGACCTCAAGCCCCAGCTTGGCCGCGACCGCCGCCGCCTCCAGCCCGATATAACCGCCGCCGACGATCAGCACCTTCGCGCCCTTGACGAAACGCGGGGCCATGGCATCGACATCCGCCAGATCGCGCACGGTAAAGACACCCTCCAGCGCCCCGCCGATCGCGGCGGGCAAGCGGCGCGGGGTCGAGCCGGTGGCGAGCACCAGTTCGTCATAGGCGACAGCGCCGTCGGAGGTGCTCAGCACCCGCGCCTCTGGGTCAATCGCCGTGACGCGGCAGTCGGTTTTCAACGTGATCCCCTGATCGGCGTAGAATGCCTCGGGCCGGAGCAAGAGACGCTCTTGGCTCATCTCCCCCAGCAGGTAGCCTTTGGACAGGGGCGGGCGCTGGTAAGGGGGGCATGGCTCGGCGCCGATGAGGGTGATTTTCCCCTCGAACCCGCCGCTGCGCAGCTTCGCCACGCATGACGCCCCCGCCTGCCCGGCTCCGATCACCACCACATGCTGCATCTGCCATCCCCCGATTGATCTGGTCTCAGTCGCGGTCAAAGCCTATATCTGGCTCCAAGACAACCGCAATGACAGGAGAGGCTATCCCATGACGATTTCTCAAGGTTCGACGCTGCCGGACGCGAAACTGGTTCAGATGGGCGCCGATGGGCCCGAGCCGGTGCAGATGGCCGACAAGGTCAAAGGCCGCAAAGTGGTGATCTTTGCCGTGCCGGGCGCCTTCACGCCGACTTGCCACTCCGCCCATGTGCCCAGCTTCGTGCGCACCAAAGATCAGTTCGACGCCAAGGGCGTGGATGAGGTGATCTGCATTTCCTGCAACGATCCTTTCGTGATGAAGGCTTGGGGCGAGGCGACCGGCGCAACCGAGGCCGGGATCACCATGCTCGCCGACGCCAGCAGCGCATTCACCCGCGCCATCGGCATGGAGTTCGACGCCGAAGGCGCCGGGCTGGTGGGCCGGTCAAAACGCTATGCGATGCTGGTCGAGGACGGTAAGGTCACCCTCTGGCAGCCCGAAGAAAGCGCAGGCACCTGCGAGATTTCCGGCGGTGAAGCGTTGCTGGATAATATGTAAAGTGACGGGCAGCGGCTGAGCGGATCAGGCGCTGCCCTTCCAACGACCCGCCCGGTGGCACACCGGGCAACGCCCGCCCTCGCCCCGGAGGGCGATGCCCTTCGTTTCAGCAGGCAACGCCCTTCAGACGCCTTACTCCGCCGCCTGAACGATCGTGCGCGTGGGGAAGGGAATATCCACCCCGCCCTCATCCAGCGCCTCTTTGACCTTACGGGTCATATCGGCCTTGAAGGCAAAGTAATCGTCCGCGCTGCACCAGACCCGGACAAGGAAATCCACCGAACTGTCGTTGAGGTTGTTCACCTGAATGAAGGGCTCGGGATCCGTATCCGCGCGCTCATCCGACATGATTGTGCTGCGGATGATATCCTCGGCGGTCTTGAGGTTCGCGCCATAGCCCACACCAAAGGTCCACTCCGCCCGGCGCGTCGGGTTGACCGAATAGTTGGTGATCACATTGCCCCAAACCTCAGAGTTCGGCACGATGACCTGCACATTGCTGAGATCGGCCAGAACCGTGTAGTTCAGATTGATCTGTTTGATCGTCCCCATCTCGCCCGCGATCACAACGAAATCGCCGATCTTGATAGGGCGGAACAGGATCAGCATGACGCCCGCGGCCACGTTCGACAGGGTGCCTTGCAGGGCCAGACCAATCGCCAGACCCGCGGCACCAATGACCGCCACGACCGAGGTCGTCTTAACCCCGAAAGTGTTGAGCACGAACAGAACAGTGAACCCCAACACCACATAGCGCACGATGGAGGCCAGAAACTCAAACAGCATCTCATCAAGGTGCTTGTGCCGCTTGCCAAGGTTCTCAACGCGGTGCTGCAGCCAGCTGGAGATGATCCACCCCAGCAGCAAAATGACAATCGCGCCAATCACCGACCCTGCCGCACTGGCAAGGAACTCCAGCGTCAGCAGATCGGCAATCGTCTTGCCCTGCCACAACTCGGTTTCAAACAAATCTTGCATCCGGTCTCTCCGTCAGTCTTTGCCGGCCCCAAAGAGACCATCCATCTTACGCGCCAATTTCGCGTCGAGCGAGCTTAGCCCATCCACGTCATGGGTGATCAACGTTACCTCCACCCGGTTGTAAACGTTGCTCCATTCCGGATGGTGATTCCATTTTTCCGCCCAGATTGCTACCCTTGTCATCCAGCCAATGGCATCGACGAAATCACTGAACTTGAACGTCTTGTGGATCGCATCCCGGCCTTCCACCATCTCCCAGCCCGTATTGAACAGCGGCTGAAGCAGGGTCTTGCGGGTTTCGATGCTTAATCTCTCGGTCATTCTTGTTCCTCGATCGTCGTCTTTTTGAAAGGGCCGTAGTCGGTCAGCACGCTGATCTCTTCGTCCACGGCGTCGCGTTCGGCCTGCAAATACTCCCCCACGGCGGCGGCAAAGCCCGGGTCGCGCATCCAATGCAGCGACCATGTGGGCGAAGGCAGATAGCCCCGCGCGAGCTTGTGTTCGCCCTGCGCGCCCGCCTCGACACGGGCAAGCCCATGGGCAATGGCGAAATCCATGGCGCGATAATAGCACAGTTCGAAATGCAGAAAGGGGTGATGCTCGGTGCAGCCCCAGTAGCGGCCAAAGAGCGTCTCTGCCCCGATGAAGTTCAGCGCCCCGGCAACCCAACGCCCGTCACGTTCGGCCAGCACCAGCGCGATATCGTCGCGCAGGTTTTCTTGCGCGTGGTCAAAGAATTCCCGCGTGAGGTAGGGCGAACCCCATTTCCGCGCGCCGGTGTCTTGGTAGAACTGCCAAAAGGCATCCCAATGCTCGGGCGCGATCTGGTCGCCGGTGAAGGTGTGGATCGTGCCGCCAAAATCCTGCGCCTGTGCGCGTTCCTTGCGGATGTTCTTGCGCTTGCGCGAAGACAGGCTGGCGAGGAAACCGTCGAAATCCGCATAGTCGCGGTTGTGCCAGTGAAACTGCTGGCTTTTGCGGCTCATCAGGCCCAGTGCTTCGGCCCGGGCGACCTCCTGCTCGGTGCAAAAGGTCACATGGAGCGACGACAGCG
Organism: Sulfitobacter sp. R18_1; assembly: GCF_017743915.1. Lineage (NCBI taxonomy): Bacteria > Pseudomonadati > Pseudomonadota > Alphaproteobacteria > Rhodobacterales > Roseobacteraceae > Sulfitobacter > Sulfitobacter sp. R18_1. Next base: position 142,673 of record NZ_JAGHRG010000008.1, read on the forward strand.
CGTTGTTATCGGTCAGCTGCACCGCGCCTTGAACCAGCGCGGCGGTGCCCGCCTCTTCAAACTCGGGCCGCACCAAAAAGCGCCGTCCGGTGGCGGGGGTGTGGGGCACGGCGATCTGCAGTTTGGGGTAATACCGCCCGCCCGCGCGCTCATAGGCATGGGCCCAATTGTGGTCGAAGATATATTCGCCTTGGCTGTGCGATTTGGCATACATCGGCGCGACGGCAATCACTTGGCCCGCGATCCGCGCCACCAGATACTGCGGCTGCCAACCGGTGCCGGGGCCGACCGAGCCGCTGCGCTCAAGCGCCAAGAGGAAGCGATAGGTGGTGAAAGGGTCGCGCGGACGGCCCCCATCCTCGGCCTCGGGACAGGCGCAGGCGTCCCAATCCACTTGGCCGATCTGCACCAATTCCGGCACCACGGTAATCTCGATTTCCTGCGCGTTCATCTGAGCCTTGCCTGCCTTGGGTCCTATGTGTGGCCTCGGCCTCGCAGATCAAGGGCGCGGGCGCGGCAGATAATCCTCAAAGGTCACGTTCTGTGCCACCTTACGCGCGATCTCTTCCTCCGCTTGACTGCGGATCGTCCAGCAGAGCACCGCCGCCCCTTCAGCCTTGAGTTCCGCCACGCGGGAGCGGCTCAGATCGTCGGCCTCATGGCTGATGAAACAAGACCCGCTGTCGGCGTAATCGGGAATTTCGCGCAGCCGGTCGCAGGTCGCGGCGGGCAGCGGCCATTCATCGGGGCGATAGGCGCTGGTGGTCAGGCCGCGCGGCACTTCGGGCAAAAGCCGGGCCAGCGCACGCACCGAATGCGGGTTGAAGGACATGACCGCCAGATCACCCCGGTAGCGGCCAAGCAGTTCCGCCGCGGCGGCCTCAAGCGCACCGACATCCGGCCCCATGGCACCGTCCTGATCCTTGAACTCCACCAAGAGCGGCACGCGCCCGGCAACGAGGTCGAGGATGTCCTCAAGCGTCGGGATGCCCTCATCGCCGCCCTTCAGCGGGATCGCGGCAAGGGCACTTGCGTCGCGCAGCCGAACCGCCCCCTGCTCTTCCGTCAGCCGTTCTAACCCGTAATCGTGGAACACCATCGGCTTGCCATCGGCGCTGAGTTGCAGGTCGATCTCGATGCCTAGCCCCGCATCGACAGCCGCGCGCACGGCGGCGCGGCTGTTTTCGGGCCGTCCAGCGGCGAGGTCATGCAGCGCGCGATGCGCCAGCGGAATGTTCAAAAAGACGGCAGGAAGGGTCATTCGATCTCAAAGATGCCTTCGATTTCGACAGCGACACCCAGCGGCAGCGATGCGGCAGAAACCGCCGAACGGGCGTGACGGCCCGCGTCGCCCAACGCCTCGACCATGAAATCGGAGGCGCCGTTGATCACCTTGGGCTGGTCGGTGAAATCGGCGGTGGAGTTCACGAAGCCGGTCAGTTTCACCACCCGCTTGAGCCGGTCCAGATCGCCATCACAAGCGGCACGGACCTGCGCCAGAAGGCTCAGCGCACAGCTGCGCGCGGCGGCGGCACCGGCGTCGACATCCATATCGGCGCCCAAACGCCCGGTGATCAACCCATCCGGCCCGTTGGAGATCTGGCCCGAGACATAGACGGTATTGCCGGTGACCACGAAGGGCACGTAGTTCGCGGCGGGTGCGGGCGCGTCGGGCAGGGTGATGCCGAGATCGGCAAGGCGGGCGGTCAGGGACATGACGGGCTTCCTTTGGTTGCGGTTCTGGGCGGACGCTAACCGCCCGCCGCGCCAAGGGAAAGCCCCTTTGCCACCTGCCCCGCCTCAGCTTTCGCGGAACGCGCGGGCGAAATAGTCGGCCATCGGTTTCAGCAAATAGGCCATGGGAGAGCGCTCACCGGTGCGGATGAAAGCCTCAACCGGCATGCCGGGGAGGAGGATGGTGCCCTCCTCCAGCTTATCCGTCTCACCGGGGTTCAGCGCGATCTCGGCCCGGTAATAGCTCTGACCGGTGGCGTCATCCTCGATGGAGTCGGCAGAGACCTGCAAGACCTTGCCCACCAGTTCCGGCGTGGTGCGCTGGTTCAGTGCCGAAAGACGCAGGTTCACCTCTTGGCCCACGGCGACCTGATCGATATGAATGGTCTGCACCTGCGAGGCGATGATCAGCGGACGGTCCTGCGGGACGAGATACATCAGCGGCTCCGCCGCGCGCACGACGGAACGCGGGGTTTGCACCTGCATGCCATAGATCACCCCCGACACCGGCGCGCGGATATCAAGGCGGTCGATCTCGGCCCTAAGCGCGCGGCGCTGCTCGGCCATCTCCAACTCACGGTAGCGTAGATCACGCAGCTGGGTGATCGCCTCTTCCCGCCCAGCCGAGCGCAGTTTGAGCCGTTCGATGTCGATCTCTGTCACCCGCTCTTGCGACTGGGCCTTTTGCGCCGAAAGCTCTCCGATCTGGCCGCGCAGGCGGGCCTGTTCGCGCATGAGGGTCAGCACGGCAGAGGCCTGCGTCAGGCCCCGGTCCAGCAGCGATTGTTGGTTGGCCAATTCCTCTTCGATCAACTCCAACTGCCGCGAAAGCGCGGCCTCCTGCGCATCGACCCCGCGGATTTGCGCGTTGATCTGCGCCCGGCGTTTGCCCAATTGCTCAAGCTCCTGCGCCACGCTGACGCGGCGCGCGTCAAAGAGGTTGCGCTGCCCGTCCACCAATTCCTGCACGTCAGGGTTCGTCGCCCCGGCGGTCAGCAACTCTTCGTCAAATGTGACCGTCTCGACCTCGTCGCGCTGCGCCTCTAGCCGTCCCCGGCGGGCCATAAGCTCGTAAAGCTGCCCTTCGACAATGGCCAATTGCGAGGTCAACTGCTCCGCATCAAGCCGCAGCAGCACATCCCCGGCGGCGACGTTGTCGCCCTCATCCACGAGGATGTCGGCCACCACGCCGCCGGTCTCATGCTGGACGATCTGCCGGTTGCGGTCGACTTCGATCCGGCCCGAGGCCACGACCGCCCCGGCGATTTGGCTGGTCACCGCCCATGTGCCAAAACCGCCGAAGAGCAGGAACAGCCCGATGAACCCAAGGATCAGGGGCCGCTTCGCCGACCAGCGCTTGTCGTCACGGGCGTTCATACCACGCCCCCCGAGCGTGCGGGCGCTTTCTGGATCTCGCGGTGGTTTTGCACCATCCCGGCCAGCACCTCATCCTTGGGGCCAAAGGCTTTGCGCATGCCGTTATCCAGCACCAGCAGCGTGTCGCATTCCTGAATGGCCGCCGGGCGATGCGCCATGATCAGCACCGACCGCCCGCTGGCCTTCATCTGTCGGATCGCGTGGTTCAGCGCCTGAGAGCCGGTATTGTCGAGGTTCGAGTTCGGCTCATCCAGCACGACGATCACCGGGTCATCATACAGCGCCCGCGCGAGCCCGATGCGCTGCATCTGCCCGCCCGAAAGCCGCACCTGCCCCGCGCGGATGGGCGTGTCATAGCCTTGCGGGAATTCGAGGATCATCTCATGGGCCGCCGCCATCTTGGCCGCCTTGACCACTTTGGCGTCGTCAGGATTGGGGGAGAGCCGGGCGATATTCTCGGCAATGGTGCCGTCGAACAGCTGAACGCGCTGCGGCAGATATCCGATATGCCGCCCCAAGGTCTCGCTCCCGTAATGCTCAAGCGCGGCCCCGTCGAGGCGGATAGACCCGCCCGCAGGCGGCCAGACCCCGGTGAGCGTGCGGGCCAAGGTCGACTTCCCCGCCCCCGAGGGGCCGATCACGCCGACCGCCTGCCCCGGCTCAACGGTGAAGTTGATTGACTTGAGTGCCGCCTGTTTCTCACCCGGCGCCACGACCGTCAGCGCCTTTGCGGCGAGTTTTGCCTTTGGCTGTGGTAGGGCGGTGCGCGCGGGCTCCTCCCCCACCGCACCCAGAAGCTGCGCCAGATTGGCCCAACCGGCCCGGCCCCGCTGCACCACAGGCCATTGGTTCAACGCCAGTTCCACCGGCGCCAGCGCCCGGCCCAAGAGGATCGAGCCTGCGATCATCGCGCCCGGCGTCATCTGGTTTTTCAAGACCAGCCAAGCGCCGAGGCCCAGCATGGCGGATTGCAGAAACAGCCGCAGCGTCTTGGTCATCGCGGTGAAAGTGCCGCCCACGTCGGTCGATTTCACCTGCTGCGCCAGCGCCTGCCCCCGAGCCTGCTGCCAGCGGGTAAAGGCAGCATCGCGCATGCCCATGGCCTGCACCATCTCCGCCTCGACCCTGATCTGGCCCGACATGGCATCCGCCGCCTGCCCCGAGACGCCAGCCCGGGCTTGGCTTTCGCGCGACAGCATCTGATTGGCCACCGCGATTGCCACCAGCACGGCGGCACCGCCCAAGGCCAGCCAGCCCAGCATCGGGTGGAACAGAAAGATCGCGGCAAAGAAGATCGGCGTCCATGGCGCGTCAAAGGCGGCCATCAGCACTGGGGAGGTCATGAGGCGCTGCACAGCTTCGAGATCGGCAAGGCCCGCGTTGGTTTTCACATCCGGGGCCACGGCGGATTTGCGCACCACCGCGTCGAAGACCCGCCGGTCGAGATCGGATTGAAACCGTGCCCCCACCCGCGCCATGATCCGGCCACGCGTGTAATCCAAAAGCCCCATCACCGCATAGAGAAAGACGACGAGGACCGAGAGGGCGATCAGCGTTTCCTCTGACCCTGAGCCGAGCACGCGGTCATAGACCTGCAACATATAGAGCGGGCCGGTGAGCATGAGCATATTGGCAAAAAGGCTGAACAGGGCCACCGCCCAATAAAGCCCACGGCCGCGCCTGCGCACGCGACGCAGCTCGGACAGCCCCCTGTTCACCACATCGCTTTGCATCAAACCCCTTCAACGCTGCCCGCCAAGCGCGCAGCACCTTCCCGCTTTCGGGGAATTGATAATGAGTTTGACAACCCAATGCTATTGATTTTTCGGCCCGCCCCCGACCGCCTCAGCGGTCGAGGAAGTTCGGCGCGGGCGCGCTGGCCCCGCTGCCGCTGCTGCCGCCGCCAAAGATATCGCGCAGAACCCGGTCGATCACATTGTCCGCGCCGCCGCCTTGGTTGCCACCGCCCTGCGGTTGCGGCTGTGGCTGCGGTTCGGGCTGTGCCTCGCTCAGATTGCTGGGCGGGGCGGGCGCCTGCATCGGCAACTCCTTGAGGGGCATTCCCTCATGCACGCGGCTCATGGTCTCGCGCCAGATCTCTGCGGGCAGGCCACCGCCCGTGACCCCGGTAAGCGGCGTGTTGTCGTCATAGCCCATCCAGACCCCGGCCACATAATCCGCCGAGAAGCCCACAAACCAAGCATCCTTATTGGCCGAGGTGGTGCCGGTCTTGCCCGCGAGTTGCCGCCCGCCAAACTTGGCGCGCTGGCCGGTCCCTTCAGAGATCACCTTTTCCATCATATAGACCAACTGGCGCGCGGCATCTTCTTGGATCACACGTTCGTTGATGCCGCCGCCGGTGCCCATCAACGGCTCCATCTCGCCCAGAAGGCGCAGGTCGACCAACCCATAGGGCGTCACCGATGAGCCGCCGTTGAGGATACCGGCATAGGCGCCGGTCATTTCAAGCAGGGTGCTCTCCGATGCGCCAAGCGCCAGTGCCGGGCCGGCGGCCAGATCGCTTTTGATGCCGAACTGCGTGGCGACCGAACTCACCGTTTCGCGGCCCACGCTTTCCGAGACTTTCACCGCCGGAATGTTCAACGAGCTTTTCAGCGCCTCGGTTAGGGTCACCGGCCCCTTGAAACTCTTGGTGTAGTTCTTGGGGCACCATTGCCCCGAGCCGGGAATGTTCAGGCAATAGGGCTCATCCACGATGATGTCATCGGGTGAATAGCCCAGATCGAGCGCCGCGGCATAAATGAAGGGTTTGAAAGCCGAGCCGGTCTGACGCATCGCCTGCGTGGCGCGATTGAAGGCGCCCGCGACCTTGGTCTTGCGACCGCCCACCAATGCGCGCACCGCGCCATCGGAAGACATCACCACGATCGCCGCCTGCGCCTTGGAGCCTTCGCGGACCTTATTCTCAAACACCCATTTCAAGCCTTCCTCGGCCGCGCGCTGGATGCGCTGATCGAGGGTGGTCTTGATGATCACGTCTTCGGTGGTGTTGCGGGTAAAGAATTCCGGCCCCGAGGACATGACCCAATCGGCAAAGTAACCGCCCGCCTCGGCCTCTGCCGCCTCGGACAGTTGCGCGGGATTGGCGATGGCCTCATCAGCCTCGGCGGCAGAGAGATAGCCCTGCTCTTCCATCAGGCGGATCACCGTGGCGGCGCGGCTTTGCGACCGGTCCAGATTGTTGGTGGGCGAAAGCGTCGTGGGCGCGGTCAAAAGACCGGCCAGCATCGCGCCTTCGGCGGGCGAGAGGGCCGCTGCGGGTTTGCCGAAGAACCGCTGCGCCGCGGCCTCTGCCCCAAAGGCACCGCCGCCCATATAGGCGCGGTTAAGGTAGATCGAGAGGATGTCGTTCTTAGTGTATTTCAGCTCCATCGCGATGGCAAAGAGCGCTTCCTTGGCCTTGCGACCCAAGGACGAGCGACGGCATTCCGCCTCATATTCCTTTTCCGTCATGCCGCTGCTGGGGTCATAGGGCTCGCCCAGACAGAGCAGTTTGGCTGTCTGTTGGGTGATGGTCGAACCGCCGTGGCCGGAAAGCGGCCCGCGCCCCTCGCTCAGGTTGATGCGCACAGCCGAGGCGATGCCCCGCGGGCTGACGCCCAGATGGCGATAGAATCGCTTGTCCTCGGTGGCGATGACCGCGTTTCTCAGATGTTTGGAAACCGATTCCGCCGAGACCACGCCGCCAAATTGGTCGCCGCGCCAAGCAAAGACCTCGCCCTCACGGTCGAGCATGGTGACAGAGCCGCGCGCGCGCCCGTCCAGCAGCGTTTCGAGCGGCGGGATCGTGGTGTAGATATAGCCAACGGCCAAGGCGAGGACGAGGAAGACCACAAGGCTGACACGCCATGTGATCGTCCAGATCAAGCGCCAGATCCAGCGGGCGAGGCCCGCAAAGAAACCGATGATACCGCCGCGCCGGGGGCGTTTGGGACGAGCGGCTTTGCGGCGGGCGGGCGCGGCCTTGCGCGGGGCGGGCTTGGCCTTCGCCGAGGTCTTGGCCTTTGGTTTGGCCTTACCGGGATACCGCTTGTCGGCCACCAAAGGGCGTTTGCGCTTGTTCTTGTCGGTCATAATATCGCCTGCTCGGCCCTATTTTTCGCCACTTTAGCCTGACTGCAGCGGTTTGTTTAGCGCTGCAAGGTCCAATCGGCGTCAAATGTCTGATTAATTTATAGGCAGATTCCAGCCTGCGCCTGCTTTTTAAGCGGCATTGCCAAGCAATGGCGCAAATATGGCAGGCAAACCTGTCCAAGAGCGCCTGATATCCGGTTTTCTCATGCTGCACGGGCAGCCGCCCGCTTCGGTAAGCACGCATTCGGACCCGCAGACAGGAAACGACCATATGAAACCCATCTTAATACTTCCCCTCGCAGCGGCGGTCAGCGCCCTGCCCGGGCTGGCGCTGGCACAGGACGCGGAATACGCGACGCTGGCGGATACGACCTTCATCTTCAACACCCTGCTTTTCCTGATCGGCGGCTTCCTCGTCTTCTGGATGGCGGCGGGTTTCGCCATGCTAGAAGCGGGGCTGGTGCGTTCCAAGAACGTCACCACGCAGCTGACCAAGAACATGGGCCTCTTTGCGCTTGCCGCGGTCATGTATTGGCTGGTGGGCTATAACATCATGTATCCCGGCGACGGCAATTGGACCATGGAAGGCGTCTTTGGCACCTTCGCGACCAAGGACATCAAGACCGAGATCGACGCAGGCGGCTACTCCAACGCCTCTGACTTCTTCTTTCAGCTGATGTTCTGCGCCACCACCGCCTCCATCGTGTCGGGTGCACTGGCCGAGCGGATCAAGCTGTGGCCCTTCCTGATCTTCGTGGTCGTGCTGACCGGCTTCATCTACCCGATCGAAGCGTCCTGGCAGTGGGGCGGCGGTTTCCTTTCCGCTATGGGCTTCAGCGACTTCGCCGGCTCGACCCTTGTGCACGCCGCTGGTGGTTTCGCCGCCCTCGCCGGGGCCATCGTTCTAGGGCCGCGTTTGGGTAAATACGGCAAGGATGGCCGCGTTGTGCCGATGCCGGGTTCCAACCTTGCCCTCGCCACTTTGGGCACGTTCATCCTGTGGATGGGCTGGTTCGGCTTTAACGGTGCGTCGCAGCTTGCCATGGGCACCATCGAAGACGTGGACGCCGTGGCGCAGATCTTTGCCAACACCAACATGGCCGCTGCCGCCGGTGCCGTCGCCGCGCTGATCCTGACGCAGGTGATGTACAAGAAAGTCGACCTGACCATGGTGCTGAACGGCGCGCTGGCCGGTCTCGTCTCGATCACCGCAGGGCCGCTTGACCCGACGCTGTTTGGTGCGCTTTGGATCGGTGCCGTGGGCGGTGTCATCGTGGTGCTGACCGTGCCGATGCTCGACAAGTTCAAGATCGACGATGTGGTCGGTGCAATCCCGGTTCACCTGATCGCCGGTTTCTGGGGCACGCTGGTCGTGCCGGTCTATACCGAGGGCACATCCTTCGTCACACAGATCATCGGCTTTGCCGCGGTTGGCCTCTTTGTCTTCATCGTCAGCTTCGTTGTCTGGTTGATCCTGAAAGCCGCCGGTGGCATCCGCGTCAGCGAAGAGGCCGAGATCACCGGTCTGGACATGTCCGAACTGGGGATGGAAGCCTACCCCGAGTTCGCCAAGGGCTAAGCCCCGGCGACATCGCCAAACAATCGACCGCCCGGCCAGCAATGGCCGGGCGGTTTGCGTTAGGCCACTAGAGGTAAAGAAATGGTAAAGGTCGTGCCGACACCCGGGGCGCTGACATAGCGGATGCTGCCCCCGTGCCGGTCCAGGATCTGCCGGGTGATATGCATTCCCAGACCGCTGCCATAGGCGACCTTGGTGTCGGAGCCATCGACCTGCGAGAAGGGGGCAAAGACCTGCTCTTCCGCGCCCGGGGGGATGCCACAGCCGCTGTCGCTGACCTGCACATGCGCCATGCCTTCGGACTGCTGTAGGCTGACCTCCACCTGCCCGCCCGGGGCAGAGAATTTCACCGCATTCGACAGCACGTTGCCAAAGACCTGCCCCAATCGCTCTGCATCGGCTTGGACCGTCAGCACCGCCTCGGACATCTTGCAGCGGAAGCGGATATCCTTCTCCGGTTGCAGGCTCTCCGCCCGGGCCACAGCCTTTTGCACCAACGGGGCGAGAGCGGCAGGGTGCAGGTCGATGCTGAACTCGGCACTGCTGAGGCTTTGGGTGTCGATCAGATCATTGACCAGGGTCGTCAGCGTCTCGGAACTGCCCGCGGCCTTTGCCAGCAAACGCGCCTTTTGCGCATCGCTCACCTTGGCCCCGCCTTGCAACAACAGGCCAAGCGCGCCGTTGATGACCGTCAGCGGGGTGCGCAGCTCATGGCTGACCGTGGCGAGGAACTGCGCCTGCATCTGCTCGGCGGCGATGGCCTTTTCGGCGGCGATCTTTTGCACGGTCACATCCAAAAGCGCCACGGCCCAGCCCACCTGTTTCTGCCCCGCCCCCAGAGAAATCGCATGGGCGCGCACGGCGAAATGGCGGTGGCCCAGTTGGATATCGGTCACATCGGGCAGGCTGCCATGGGCCGCGAGATAGCGGATGATCGGCCCCAACTCCCCAAAGGCGCTCAGCGGGGCCTCGGGATCGGCCTCCCGACGCAAGAGGTCGGCGGCGGCTGGATTGGTCTCGATCGCAGCGCCGCTCGGGTCGACCACGAGAACCGGATCGGTGCTGTTGTAGAACAACAGCTCTCGCGCGATTGCGTTCACGTCGATCCAGCGGTTATCGGCCACCAGCCAGACCACCAGCGTCAGCGAAAGCGCGAATGAGAAAGGCGCCGGATCGGTGTTGAACAGGGTGATGCCGCCCAAGATATAGGCCAGATTGGCCACCATGGGGATCAGCGTCGCGGCGAAAAGCTTGAGGAAAAAGCTGCGCACCGCGGGGTTGGCCGAACGCACCGCCCGCCCCGCCACGACCGCCGCCGCCATGATGACCATGTAAAGATAGGTGATCGCGATGAAGAACAGCGGGCCGTGGTCGGATTGGACATAGGCCCCCTCTGCGCTCAGCAACCACTTGGTTTCGGGGCCATAGAATTTCTCATGCCAGCCGCTCGTCACCGCGGCGAGGGTGATCAGCGCAGGCGCAAGCCCCGCGCAAAGCGGCACGAGCCATCGCGGCACCTTGGCCCCGAGCGCATATTCATAGAGGAAGAAAGCCCAGAAGGTCGGCAGCAGCACAAAGCCGATCCACGCAAGGCGGCTGACCCCAAAGGCGCAGGCGGCAGAGGTAGCGGAAAGCTCGACCCCGACCGACAAAAGCCAGAAATCCATGGCCAGAATGGCCAGCAAAAACCAATGTTTACCGGGCAGGCTGCTGTGCCCGCGCACCCAATAGCCCAACACGGTGACAAGCGTGGCTGTCACGATCACCAGCTCTACCGCTGGCAAGCTCACATCCAAGCGGATGCACTGTAATAATGATTCTAAAATTGGCCCGGCCCTGAGTTTTCACTCAAGCTATCCAAACATGCCATTTCGACCAAGTTTTGATTAAAACGGGCCAGAATAGAGGCATAGGGCGATTGTTCGGCAACAATCGAGGGGCTGTCCGGGCCGCGACATGCGCGGCCCGCTGCGCGATTAGATACCGACGTCGATGATCGCACGGGCAAGGATCGGCACGCTGTTCTGGTTCAGCCCGGCAATGTTCATACGGCTGTCGCCGACCATATAGATGCCATGTTTCTCACGCAGCGCGTCGACCTTATCCGGCGTGGTGCCAAGGCGCGAGAACATGCCCCGGTGCTGGGCGAGGAAGCCAAAGCGGTCCGACCCAGAGAGTTTCTGCAACTCACCCGCAAGCTGCTCACGCAGGCCCAGCATGGCGTTGCGAACATCCTCAAGCTCGGCCATCCAATCGGCCTTGAGCTCGTCATCGGTCAGGATGGTCGACACGATCCGCGCGCCGTGATCGGGAGGGAAGCTGTAGTTCTGGCGGTTGAGGAAGGCCAAAGTGGCTTGGTTCAGCCCCTGCGCCGCCTCGGCGGCCACCAGCATCAGGATGCCGGTCCGTTCGCGGTAGATGCCGAAGTTCTTAGAGCAGCTTGCCGCGATCAAACATTCCGGCACCGAAGCGGCCACTTTGCGCGTAGCAGCGGCATCCGCTTCTAGCCCGTCGCCAAAGCCCTGATAGGCGATGTCAATCATCGGCACGGCACCGGTGCTTTGCAGCACTTCGATCACCGCGTCCCACTCCGCGCTGTTGAGGTTCGCGCCCGTGGGGTTGTGGCAGCAGCCGTGCAGCAGGACCACATCGCCTTTCTTGGCGGTCTTGAGGTCTTCGATCATGCCGTCGAAGTTCACGCCGCCGGTCGCGCTGTCGAAATAGCGGTAGTTCACCACTTCCATGCCCAGATAGGACAGGATCGACAGGTGGTTCGGCCATGTCGGGTCAGAGACGAAAACGCGCGCTTCGGGGTTGGCCATACGCACCAGTTCAAAGGCCTGACGCACGGCACCGGTGCCACCGGGGGTGGCGGCGGCGGCAATCGCGCCGCGCGGCACGGCATCGCCTAGAACCAGCGCGGCCATCGCATTGGTATAGGTCGGATCACCTGCAAGACCGGTGTAGACCTTGGTGTCTTGGTTTTCCCAGATGCGCTGCTCGGCGGCTTTGACGGCGCGCATCACCGGGGTGTTGCCGCTGGCGTCTTTGTAGACACCGACGCCGAGGTCGATCTTCGTGTCGCGCGGGTCTTCGCGGTAGGCCTGTACAAGGGCGAGGATCTTATCGGCGGGTTGCGCCTTGAGCGTCTCGAACATTGGGTTCTCCGGTTGGAAGGTAACGGTAAAGGATTAAGCCGCGCCGGTGGCCACGGGCACTGTGGGGAACATGCCCCATTCCGCCCATGAGCCATCGTAGAGCGACCATTTGCGGTGGCCCAGCCGCTCCAGCGCCAGCGCCAGCACGGCGGCGGTGATGCCCGAGCCGCAGGAGGTGATGACGGGTTTCGACAGGTCCACGCCCGCCGCCTCGAAGATGGCGCGGGTCTCTTCGGGGGTTTTCATCGTTTTGTCGTCGTTGAGCAATTCGGTGAAGGGCACGTTACGCGCGCCGGGAATATGGCCCGCGCGCAGCCCCTCGCGCGGTTCAGGCGCATCGCCGCGGAAACGTGCTGCGGCGCGGGCGTCCACGATCTGCGGATCGCCGAGTTTGGAGGCATGGGCCACCTGTGTCACATCGCGCACCAGTTGGTTCTGGAAACGCACGGTCATATGGCGGTCGCGCGGCACGGGGGGCATGTCTTCGGTCTCGCGCCCCTCGGCCTGCCATTTCGGCAGCCCGCCATCCAGCACGGCGACATTCTCTTGCCCCATCAGGCGGAACAGCCACCAGACCCGCGCGGCGGACATCAGCCCCGCGCCGTCATAGACCACCACCTGATGCCCGTCACCCACGCCCATGGCGCGCAGCCGCGACATGAATTTCTCGATCGGCGGGGCCATATGCGGCAGGTCCGAACGCGCGTCCGAGATATCGTCGATGTCGAAAAAGCGCGCGCCGGGGATGTGCGCGGCGTCATACTCCGCCTTCGGATCGCGCCCGGCGTCGGGCAGATACCACGAGGCATCAAGGATGCGCAGGTCCGGGTCTTTCAGATGCTGAGCCAACCAATCGGTTGAAACCAATGTCTTGGGATCGTCGGCCATGGGGGCCTCCTTCGTCGCGGGCGTTGCCCATGCCTATAACCGGCGGGGGATGCTGGCAAGTGGAAGGGGGCGGTGAGGGCGTTGCCTGCCCCTGGGTTGGCGATGCTATGGGGTATTCATGCCACTTTATAGTTCAGGTTTGATGTGTGCTCGCGAAGGAGCACCCAGCCTCACCAAATCGCCTACCCCGGGGAGGGGCAGGCGATGGCCCGGCGCCTGCGGCTTGTCCCGGGCCTACGTGGCAGCCTTACCCGTGATCCTTCAACAACCGCTGCTTCTGCCGCGACCAATCACGTTTCGCCGCCGTCTCGCGCTTGTCGTGCAGTTTCTTACCCTTGGCAACGCCGATCTTGATCTTCGCCATGCCGCGATGGTTGAAATACATCACCAAAGGCACCAGCGTCATGCCCTTGCGCTGCGTCGCGTTCCACAGATCGGCCAATTCCTTGCGGCTGACCAGCAGTTTGCGCCGGCGCCGTTCTTCATGCTGAAAGGTCTTGGCCTGCTTGTAGGGCGCCACATAGGAGTTCACCAACCACAGTTCGCCATCCTCCACGGCGGCGTAGCTCTCGGCGATATTCGCCCCGCCTTCGCGCAGAGATTTCACCTCGGACCCTTCAAGGATGATGCCGCATTCGATGTCTTCTTCGATAGCGTAATCAAACCGCGCGCGGCGGTTTTCGGCGATCACCTTGTAATTCGGATCGGATTTGGAACTGGATTTGACCTGTGACATGCCAAAGCATGTAGAGCGCCCCCCGCCCCGGTGCAAGATGCTGCCGCTCAGTCACCCAGTTTGGCGTGCACCTCATCCAAATCGATCTCCCCCAGGGGGTGCTTATTGCCGGGGTTGTCGAAGTCATATTTGAACAAATCGAAGTCGCGTTTGTAGATCTCGCGCATCAGATGCATCGACAGATCATCAAAGTAATCCTCGACCGGATGCGCCCGCTTGGGCCCATGGCCCTCGCTCTCATTAAAGCGCGGGATCGCCGCCAGATCGACAGGGTGCGGCGTGTCCACGGCATCGAGCACCTGTTGCATCCCATCGTTGAACCGCTCGGTCCAGAAGATCTGGTCGTAGGTGCCGCCGTTGACGATAAAGGTGCTGACATGGCCCGAGACCGCCGACCAGTGAATGTCCGGGTCCATTGGCCGCCGCCAACGAATGGTATCGCGGGCGAACAGCAGGAAACGCCGGAAGCTCGCAATCTGGTCGAACTCCTCCTTGCCGTCCTCACCGCCTACGTCGATCCCGTATTTCTGCACCAGCAGCGGCACCAGATTGCCGCGATAGCGCCGCCCGTTGCGCTGAATGCCGCAAATCTTGTCAAAGAAAGACGACAGGATCCGCGTGTAAGGGTTGCGCACACAGGTAAAAGCATAGGACTTGCGCGCCGTCACATTCTCGGTGATCGGCCCCTGCGACCCATCCAAGGCCCATTTATGAATGCCTGACTTGGCATCATGGATGTCGCCGTCAAAGAACTCTCCATGATCGGAATAATACATGATCTGGCCGATGGTCGAACAGGCGCATTTGGGCACCACGCGGTACACCATGCTCTCACTTTCCGTCATCCATGTTCCGGGAAAACCCATGCGCGTCCTGCCTCCTGCTGGCGCTGGCTGTTTTAAGCAACAGTCAGACCTCGGTGCAAAAAAGCAAAGAAATGCTGTTTATTCAATCGGTCTTCAGGATTAACTAGGGAGGTGATCCACGACAAAAGGCCGATGCAAGCGGGCCGCGACAAGGACATTCGGTATCCTGCATGGCGAAAATTGCCTATATCCTGCTGTGCCACAAGGAACCGGAGGCCATCATCCGGCAAGCCGAGCGGCTGACCGCCGTGGGCGATTGCATGGCGATCCATTTCGACGCCTCCGCAAGCGCCGAAGACTACGCCCAGATCACCGCGGCCCTGCGCGACGACCCCAATGTCACCTTCCCGCGCAAACGCATCCGCTGCGGCTGGGGCGAATGGTCACTGGTGCAAGCCACGCTCGACACGCTCACCGCCGCGATAGAAGCCTTCCCGCGCGCCACGCATTTCTACCTGCTCTCCGGCGATTGCATGGCAATCAAATCCGCCGAATACGCGCATCGGTTCCTTGATGAGACTGACGCAGATTTCATCGAAAGCATGGATTACTTCGAAAGCGATTGGATCAAGACCGGCTGGAAAGAAGAGCGGCTGATCTATCGCCATTGGTTCAACGAACGCACGCAGCGCAAACGCTTCTACGCGATGTTCGAGGCGCAAAAGCGTCTCGGCCTGACCCGCAAGATCCCTGCCGACCTTCAGGTGCAGATCGGCAGCCAATGGTGGTGCCTGCGCCGCCGCACCGTCGAAGCGATGATGGCATTTAGCCACGAACGCCCCGACGTCATCCGCTTTTTCCGCAGCACGTGGATCCCGGATGAGACCTTCTTTCAAACCCTCGTGCGCCACCTCGTCCCCGAAGGTGAAATCGCCAATCGCAGCCTGACCTTCCTGCTGTTTTCCGACTACGGCATGCCGGTCACCTTCTACAATGACCACTATGACCTGCTGCTCGGCCAGAACCACCTCTTCGCCCGCAAAATCAGCCCCGAGGCACTGGACCTCAAACGCCGCCTCGGCCTGCTCTACGCCGCCCAAGGCGTGCCATTCCAGATCAGCGACGAAGGCCGCAACCTGTTCGATTTCCTCACCGCGCGCGGCCGCATTGGCCGCCGTTTCGCCCCCCGCTTTTGGGAGAGGGAATCCAGCCTTGGCCGCGAACGTGAACTGCTGATCATCATCGCCAAGAAATGGCATGTGGCAAAACGGCTCGTCGGACGGATACGCCAGCAAACCGGCCTCCCGGCGGTGGATTTCCTCTTCAACGAAGAAGACACCCCCCTGCCCGACCTCGGCGGCATTCAAACCACGCTGGAAAAACGCACCCACCACCGCCGCGCCCTGATGCGGATGCTCTACGACTACTACAACAGCACGCGGCTGATCGTCTGCATCGACACGTCGAACCTCGACCTGCTACGCGATTTCGCCTCGGACCGCGCGCAGGTGCGCATGCTCGAAGTCGAATGCAAACTGACCGACACCTATCTCAGTGGCCACGCCCGGCGCATTGGCCTGAGCGGCGCGCAAACTTCGCAAGAAAACCTGTCCCGCCTGCTCCCCACGATCCGCGGGAACATGCTGCATGAGGTCGACCAAATCCGCGACGCCCAATTCGCAAACTACAGCCGCCTCTCCGAATACGCCAACCCCGAAACCAACGCCGCGGCCCTCGCCCATTTCCTTAAGGTGACCGAAGACGAGGCCCGCGCAATCGTCCAGCCCGCAGGCCTCTTCGCAGATTAGCGCCGCCCGCCCCTACCGTCTGGAACAGCCCCCCGCGCCAAGCGTTGAACCAAGAACGCCGCCATGCGGCCCGACGCACCACAACGCAAGAGGTTTTTCCATGACACATAAGTTCACCGCCCTCGCCACATCGCTCCTGCTCGCCCCCGCAGCCCTCTTCGCGCAAGAGACCGCCCCTGAGGCCGAGCGCATCAGCATGTCCCAAGCCATCAAATCGGCGCAAAGCAGCATCGATGGCGGCGTGCTGGAAGCCGAGATCGAAACCGAAGGCGACGCGCTGGTCTATGAGATCGACCTCGTCCGCGGCGAATCCGTGTATGAAGTCACCGTCAATGCCGCCACCGGCGATGTGATGAAGCAGTCCGAAGAGCAACTCACCAGCTTCCTCAGCGGCCTCTTCCAAGAGGATGAGTTGCGCGCCGCTGGCACGGCCCGCGATGTGCTAATGACCGCACTGACCGAGCTTGAAGGCCAAGACAGCACATGGATCGAGGAAGTCTCGCTCGACGATGAAGATGACCGCATGGTTTATGAAGTCGAACTGACCGACGCCACCGGCGAACGCGAACTACTGATCGACGCCACCACCGGCGAAATCACCCCCGACGACTAACCCCAGCCAAAGGTGCGGCCGCCTCTACCGGCCGCACCTCCCTCACTTCATCCTTTCTCAAATACCCTGCACAACACCGCCCCCAAACGCCCCACCAGCGTTTGACGCGCCGAGCTACCCCCGCCCGCCCGAGATCAGATCCACCGGATCGATCCCGCGCTTCTCCGCACTGGCACGCACCGCCTCGCGCAGGGCCGCGCTTCGTTCCAACAGGCGGCGGAACCGGTCCTCGTCCAGAACCAAAAGCGTGGTCGGCGCGATGGCGCGCACATCCACCCGGCGGACGCGGTTCGTCAGGATCGCCATCTGGCCGAACATCTCCCCCCGCCCCAATCGCCAAGTCTGACCCGCGCTTTCCAATTCGACAGCACCTGAGGCGATGAAAAACACGCTGCGCGCGGGGCTTTCCTTGCGCAAAACCACGTCACCGATATCGACATAGCGGGTCTTGAGCGCCCGGCTCAGCCGTTTGAGCGCGCCCTCCTCCAGATCCGCAAACAGCGGAAACTGCTCGATGAAAGCGCCGCGCCGCACGGCGAGGTCAAGGCCCGGGCGCCTCTCCGCCGCGGTGCGCCGGGTCGCCAGTTCCTGCATCAAGGCGGTATAGACCTCGGCCCCAAAGAGACCGTCTTCGCGCATCAATGTATATTCACGCTCTTCCAAACGCAGAGCCGTGCGGCGGATGAAACGCCGTTCCAACTCCTCGGCATAGCCGGGGTACTGCAAGCGCAGCCCCTCCAGCGCGGTCTCGATCCCTTCGATGCGCCGCGCCAACAGGTCGTGCAGCAATTCCGCCACCCGCCGCCCGTGAATCCGGCGAATGCGACCATCGATGAAAGTGCCCAGATCCCGCAGGATCAACCGTTGCGACAGCAGCATTTCAAAGCGGTCCGCCGTCATCCGCGCCAGCGGCCCCGACACGCCGTAGCGCCCGTGCAACACCGCCGCCGCGCGAAATGTGCGCCCATAGGCCACGCTGCGCCGCGCCGCGCGTTGATAGCCGCTGCGCCCTTGGGTTCGCGCCCCCTCGATCAACCGGTCCGCATCCGAGAGCACCAGATCGGCCATCCGGGCCGAGATCGTCCGCTCGCGCACCCGTGCCAGGATCGTGTCACGCTCATGCCCCGCCAGCGCGATCAGCCCAAGCGCGATGCGGTCGCGGTCGAGGATATCGGTCGCTTCCTCCGCGGTCTTGACCGCTGTCTCAAGCCGTTCGCCAAACCGTTTCGCCTCGGAGCGCACGATGTCGCGGTTCAGGTCGTAATTCTCTGTCGTTTGGGCCACGTCCTCGCGCACGGTCTGCAGGGCCACGGCGATGACCTGCCGCGACAGCGCGTGATCGATGGGCGAGAGTTGATCGAGCCCCAACCGCCCGATGATCCAACGCAGCGTCGTACCCTGGGCCAGCAGGGTGAAGAGCGTGAAGCCGGTGGCCAAGATACCCACGATCCGCTGAATGTCATCCGGCACCCGCACGCTTTCCGTCACCGCGAGCGCCAGTGCCAGCGTGACCGCTCCGCGCAAGCCGCCCCAGAGGATCGCCACCCGATAGGGCCGCTCGACCGCGGGCGAAAGCTTCGCCGCCGTCAACAGGGGCAGCAGGCCGAAAAGGATCACCGCGCGGGCGAAAATGGCAGCCACCACGACCACGGCGATGAGAAAGAAATCCTCCAGCCGGACTTCTTCCAACAGCCGCGGGATCAGCAGAGCGGCGAGGATAAAGATCAGCGCCCCCGCCCAATGGGCCAGCACGTCCCAAAGCTCGCGCAGGTTGGTCAATGCCTGTGGCGGCAGCCGCCCCGGCGCGGTGAGGTTCAGCGTCAGACCCGCGGCCACCACGGCGATCACCCCCGAAGCGCCGACGCTTTGCTCGGCCACGATATAGGCCAGATAGGGCAGCGCGACCGAGATGGACTGCTGCGCCAATTCATGCCGCGCAAACAGCGCCATGACCCAAACCGCGATCCGCGCGCCCAGCCAGCCCACCAGCGCGCCGCCTGCGATCAGCATCGGGAATTGCGCAAGCGCACTGCCCAGTTCCGGGTCGGGAATGCCCAGCATGACATAGCCCATGAACAGGCCGAAAAGCGCGATGGCGGCGGCGTCGTTCAGCAGGCTTTCGCCCTCAATGATCCGCGCAAGCCGCCGCGGGGCCGAGATCGACCGAAAGATCGAAACCACCGCCGATGGATCCGTGGTCGAGACGATGGCCCCGATCAGCAGGCAGGCCGCCAGCGGGATCGCACTGACCCAGAACAGCGCGTAGCCGATGCTGACCGTCGCCACCACCACGGCCACCACCGCTAGCACCAGAATGGGCACCCAGTCGTCGACCATACGGCGCAGGTTCATTCCCAATGTCGCCTGAAACAACAGCGTCGGCAGGAAGACGTATAGAAAGACGTTCGACCGGATCGGCAGCCCCAGAATGGCCGCCGCCACCGGGTTCAGCGCATCCGTCAAATCAGTCCGCAAGAAAAAGGTCGCCGAGACCCCGATCAGGATGCCCAGCACCGCAAGGATCACGCTGTAGGGCAATTGCAACCGCGCCGCCAAAGGCTCGGCCAAGCCGATAACGACAAAGAGCGACGCAATGACCGTGGTGACGAGGATGATGTCCATATAGGATGGAATACCAGAATTTAGCTGAATGCGGGGCGCTTCTTGCCCCGCTCAGCGCCTGCAGTTCGTGGTGAGGTTATTTCCGCGCGCGTCGTTCGGCCCGCCAGCGGGCAAAGCGGCCCCGGCGCGCGGCGATGTCATCCTCGATCGCCTCGATCTTTGGATCCAGCCGCGCCCGGCGGAACCGCCGCCAGCGCACCCAGATCGCATAGAACAGCGCGGCGGCGAGGGTCAGCACGATGATGGTCACAAAGGGGATACCCTTGCTCGCCTCCGGCCCCTCGACCGGACGGAGCGAGATGGCATTGGGATAGATCGACAACAGCTCACTGCGCCAGCCGTAGTGTTTCAGCGCGTAATACTGTGGCGCGCCGGTGGTGCTGCGGGCATCGGCTGCCTCGGCCTGAAGGTTGGCAGTGTCGAACTTGAAATAGGGCGGCCAGCCCCAGCCGGTGTCTTCGTTGCGGTAGACCATGACATCGCCCTTGGCCCGGCGGGTCTGGATGAAAAAGACATCGCGGTTGACCGCTTGCCCGGCACTATCCGTCGATGAGCCGGACCAGAAGATCGAACTGTTGCCGAAGTCGATCCGCTTTTCATAGGTGTCCGTGACGCGAACGATATCGGTCTGCGGCAGGGTATAGTGGAAGAACGCCCCCACCAGCACCCAGACGGTCACCCAGAACACCCATTTAACGATTCTCATCTTCGGCCCTTTCCATTAGGTCGCGCGGCCGAACAGGGGCCTTTGCCCTTCTGACATAGTGTTTCCGCGGCACTGCGGCAAATGCCTTACGCGCAATAAGGCGGGACATTTGCCGCAAAATGCGGGCCTTAGCTGCCCAGCAGCGCTTTGGTCAGGCCGCTGTCGGCCTCGGCCAGCGGATCGATCACGTCGAAATGGTGCTTGCCCTCGGCCACCACATGTTTCGCACCCCAACTGCGGGCGAAATTCTCGGCCTGTTCAAGGAAGGCGGGCCGTTCCTGAGCGCCCACCCAGACGGTGACATCAACGCCGTGCGGCGGGGTCATGTTCATCGGGCTTTCGGCCTCGGCCTCGGCCTCGTCCAGCCGCAGGGTGTCGTTCATCTGGGTCTGAAGCAGCGGCGCCAGATCAGCCACGGGGGAGATCGGCACGATCCGCGTGATCCGGTCGCGCACCTCGGCCCCCAGCAGCAGCGGGTCGGTCATGCGGGCCACCAAATGGCCCCCCGCCGAATGGCCCGACAGAACGATGGTGCCCTGTGTGCGGTTCGCCACTTCGGTCAGCGCAGCGGCGACCTGCGTGGAGATCTCAGAGATACGCACATCGGGGCAAAGGTCATAAGACGGCATCGCCACGGCATAGCCCCGCGCCAGCGGACCGGCGGCCAGATGCGACCAATAGCTTTTGTCGAAAGCCTTCCAATAGCCGCCATGCACGAAGACCGCCGTGCCGCGCGACACGCCCTCGGGCTGGAAAAAGTCGAACTTTTGACGGTCCGAAGGGCCATAGCGCACGTTAAGCTGCGCCCGCGCCCCCAATGACGCGCGGAATGCCTCTGCCTCCTTTTCCCAGCGGGGCGGAAAGCCGTCGGCCCCGTCGATATAGGCAGCGTTTGCATAGGCGTCATCTAGCATCATTTGGGTCTCCCACCCCGGATTTGATCAAACTTAACTGGACAATCATACTCGTTGTTGCTTTGGAGGCTATAGAGAATAGCGGAGAGATGACATGACTGATGCTAAGACGGATCTGAAATCACTGCTGAAAGACCCCAGCCTGCTTGAAACCCGCGCCTATATCGGCGGCCAATGGGTCGAAGGCGACGACGGTACATTTGACGTGACCAATCCCGCGCGGGGCGATGTCATCGCACAGGTCGCCGACCTTAGCCGCGCGCAGGTCGCGGGCGCGATTGCCCAAGCCGAGAAGGCGCAAAAGGACTGGGCCGCTTGGACTGGCAAGGAACGCGCCGCCGTGCTGCGCAAATGGTTCGACCTGATGATGGAGAACCAAGACGATCTGGGCACCATCCTCACTGCCGAACAGGGCAAGCCGCTGGCCGAAGCCAAGGGCGAGATCGCCTATGGCGCCTCCTTCATCGAATTCTTTGGCGAAGAGGCCAAGCGCGTCTACGGCGAGATGATCCCCGGCCACCAGCGTGACAAGCGCATCATGGTGATGAAACAACCCATCGGCGTCGCGGCCTCGATCACCCCGTGGAACTTCCCCAACGCGATGATCACCCGCAAAGCCGCGCCAGCGCTGGCGGCGGGCTGTTCCTTCGTGGCGCGTCCGGCGGCGGAGACGCCGCTCTCGGCCATCGTCATGGGTGTACTCGCGGAACGCGCAGGGATCCCGGCGGGCGTGTTCAACGTGGTGCCATCCTCCTCCTCCTCCGCCGTGGGCAAGGAGTTCTGCGAGAACCCGGCGGTGCGCAAGCTCACCTTCACCGGCTCGACCGAGGTCGGGCGCATCCTGCTGAAACAGGCCGCCGATCAGGTGATGAAATGCTCGATGGAACTGGGCGGCAACGCGCCCTTCATCGTCTTCGACGACGCCGATCTTGATGCGGCGGTCGAGGGCGCGATCATGTGCAAGTTCCGCAACAACGGCCAGACCTGCGTCTGCGCGAACCGGATCTATGTGCAGGCGGGTGTCTATGACGCCTTCGCGGCCAAGCTGAAGGACCGCGTGAGCCAGATGAAGGTCGGCGACGGCCTCGAAGAAGGCACCGATCTTGGCCCGCTCATCAACCCCGAAGCCTCGGACAAGGTGCAAGAGCATATCAAGGACGCGGTCGACAACGGCGCGGAAATCATTCTGGGCAACGCCAAGGACGACATGGGCGGCAACTTCTTCGGACCCACCATCGTGACCGGCGTGACGCAGGACATGAAGGTCGCCAAGGAAGAGACCTTCGGCCCCCTCGCGCCGCTCTTCAAGTTCGAGGATGTGGATGACGTGATCGCCATGGCCAACGACACGATCTTCGGCCTTGCCTCCTATTTCTATGCCAAGGACCTCAGCCGCGTCTACAAGGTGGCCGAGGCGCTGGAATATGGCATCGTCGGCGTCAACACCGGCATCATCTCGACCGAGCTTGCGCCCTTTGGCGGGGTCAAGCAATCCGGCCTCGGGCGCGAAGGGTCGCACCATGGGATCGAAGACTATCTTGAGATGAAATACGTCTGCCTGTCGGTCTAAGCACCGGCGGAAGTTAAAGAAACGGGGCGTGCCATGGCGCGCCCCGTTTTGCATCGGACTATTGCGTGAGCCGGTCCTGTGCCAGCATCCGGCGCTCCGCCTGCGAAAGATGCGAGATCGCTTGGGCCACATCACCTTCGCAACGCTGCAACGCCCGACACCACAGCCGATGCGCAGAACGGGGCGACCAGGGCAGTGCCGCCTGCGCCAGCCATGCCCGCAGGGGCGGCGGCAGTTGGTCAAAGGCCGCCATCGGGTTCCCCTGACGGCGCCGCTGTTTCAGCCCGCTGCGCAGGTTTCGCTTTTTGCCAGTCATGCCGCGGGCCGCCCTTAATGCGCCTGCATATCCGCCGCGATCTCAGACGCGCTCAGCTCGGCGGGGAAATAGGTCGGCCAGTTGGTCAACTCTTCCAAAACCTCGGGGCGGTCGTCGCCCCAGTAGAGGTGATAGTGATCGGCCTTTTGCGGCGCGATGATATGGTCGCTGAATTGGATATATTCCGGCGCCTCGGCATCGCCGCCCTCTTTGGCAAAGACATAGCGCACGCCGCGGTTGCCCTTCTTGTAGGTCAGCACCTCATAGCCATCGCTGGCATAGCGCCCTTGCACCGGATCACCGTCCCGGAAGAAGGTCACGGCATTGCCGTCGATGGTGATGCGGTTCACATCGGTGGCATAGCCGACCTCGTAATAGGCCTTGTACTCCGCCGCCGTCTTGTCGCCGTGCTCGGCCTTGTGCTGCATCACCGCGTCCAGCGCGCCCTGCTGCAACAGCGGGTAGACCGATTGCCAGTCGCCCGCCCAATCCGACAAGGGCCGATCCTTGATCTGCGCGTCGTCAAAGTAGCCTTTGTAGATGTCGTTCTGGTCGTGGGCGTGGTCATGCGCATGGGAATGATCGTGGTCATGCGATGCCTCTTTCGTTTCGGCCACGACCGGGGCCGAAAGGGCAAGGCCCGCGCTCAGCGTCAGGAAGAATAGCGGGGATGCGGATGTTTGGGGCATGTCGTTCTCCGTGGTTTGGCCTGCATCATGATTCGATATGTTATATCATAACTAAGTCGGAGTAGCCCCGTCCTAGAGAGTTTGCAACCCGATGACCCCAGCCCGAACACGAAAAAGCCGACAGCACTTTCATGCTGTCGGCCTTCGGGCGGGGGAGAGATACGCCCTGGGGTGACCCGTCTTAGTTGGTCCGGGTCTGCGCCGCGCCGTCCGCATTCACTTGCTGGGACAGGGCCGCGGCGAATTCTTCGCCCGTCATGCCGATGAGCAGCTGGCCATCGGCGTCGACATCTTGGTCGATCTGCACGACCGCACGGTCGCTATCGGCGGCGAATTCCTCGGCCAGATCGATGGAATAGCGCATGGAACCGTCCGCTTGCGGCTCTGCGTTCGAGATGGTGCCGATGACCGTATCATCTGAGGCGACGGCCACGGTGCTGCCATCCAGCGCGATATCGGCATCCGTATCAATGTCCGAGGTCGCGGTTTGGTCGATGGACCGTTCGGTGGTCAGGGTGCCATTCGCCTCGGCCCCGGCTGTGGTGTCCAGTTCCGTGCCCGCCAGATCGGCGGTCGCATCGGTGCCGACACCCGCGTCCAGCGTCTGTGCGGCGACTGGGGCCGCCATAAGAGCGGCGACAGCCGTGGTCAGGGAAAGCTTGCGTAGGGAATTTGCATAGGTCGTCATGGTTCTTCCTTTCATTGCGCGTGCGGTACTCTGCACGCTGTTGTCCGGGCACGCCTGCCCGGTCCCCCACTCAACCCGACAGCTTTTGCTTGGTTTCACCCCGCCCCCCGCGCAGCAGAAAGCCGCCGTTTTCGCCCCTAGCCTTCGGCAGATATTCACCCACGAATGGGTCGAGCTTGGGAGGCGACCGCCCACAAAAAAGGCCCGCCAAAAGCGGGCCTTCGCAAAGCGTTGGAACGGGTACGCTTAGTTCACGGATTTGGCGTCAACCACGTCCTTGTCGATCGCCTTCACCTCGGAGGAAATGGTGATCTGACGCGGTTTCAGGGCCTCGGGCACCTGACGCTCAAGCTCGATATGCAGCATGCCATTGGCATGGGCCGCGCCGATGACCTGAACGTGGTCCGCCAGATGGAAGCGACGCTCAAAGGCGCGGGTGGCGATGCCACGGTGCAGATAGGTCTTGGCCTCATCCTCATCCGCCTTGCGGGCCGAAACGATCAGCGCCTTCTCACGCACTTCGACGCTCAGGTCGCTGTCCGAGAAACCGGCGACGGCGATCGAGATGCGATAGGCATCATTGTCGAGCTTTTCGATGTTGTAGGGGGGATAGCTGGGGGTGGCCCCATCATTTGTCAGAACCCGGTCCATCATGTTGGCGATCTGGTCGAAACCAACGCTGGAGCGGTAAAGGGGTGCGAAATCAAAGCTACGCATGTGTTCATCCTCATCAGTGAGCGATTGACATATCGGGCCTTCCACCATTGGACAGACCCGGTTTTTCAAGCGCCGAAGCCCTATTGAGGCACCTCGGCAAAGCTCATGTGGGAAAGGGTTTGCGCGCTTTCAAGTCCTGCCGCGCAGAATTACGGGCGGATGAATTTCGCCCCGGTGCCGCGCTCTTCGCCGACGCGGATGCGCTTGCCTGCGGGGTTGGAATCCAGAAACACGCCCTTGCCCGCCACCAGCTCCGCTTGCAGCAGCGCCAAAGGCGCGCCAAGCGCCGTGCCGAGCGAGACCTGCGCGCCCTCAACCTCGGCCTTGGCCGAAACGACAGAGACGATATGCGCCTCGCCTGCGACGAAACTAAAGATCGGCGCCCCGCTTGAGCCGAAATCGACCGCGCAGGAGGTCACCAGAACCCCCTCTTGCTGGGCCAGCACCTTGCAGACCTCTTGCAAAGACGGTGCCTCGGCCCGGTCGCGGGCGTAGCTGACCACGCCCACACGGTCGCCGGGGCGCGGACGCGCGGCGGTGCCGAAGGGGCGGATGGTGGTGTTGCGGATCGGGCGGGAGAGTTCCAGAAGCGCCAGATCATTGCGCACCCGGCCCGAAGAGACCTCACCGTCATAGACGTAGTCGGGATGCACCACGGCGCGGCGGATATCACGATAGGCGCCCGCGCGGCCATTGCGCCAACCGGCGAGGAACTGCACCTCACCATGGTCGATCCGGGCCTTGGTTTCGCGGTCAAACAGGCAATGCGCCGCGGTCAGCACCAGACGCGGGGCGATCAGCGTACCGGTGCAAAAGCCGGTCCCACCGATGTCGAGACGGCCCACCGCCTCCCACGCGGCGGCATCCACACCGTTGTCGAGCGCTTTGAGCGCGCTGTCTTGGGCCTGCGCCGCCGTGGCAAGGGTAAAGACGCCGAAGATAGCCGCCAACAATTGTCGCAAAATGCACCTCAAAACCATGTTTACTTGGCGGATATAGGGGAGTTGCGGCGAAAATACGGCGCAGGCTTAACGCAAACGCGGCACCTGCGCAGGCGCGTCGGGATCGCGGCTGAGCGCGGGCGGTTTCGGCCCGCCACAGGCCCAATCGAGCAGTTCGACGCTATGCACCACCGGCACCCCAGTGCCCGATCCGATCTGCATCATGCAGCCGATATTGCCCGCCGCGATCACATTTGGCGATTTGGCCTCCAAGGTCTTGATCTTGCGCTCTTTCAGCTTGGCCGAAATCTCGGGCTGCATCAGATTGTAGGTGCCCGCCGAGCCGCAGCAGAGGTGACTGTCCGCCGGTTCCACCACCGTGTATCCCGCCTGTTTCAGCAGAGTCTTCGGCGTGGCCTTGATCTGTTGCCCATGTTGCAGCGAGCAGGCCGCGTGATAGGCGACGACCATGCCCGGCGCTGCCGGTTCGGCGAAGGGCAAGTCGAGCTCTGCCAGCAGTTCCGTCACATCCTTTGCAAGGGCCGAGACCCGCGCCGCATCCTCTGCCAGCGGATCATTGCGGAACATATGGCCGTAGTCCTTCACCGTGGTGCCGCAGCCTGAGGTATTGATCACGATGGCATCCAGCCCCTTGCCGTCCATCTCGGCCCGCCATGCGCGGATGTTGCGGGCGGCGTGGGCGTGGCTCTCATCGGTCTTGCCCATGTGATGGGTCAGCGCGCCGCAACAGCCCGCCCCTTCGGCCACCACCACCTCGCAGCCCGCGCGGGTTAGCAGCCGGATCGTGGCGTCGTTGATATCGGTGTTCAGCGCCTTTTGGGCGCAGCCGGTCATCAGGGCCACCCGGCGCTGCGGCTTGCCCTTAGCCGGAAAGCTCTGCGGGTCGTCGTTGCGGCTGACCGGGGGAACCGTCTTGGGCGCCATCTCCAGCATGGCGCGCAGCCGCGCGTCGGGCATCAGCCGGGCAAAGGGCCGCCCGATCTTGGCCCCGAGCAGCGCCAGCCGAAAGCGTGTGGGATAGGGCAGAATCCGCGCCAGCATCCAGCGCAAGGCGCGTTCGCCCATGGGGCGCTTGTAGCGTTCTTCGATATAAGCGCGGGCGTGATCGACCAGATGCATGTAATGCACCCCCGAGGGGCAGGTCGTCATACAAGCGAGGCAAGACAGGCAGCGGTCGATATGCTGAACCGTCTTCGGATCCGGGTCGCGGTCGTTCTCCAGCATGTCCTTGATCAGGTAGATGCGTCCGCGCGGGCTGTCCAACTCATCGCCCAAGACCTGATAGGTCGGGCAGGTCGCCGTGCAGAAGCCGCAGTGCACACAGGCGCGTAGAATCTCATTGCTGCGCTGCGTGTCAGGATCCTGCAACTGCGCGGGGGTGAAGGTGGTTTGCATGGCGGCTCCGTTCCTATGTGCTGCGCATCAGATTGGCGAGGACGAGGCCGAACCACGGCACCGTCGTGCCCACGGCCCCCAAAACCCCGCTCCACCGGCGCATCGCCGGGCGCGGATCGGCCCGGCGCAGCGCTTGGACCACCAGCGCGATCACCCCGATCCAAGCGGCCCAGAGCGCCAAGGCGATGGCCCCCAACAGCCAAGCGCTGTCACCCCAATAGCGCAGCAGACCATAGCGCAGGGCGAGCGCGATGAGAAAGGTCACCAGCACCATCGCCGCCAAGGCGCGGATGGCCCGAAGCGAAGGCGGCACGGCGATCAGCGCCTTGAACAGAAACGGGCCGATCAGAAAGACGATGAGGAAGACCAGCACCAAAGTCATGCGCTCTGGGCCAAGGCTTCGGCGTTAAACAAGCCACGGGGGTCGAACTTGGCCCTGAGCCCCGCCGTCAACCGCGCCACCCCCGGGGCTTCGGGTTCCTGTCGGGGCAGCGTCCCCGCCGCCTCCGCCCGCAACAAGGTCGCGTGGCCGTCATATTGCCCCAAGCGCGCGCGCAGGTCCGTGCCGGGGGCCATGCGCAGCCATAGCAGCCCCCCGGCCCAATCATAGAGCCGCGCCTCCGCTCCGGCCTTAGCCGCAAGCGCCGGAGCCTCGGTCGGCCGGCAATGCAGGCGCCAGACATCCCCCGCCGCCCCATGGAAGGGCGCCACATCTCGCAGATCACGCCAGAGGGTCTCTGAGCTACCTTCTGCAAGCACCTCGATCTCGCCGCCCGTGGCGGCAAGCAAATCCTCTAACCGCCCGATCCGGTAGGTGACCGAGGTCTCGAACCCCTCCAACCGCAGGACCGTTTGGCCCTGCGCCGGGTCATGGGCCGCGCCGGTCACCTCGAAGGGGCTGCGCATGGCCAGCGCCATCGCGGCGATGGCAGCGGCGTCGTCCAGCCCGGACAGCACGAGCGTCGCGCTGGTTTCGGGTTTCGGGAGTACCTTCAGCGAGACTTCGGTCAGCGCGCCCAAGGTGCCTTGCGACCCGGCCATCAGCTTGACCAGATCATAGCCGGTGACGTTCTTCATCACCCGCCCCCCGTTCTTGATGATGGCCCCCTGCCCATCGACGAACCGCACCCCCAAGAGGAAATCCCGCGCCGCCCCAACAGCAAGCCGCCGCGGGCCGCTGACATTGGCGGCAAAGACCCCGCCGATGGTCGGCGTGCCGCTGCGGCCCATGAGCGCGCGGTGGTCCATCGGCTCAAAGGCCAGCCGCTGCCCCTCGGCGGCCAAAGCGGCCTCGATCTCGGAGACCGGCGTGCCCGCCTGCGCGACCAGCGTCAGCGCGCCCGGCTCGTAAAGGGTGATCCCCCGCAGACCGGCAAGCGACAGCGCCGCGCCCGGCCCCGCCATGCCGCGCGTATCCCCGCCGCGCAGGGAGAGGGGCGCCTCTGCGCCACGGATCGCCTCGGCCAGCTCCGCCTCGGAAGTCACCGTCACGCCGCCACCGACGCGCCGCTGCCGCGCCGCCCTTCCGTCACGTCGAGGGGGAAGACCTTGGCCGGGTTCAACAGCCATGCCGGGTCAAAGACATCCTTCACGGCCAATTGCGCTTCTAGATCGGCGGGGCCGTATTGCTCATGCATCAGATCGCGCTTCTCGATCCCGACCCCATGCTCCCCGGTCAGGCAACCGCCCGCTTCGACGCAGAGCCGCAGGATGTCGGCGCCAAAGGCCTCGCATTTCTCCAAGTCGCCGGGTTTGTTGGCGTCAAACAGGATCAGCGGGTGCATATTGCCGTCGCCCGCGTGAAAAACATTGCCGACCTTGAGGCCATAGTCATCGGACATCTCACCGATGCGGCGCAGCACCATGGGCAATTCGTTCACCGGGATGGTGCCATCAAGGCACATGTAGTCATTGATCTGCCCCATGGCGCCAAAGGCGGACTTGCGGCCCAGCCAAATCGCGGCGCTTTCCTCGGCGCTGGTGCTTTCGCGCAGTTCCACCGGGTTGTGACGGCGGGCAATCTCGGTGATCAGGGCCAGCTGGTGGTCGATCTCGGCATCCGAGCCTTCGACCTCAACAATCAGCAGCGCCTCGCACATTGGGTAGCCCGCATGGGCAAAAGCCTCCGTCGCCTCGATGCAGGGGCGGTCCATGAATTCGATCGCCACGGGCAAGACGCCGGCCTTGATGATGTCGCTGACACAGGCCCCGGCGACAGCATTATCGTCAAAGCCCATCAGCACGGGCCGGGCGCCTTCGGGTTTGGGCAGGATGCGCAGGGTGGCTTCGGTCACCACGCCCAACTGCCCCTCGGAGCCGCAGATCACGCCCAAAAGGTCCAGCCCGCCCGCGTCCATATAACCGCCGCCGATCTCGACCACTTCGCCGTCCATCATGACCATGGTGACGCCCAAAAGGTTGTTGGTGGTGACACCGTATTTCAGGCAATGCGCCCCGCCCGAGTTCATCGCGATATTGCCCGCAATGGCACAGGCCAACTGGCTGGAGGGGTCAGGCGCGTAGAAGAAGCCGTCTTCCTCCACCGCGCCGGTGACGCTGAGGTTGGTGCGCCCGGTCTGCACGCGCATAAGGCGGTTGTCGTAATCGACCTCAAGCACCTCGGCCATGCGCGCCACCCCCAGCACCACGCTATCGGCGGTGGGCAAGGCCCCTCCGGCAAGCGACGTGCCCGAGCCGCGCGGCACCACCGGCACGCCCTCCTCATGGCAGATCGCCAGAATTGACGAGACTTCTTCGGTGCTGGCAGGCAGGGTCACGGCCAAGGGGGGGCATTTATAGGCCGTCAGCGCGTCGCATTCATAGGCGCGGGTCTCATGCGCATCGTCGATCACGGCATCGCGGGGCAGCGCCGCGCGCAGCCGCGCCACGACCCGCGCCTTGCGCGCAATGATCCCGGCATCGGGTGTTGGCATCTGCATTGCGGTCCCTCCTCTGGCCCGCAGCATAGAGCCTATGGCGCGGGTTTGGCCAGTTTGCCGCGCGCCTGGTGCAATTGCACCACTAAATTGCGGCTTCAGGGTGAATTGCACTGGGCCCAACTTCCGCCTACCTTGGAACCTTTCCGAAATGCGCTATATTCAGTTCGTTGTTTTATTGGTGTCCCATGTTCAAACGTAGCCTCATTCTCGCCTTCTTGGCCTTTGCCGCGCCGGGTTTCGCCGATCCGCCCGCCATTCTGAATGTCACGGTCGATCGACAGGGCGATTTGTGGAAGTTTGACGTCACCATCCGGCACAACGATAGCGGCTGGGACCACTATGCCGACGCTTGGCGCATTCTGGACCCCAATGGGAAACCCTTGGGCACCCGCAATCTGGCACATCCGCATGTGAAAGAGCAGCCCTTCACCCGCTCCCTTTCGGGCGTGCGCATCCCCGAGGGGATGACGGAGGTCAGCATTCAGGCGCGCGACAGCGTCAGCGGCTGGTCTTCGGAATTGGTGACGATCCCGCTGCCCTGACCTACGCCCGTTCAGACCCGGTGGTAAGGCCCGCCCGAGAGGATCGCGGCGGCGCGGTAAAGCTGTTCGGCCAGCATGACCCGCACCAGCATATGCGGCCAGACCATCTTGCCAAAAGAGAGGGCATGATCCGCCTCAGCCCGCAGGCTGGGGTCGATGCCATCGGCGCCGCCGATGACAAAAGCCAAATCTCCCTGCCCGGCGTCCCGCCAATTGCCAAGCCGTTCGGCGAATGCGGGGGAGGTTTCGACCTTGCCGCGCTCATCCAGCACGCAGATCACCGCCCCTTGGGGGATCGCGCGCCGTAGCAGCACGGCTTCGGCGGCCATGCCGCCGTTCTTCTTGTCTTCCATCTCGACCACGCGCGCGGGGCCAAGGCCCAGACCGCGCCCGGTCCGGTCGAACCGGGTCAGATAATCATCGACAAGGGATTTTTCCGGACCGGCGCGAAGCCGGCCCATGGCACACATGTGAACCCGCATGACCTAGGCCCGCAAAGCGGGATCAGTGCGGTGCCGCTGTGGCCGCGTCGTCGCCGCCCAGCCACATCTTTTCAAGCTGGTAGAATTCACGCACTTCGGGCCGGAAGACATGCACGACAACGTCGCCTGTGTCGATCAAGACCCAGTCGCCGGTTTCGCGGCCTTCCATCTTGGACGTACGTCCGGTGGCGTCTTTGACGGCCTGCGCCAGCTTTTCCGAGATCGCCGAAACCTGCCGCGTGGAGCGGCCCGAGCAGATCACCATATAGTCGCCGATGGCCGTTTTGCCGCGCAGATCGATCTGCACGATATCTTCGGCCTTGTCGTCATTCAGCGAGGAAAGGATAAGCGCCAGCAGGTCGTCGCTGGTTGCGATTTGCGAGGCGGCAGTCATTGCAGCCCCATGGTCAGCAGCCTGCGCTGCGTCAACGTTAAGAGACAGGACATTGTCCTCCTTCGTAAATAGCACCATCAATGCTGAACGCTTGCCCCGGTGCCGAGCAGCCCCAATTTAGCGACCCGGGGTTTATTTTTCAATGGATCGCGTAGCCGTAGCGTTAACCACGGCGCAAATCCCCGCTCACTCAGGCATATCCCGCGATGCCGCGGCGCGCGACAGGGCCAGTTGACTGTCTTCGATGACTTTTACCTCGCGCTGCGGGAAGGGGATAGAGATGCCGTGTTTCTTGAAGGCATCCCAAAGCGCCAGATAGACATTGCCGCGAATGTTGGTCAGCCCGCCGGTCGGATCCTTGATCCAGAAGCGCAGGATGTAATCCACCGACGAATCGCCAAAGCCCACGATATGGCAAACCGGCGCCTTGTAGCTCAGCACCCGGTCGACGCCCTTGGCCGCCTCCACCGCCAGTTTGCGCACCAGATGCGGATCGTCGGAATAGGCCGTGCCGAAATAGATATCGAGCCGCACAAAGTCATTGGAGTGGGACCAGTTCACCACCTGCCCGGTGATCAGGTCTTCGTTCGGGATCAGGTATTCCTTGCCATCCCGCGTCACCACAGACGCATAGCGCGCGCCGAGCGTTTGGATCCAGCCAAAGGTCTCGCCCAGACTGATCACATCGCCG
The DNA here is from genome assembly GCF_017743915.1 of Sulfitobacter sp. R18_1. Classification (NCBI taxonomy): domain Bacteria; kingdom Pseudomonadati; phylum Pseudomonadota; class Alphaproteobacteria; order Rhodobacterales; family Roseobacteraceae; genus Sulfitobacter; species Sulfitobacter sp. R18_1. The sequence goes on from NZ_JAGHRG010000008.1 coordinate 175,094, forward strand.
GGCTTGATTGACTTGTCGAGCAGGATGATCACGCCCGAGACGAGGTTCGACACCACCTTTTGCAGACCGAAACCAAGGCCCACGCCGATCGCACCCGACAGCACCGCAAGCCCGGTCAGGTCAATCCCCACCGCCCGCACGCCGATGAAAAACGCGAGCCCGTAAAGCAGGATTTGCACCCCCTTCACGGCCAGCACCTGCATGGAGGGGCTGATGTCTTCGTTCTTGCGGATTGTCGCTGCGGTGGTCGTGCTGACCAGCCGCGCCATGGTCAAAAGCGCGCCGACAACCACCAGCGCGGTCAGAATGGTCAGCACCGAGAGGCGGAATTCGCCCACAGTCAGCGCGACGCCGTCCAGAAACAAGGCCACATCATCGGCGACGTTCAACATGTAGAGCGTGGCATAGATCCACAGCCCCCATGTCACCATGCGCCGCAAGGGTCGGTTGCGCACCAGACGCGCGGCGAAAGCGATGCCCACATAGATCGCCGCCAACGTCGCCGCCAAACCGATGAGATAGGACCGCGACGGCCATGTCACGTTTTGCATCACCTGATAAAGCAGCCCCGCCAGCAAAGCGAACCAGATCAACCCCAAGCGCCGCTTGACCTGCACCACCACGCGCAATTGCCACTTGGACCAGCCTTCGCGGGAGCGGACCCAGTTTTGCAACATCACGCCGGTGAGCCGGTGCAACACCCACGCCAGTGCCACCAAGGCCAGCAGGATCAGGATTTGGTTTTGCCGCCAGCCGGGGCTCAGAATGCTTTCCCCAAAGCCGAGCACCCCGTCGAACAGAGCCTGAAGCGAAAGCAGAAAGTTCGAAAACGGGTGGCTTTCAGGGATCATGGGTGGCCTTTGCAGCTAGGGAGGATCACGGTCGCACAGGCTTTGCGCCGGGGCAAGATGACCCGCAGCCCACCCCCTGCCTCCAAGACGATCACGACACCTTGCGAGACTCGCTCAGGCGCTATATCCCTTGCCCCATGATACTGGTGTTTGATCTTTGCGACCGTGCGCGTCTGCGCGAACGCTTTTTCGGCGCGACGCATAGCGTTCTGGCGCGACTATAAGCCACCCCTCTCAGCCACACCCATAGCCATTCCAAACCACGGGAGAGGACCATCATGTCCCCCAAGACGCTTTACGATAAAATCTGGGACGCCCATGTCGTCCACGAAGCCGATGACGGCACCTGCTTGCTCTATATCGACCGCCATCTGGTGCATGAAGTGACCAGCCCGCAGGCCTTTGAAGGGCTTCGCATGTCGGGCCGCACCGTGCGCGCCCCGGACAAGACCATCGCCGTGCCGGACCACAACGTGCCGACCACCGAGGGCCGCGAAGACCCCGAAGCGATGACCGAAGACAGCCGCATTCAGGTCTCCGCCCTCGACAAGAACGCGCGTGAGTTCGGCGTGCATTACTACCCGGTCTCGGACGTGCGCCAAGGCATTGTGCATATCGTCGGCCCTGAGCAGGGCTGGACCCTGCCCGGCATGACTGTCGTCTGCGGCGACAGCCACACCGCGACCCACGGCGCCTTCGGCGCGCTGGCCCACGGCATCGGCACGTCGGAGGTCGAGCATGTTCTGGCCACCCAGACGCTGATCCAGCGCAAGGGCAAGAACATGAAGGTCGAGATCACCGGCAAGCTGCGCCCCGGCGTCACGGCCAAGGACATCACCCTTTCCGTCATCGGCGCCACCGGCACCGCGGGCGGCACCGGCTATGTCATCGAATACTGCGGCGAGGCGATCCGCGACCTGTCGATGGAAGGCCGCATGACCGTCTGCAACATGGCGATCGAAGGCGGCGCCCGCGCGGGCCTCATCGCGCCGGATGAGAAGACCTTCGAGTATTGCAAGGGCCGCCCCCACGCTCCGAAAGGCGCACAGTGGGAAGCGGCGATGGACTGGTGGAAAACCCTCTTCTCTGACGAGGACGCCCATTGGGACAAGGTCGTGACGCTCAAGGGCGAAGACATCGCACCGGTCGTCACATGGGGCACCTCCCCCGAAGACGTGCTGCCGATCGACGCGACTGTCCCCTCGCCCGAAGACTTCAAGGGCGGCAAGGTCGACGCGGTGAAACGTGCGTTGGAGTATATGGACCTGAAACCGGGTCAAAAGCTCACCGATATCGAGATCGACACCGTCTTCATCGGCTCCTGCACCAACGGCCGCATCGAAGACCTGCGCGCCGCTGCCGAAGTGCTGAAGGGCAAGAAGATCAAGGACGGTCTGCGTGCCATGGTCGTGCCCGGCTCTGGCCTCGTCCGGGCACAGGCCGAGGAGGAAGGGCTGGCGGACATTTTCCGCGAGGCCGGTTTCGAATGGCGTCTGGCGGGCTGCTCCATGTGTCTGGCAATGAACCCCGACCAGCTTGCTCCCGGCGAACGCTGCGCGGCCACGTCGAACCGCAACTTCGAGGGGCGTCAGGGCTATAAGGGCCGCACGCATCTCGTGTCCCCCGGCATGGCCGCCGCCGCCGCACTCACCGGTCACCTGACCGACCTGCGCGAACTGGCGTGAGCGACCGGGGCATGGATACCGGGCGCGTTGCGCAGGGCTCAGTCGGCCTTGCGCAGCTCGCTGCCGGACTTCAGCACTTCGCTGCCGTCGTCCTGTTCGATCTTATAGGCCGGTTCGTCATCGCTCGCCTTGCGGGTCACCTCGCTGCCCTGCAGCTTCAGCGTGATCTTCTGCGTGTATTTCTTGACGATCTTGCCGGTCCCGGTGCCATTGCCCCAGTCCCATTCCACCTTCGTGCCGGTTTGGTACGACATGCCATGCCTTCCTGATACACCATTTGCCTAGAACGCGCCGTCAGGCGGCGCGGTTCCCGCACTCTCCGAAGGATACCCCGATGGAAAAGTTTACAGAAATCACCGGCACCGCGGCTCCCATGCCGCTGGTGAACATCGACACCGACATGATCATCCCCAAGGTCTTTCTCAAGACGATCAAACGCTCCGGCCTTGGCGTGAACCTGTTCGACGAAATGCGCTATGACCGCGAAGGCAACGAAATCCCCGATTTCGTGCTGAACCAACCGCAATATCGCGACGCGCAGATCCTCGTGGCGGGCGACAACTTCGGCTGCGGCTCCTCACGCGAACACGCGCCTTGGGCGATCCTTGATTTCGGCATCCGCTGCGTCATCGCACCCAGCTTCGCCGACATCTTTTACAACAACTGCTTCAAGAACGGCATCTTGCCCATCGCCCTGCCGCAAGAGCAGGTCGACGTGCTGATGAAAGACGCCGAAAAGGGATCGAACGCGCGAATGACCATCGATCTGGAAGGCCAGACCGTGACCACCTCAGATGGTGAGACATTCCCCTTCGAAGTGGACGCCTTCAAAAAGCACTGCCTTCTCAACGGGCTGGACGACATCGGCCTCACGCTTGAAAAAGGTGCCGCCATCGACAGCTATGAGGATTCGCTGGGCCAAAGCCGCCCTTGGGTCTAACGCCCGGCCTGCATGATCAAACTTGTGGGCGCAAACCGCGCGCCCACAAGATGTTGCCGTCTGCCATCAAACCGCCACGGAATTGATGCAAGAAGGCACCACCCCCTCCCTCAAAATACCCCAGTATCCTGCTCTTCTCTCCGCGGAGCCTTGAGGCATGTGCGGAAAGAAGGCAAAAATTGGACCATAATGAGGCACACCCCATCAACCGGGGGCATCAAGTTGGAACAAGCACGCGGCATCGTATCGCGGCTGGCCAGTTTGAAAGGGCAGAGCAGTGATCGGACGAATGACAGGCGCGGCGACGCGTGGCCTATTGGTGGCGCTATTGATTGCCATCCCGGCGCTTCTCTTGCCGGGGGCCGATGCGGAATCCAGCCAGATCACCGTGCTGCTCGCCTGTATCGCGGCGATCCTCACCTTCATGGAATACAACGCCCGCCAGCCCGGCATCGTCGAATTTCGCGACGCGCCGCCTTTCAATCGGCTGCGCTTCATCAGCCTGCTCTTCACGATCCTCGTCCTGTCGCTTATCGCGCGGGGTCAAACGGCCCCCACCCTGCTGACCGGCGCGCTCACCGCGCTTGGCACGATACTGGGCAATGCGCTTGATTTCCCCTATTCCCCGGTGCGTCTCGTGGTTCTGATGATACCCGCCGACGCCCCTCTCGCGGCGGTCAACCTGATCCGCACGGCGGCGGGTCTGGCCTATCTGGTCTCGCTCATCGCGTTGGCGACCTTCGTGGTGCTGGTGCGCGTCATGGGCTGGCCCGCGCGCCAAGGGGCCTTCAACGTCTGGGTGAACCTGCCGCTCTTTGACCCAACGGCGGGCGGCGATGTGCTCTACCGGCTGCAACGGGACGCGCGGATCAACATCGCGCTTGGCTTCCTTCTGCCCTTCTTCATCCCCGCAGTGGTCAAGGCCACCGCCGATCTGCTAGATCCGATCTCACTGAGCAATCATCAAACCATGATCTGGACAATAAGCGCATGGGCATTCCTTCCGGCCAGTATGATCATGCGCGGCATCGCCATGGGGCGGGTGGCCGAGATGATCCACGACAAACGCCGCCGCGCCTACGCCGAAGCGCATATGCAGGCCGCCTGATCCGCTTTCTGCTGGCGCTGCTCCTGCTGACCGGCACCGCGCAGGCCGAACCGCTGCGTATCGCCACCTTCAACATAGAATTGTCGCGCAAAGGGCCGGGCCTCCTCCTGCGTGATATCCTACGCGGGGACGACCCCGCCGTCGCCTCCGTGATCGAAACCATCACCAGCGCCGATCCCGATATCATCGCGCTACAAGGCATCGACTACGATCTCGAACAGGCCGCCCTCAATGCCCTCGCCGATGCGCTCACCGCCGCGGGCGCGCCTTATCCCCACCGCTTCGCCGCGCCGCCCAATGCAGGCCGCCAAAGCGGGGTCGACCTCGACGGTGACGGCAAGCTCGGCACCCCCCGTGACGCCCAAGGCTATGGCCGCTTCTTCGGCCAAGGCGCCATGGCGATCCTCTCACGCCACCCGATCCGAGAGGCCGAGTTCCAAGATTTCAGCACCCTCCTCTGGCGCGACCTCCCCGATACACTCTACCCAATGATCGACGGTACCCCCTTTGCGGGCGCCGAAGCCCATGCCACACAGCGCCTCTCCTCCAACGGCCACTGGTCCCTGCCGATCCAAACCCCGGAGGGCCCCGTCACGCTGCTGACCTACCACGCCACCCCGCCGGTCTTCGACGGCCCCGAAGACCGCAATGGCCGCCGCAACCACGACGAAACCATCTTCTGGCTCCACCACCTCGCCGGAAAGATCGGGACGCCCCCGTCACCCCCCTTCGTCCTGCTGGGCGACGCCAATCTCGACCCGCAGCGCGGCGACGGGCGCGGCGAAGCCATTGCCGCCCTCCTCTCCCATCCCACGCTGCAAGCCCCCCTGCCGCACCGCCCCACAGTCAACTGGTCCCAAACCGGCCCAATGCGCGTGGACTACATCCTGCCCTCCCGCGACTGGCAGGTGCTCGACGCTGGCTTTATATGGCCCAAGGGCGAAAGCGCCAGCCGCCATGCCCTCGTCTGGGTCGACCTCACCCGCTGACGCCCCCCCCTATCTTGACCCTCCGGAACCCGCAGGCTACCCAATCTCCAACCGTATTTTCAGGAGTTTCCCATGGCCAACCCATCCTTGCTCATCCTCCCCGGCGACGGCATCGGCCCCGAGGTCATGGCGCAGGTCACACGCATCATCGACTGGTTCGGCGAAAAGCGCGATCTGGCCTTCGACGTAGAGCATGATCTGGTCGGCGGTGCAGCCTATGACAAACACGGCACCCCGCTGCATGATGACACGATGGCCCGCGCCCTCGAAGTCGACGCCGTGCTGCTGGGCGCCGTCGGCGGCCCAAAATACGACGACCTCGACTTCTCCGTAAAACCCGAACGCGGCCTTTTGCGCCTGCGCAAGGAAATGGACCTCTTCTCCAACCTGCGCCCGGCACAATGCTTTGACGCGCTGGCCGATTTCTCCTCGCTGAAAAAAGACATCGTCGCCGGTCTCGACATCATGATCGTCCGCGAACTGACCTCTGGCGTCTATTTCGGCGAACCACGTGGCATTTTTGAGGAAGGCAATGAACGCGTCGGCATCAACACGCAGCGCTACACCGAAAGCGAGATCGAGCGCGTTGCCCGCTCCGCCTTCGAGCTCGCCCGCCGCCGCGGCAACAAAGTCTGCTCCATGGAGAAAGCTAACGTCATGGAAAGCGGCATCCTGTGGCGCGAAGTCACCCAACGGGTGCGCGACGCCGAATACCCGGATGTCGAACTCAGCCACATGTATGCCGACAATGGCGCCATGCAGCTCGTGCGCGCGCCCAAACAGTTCGACGTGATCGTCACCGACAACCTCTTTGGCGACATCCTCAGCGACTGCGCCGCCATGCTGACCGGCAGCCTCGGCATGCTGCCCTCCGCCAGCCTCGGCGCGCCTAATGCCGATGGCCGCCCTAAGGCCCTCTACGAGCCCGTCCACGGCTCCGCCCCCGACATCGCTGGCCAAGGCAAAGCCAACCCAATCGCCTGTATCCTCAGTTTCGCCATGGCGCTGCGCTACTCCTTCGACCAAGGCGAAGAAGCCGCCCGTCTGGAAAAAGCCGTCGAACGCGCGCTGGCCGATGGCGCCCGCACCCCCGACCTGATGGGCCCCGAAGGCGGCACCCCCATCACGACCGAGGAAATGGGCGACGCCATCCTCAAAGCCCTCGACGCCAGCCTATAAGAAACCAACGCGGGGTTTCACGCCCCGCCCCTTCCCCTTCATCCTTTCTCAAATACCCTCGGGGGAGCAGCCGCAGGCTGCGGGGGCAGCGCCCCCAATTACCCTCGCTTTCCTCAAACGCCACGCAAAATCCCTGCAACTGACCAATTGCCAAAGCCGCCAAGCTGCGCTATTGCGCTGCACATCGGTCGGGCTGTAGCGCAGCCTGGTAGCGCACCTGCTTCGGGAGCAGGGGGTCGGAGGTTCGAATCCTCTCAGCCCGACCAGATACCCCCCAGCTCCCTAGGCCCAAAACTCGGATCGCTCCGCTCAGCCGTAGACCTTGAGCAGCATCCAGACCCCCATGCCCAGCATCATGACGTTCTCGGTGAGGGAGACGACCCCAAGCGGCACATTGCTCGACCCGCCGACGCAGGCGCATTTAAGCTCGCGTTTGTCGACATAGACCGCCTTGATCACCGAAACCGCGCCAATTGCGCCGATCACGATCGCCACGGGGGCCGAGAGCCAGGTCAGCGCCCCGGCGGTCATCAAAATACCCGCCAGCGCCTCCCCGAAAGGATAGACCTTGCCATAGGGCACCCACCGCTGCGCCAGCAGGTCGTAGTTCAGAAACATCGTCGAGAAGCTTTCGATATCCTGCAACTTCTGAACGGCGAGGAAACACATGGAGATCGAGATGAACCACTCAAAAGCCCGAAGTGTGAAGATGTTGCCGAATGCATACCAAGAGAGCCCCAGTGCCATCAGGAAGGCCACACCGAAAATAGCAATGACGGGCTGATAGCTGGTGTCCGATTGCTCTTCCTTGGGCTTGTCCAAACCGAAATGCACGCGCAGATCGTCGTAGCCACCGATCCGCTCCCCCTCGATGAAAGTCTGCGGCGTGGTCTCCACACCCTCTTTCGCCATGAAGGCATCGGTCTCTTCGCGGGTCGTGAGGTGGTGATCTTCGACGTGGTAGCCCTGCCGCTCCAGCAGGTCTTTCGATTTCAACCCGAAGGGACAGAGGTGTTGTTCCATCACCATCCGGTAGAGTTTCGCGGTCTTGCCCTGTCCTTCGGCCATCCTAGCCTCCTTTTGCCTTTTCAAACGACATCTCGAAGGAGGAACGAGTTTCCAGCGCAGGAGAGTTCCGCAAAGGGGTGATTTAGATCAACCGGCAACCCGGCGCAGCATCACAGGCGCGCCGCCGCTCAGGCCAGTTTTCCCAGATGCGCGGCAGGGATCGTGACGGTCCAGGTCAGAGCGTTTTCGCTGGTTACCGTTTCCGCCGCGCCATTGACCATCGCAGGCGCCAATACGGACAGAACCTTGCTCCCGAAACCGGTGGCTTTCTTGGCAGAGGGGTCAAAGGTGATGCCGGTCTCGATCCACTGGAAACGCAGCCCCCCCTTTTCGGTATGGGACCAGTGGCATTGGATATCGCCGCAGCCGTCGCTCATCACCCCGTATTTCGTGGAATTCGTTGCCAGTTCATGCAGCGCCATGCCGATCAGTTGCAACGCCTGCGGTCCCAAAGCGACAGAGGGGCCATCCACATCCACCGCCTTGGCCTGCAAATGCAAAAACGGGTCCAACTGCGCGCGCACCAGTTCGGCCAGATCCACCGAAGACCAGCCGCCATCGACCAGCAAATCGGTGGACCGGGCCAGCGCCTGAATACGGGCCCCGAAGGATTTGTTGAACTCCGCGAGAGAGGCCGCCGAACTCGCCGTTTGACGCTGCATCGCCGTGACCAGAGAAAGCATGTTCTTGGCCCGGTGGATGACCTCACGCGAGACGAGATCGCGCACCTCTTCGGCCTTGCGCGTGGCGGTCACATCATGGTGGATGTTCGAGATCGAGACGATATCCCCCGAAAGCGTCCGAATGGGCGTGCAGGCGATGGTGACATGGCGCTCGGTTCCGTCCTTGGCCACGCGCACCGCATTGAACTGGCGCAGCTTGCCGGCCATGATCTGATCGCGATACTCAAGCACCCGCGTCGGCCACTCCGGCGGATACAAAAGCTCGACCGACTGGCCCAAAGCCTCCTCTTCCGTATAGCCGTAGAGCCGCTCGGCTGCCGGATTCCAACTGATGATGCGGCCTTCCATGTCATAGGTCAGGATCGCTTCGGCCGTGGTGGCCACGAGGGCGGCAAAGGTTTCCGCCTGCACATGGGCACGTTCGATATCGTCATGGGCCATGCGGCGCGTCGTGACATTGCGGTGCTGCAACAGCAGGCAGGGCGCGCCTTGGATCGTCAAGCGGTTGGCGTTGAGTTGAAACCAGCGCCGCACCCCCGGCCCATCGCAGGGGTATTCCCCCTCAAAGGAAGTCCCGGTTTTCAGCGCTTGGCGCAGCCCCTCCAGAACCGTTTCCGCCTGCACCACGGCACCCATGGCCGCCGCTTCGCAGATGTCAAAGTAATTGGCCCCGACGTAATGCGTTCCGGCATCGCCGCCGTTCTCTTCGCAAAACAGTTTCCACGCCATATTGACCGCGACAATCTTGCCGGTGGCGTCAAGAATGACCACCTCATCGGTCATCCCCTCGATCAATTCATAATGGCTGGCGTCGAGCGTGACGCTTTGGGTGCTTTTCAACATAGCCCCACCATAGCGCGAATTCGGCATTGTCTAAAGTTAACTTAGGTTTAATCGTTAAGGCCAAAATCCTTATTTTATCGGGTTTTGGCGGAAACCCTCCTGCCTCTGCGGCGGCGGCCCGCCCGCCCGCGCGTCAGGCTTGCAATCCGCGCAAATTCTGAAATAAGCCCCGCCATCCGGTCGCAGCCTACCCGGACATCAAAACAAGGGCCCCAAAATGAAAACACTTGTCATCTGCTCAGGCGGACTCGATTCCGTGTCGCTTGCGCATATCACCGCCGAGGTGCATCACCTCACCCGGCTCGTCTCCTTCGACTATGGCCAGCGCCACCGCAAAGAGGTCGATTTCGCCCGGGCGGCGGCCGAACGGCTGGGCGTGCCTTTTCACCTGATCGACATGCGCGGCATCGGTGCGGCGCTATCGGGCTCCGCCCTGACCGACGATATCGACGTGCCCGATGGGCATTACGCCGAAGACACGATGAAGATCACCGTCGTGCCAAACCGCAATGCAATCATGCTGTCGATCGGCTTTGGCATCGCGGCGGCGCAAGGCGATGAGGCCGTGGCGACCGCCGTGCATGGTGGCGATCACTTCATCTATCCCGACTGCCGCCCCGGTTTCACCCGCGCCTTCGATGCGATGCAGCAGGCCGCGCTCGACGGCTATGCCGATGTGCGGCTGCACACGCCCTTCGTCGAGCACAGCAAGGCCGAGATCGTCCGCCAAGGCGCGCTGCACGGCACGCCCTTCACTGAGACGTGGTCCTGCTACAAGGGCGGCGCGGTCCATTGCGGGCGCTGCGGCACCTGTGTCGAGCGGCGCGAAGCCTTTCATCTGGCCGAGGTCACAGACCCCACGGTCTACGCCGACCCCGACTATTGGACCACGGCCCTCGCCGCGCGGGAGGAAGGCTGATGTTCCGTATTCGCAAGGAATTCCACTTCTCCGCCAGCCACCAGTTGAGCCACCTGCCAGACGATCATCAATGCGCGCGGCTGCATGGCCACAACTACATCGTCGTGGTCGAACTTGCCGCCGAGACGCTCACTGCCGATGGTTTCGTGCGCGATTACCACGACCTGAAACCGCTCAAGACCTATATCGACGATCACTTCGACCACCGGCACCTGAACGATGTGCTGGACGGCCCCTCCACCGCCGAGAACATGGCGAGACATTTCCACGACTGGTGCGCCGCCCGCTGGCCCGAGACCTCTGCCGTGCTGGTCAGCGAGACCCCGAAAACATGGGCGGAATACCGGCCATGACCCTGCGCATTGCCGAGATTTTCGGCCCCACCATTCAGGGCGAAGGCGCGCTGATCGGGGAGCCGACGGTATTCGTCCGCGCGGGCGGCTGTGACTATCGGTGCAGCTGGTGCGACAGCCTCCATGCCGTCGACAGCCAGTACCGCCATAGCTGGACCCCCATGTCGACCGAGGACATCTGGCGCCAGATCCGCAAGCTTTCCAAGGACCAACCGCTGACCGTCTCCCTCTCGGGCGGCAACCCGGCGATACAGGATTTCGGCCCGCTGATCCGCATGGGCAAAGCCGCGGGCTATCGTTTCGCCTGTGAGACCCAAGGCTCTATCGCGCGGCCATGGTTTGCCGATCTCGACACGCTTGTGCTCTCCCCCAAGCCGCCATCAAGCGGTGAGCGTGTCGACTGGGACGCATTCGACGCCTGCCGGACCCTCGGCGCGCAGGCGCGGCAGCAGGTGATGAAGATCGTGATCTTTGACGAGATCGACTACCATTGGGCGCGCGAAGTGCATGCCCATCACCTCGATATCCCGCTGTACCTTCAACCCGGCAACCCCGAGGTCGATCCCGCCACGCCGGTGGACCCGCAGGCGCTGGCCGACCGTTTGGGCTGGCTGACCGAGCTTGCCATGACCGATCACTGGTTCGCCCCCCGTATCCTGCCGCAGCTTCATGTCCTGATCTGGGGCAACAAGCGCGGCGTCTGACCGATGGAGACCCCCATGTCCGACGACATCTACAGCAATCTGAAACAGCTCGGCGGGGAAACCCGCATCCCCGCCAGCCCCGAAGAGGCCGAGCTAGAGCGTGTGCCGAACCCGCAGGCCGATGTGGCCTATAACGTGCGCTTCACCGCGCCGGAGTTCACCTCGCTCTGCCCGATGACCGGCCAGCCCGACTTTGCCCATCTGGTGATCGACTATGTGCCCGGCCCGTGGCTCGTGGAGTCGAAATCGCTCAAGCTGTTTCTGACCTCCTTCCGCAATCACGGCGCCTTTCATGAGGATTGCACCATCTCCATCGCCCGACGGTTGGCCGAATTCCTCGACCCACAATGGCTGCGGATCGGCGGCTATTGGTATCCGCGCGGCGGCATTCCCATCGACGTCTTCTGGCAAACCGGCCCCCTGCCCGAGGGCGTCTGGATCCCCGATCAAGGGGTGCCGCCCTACCGCGGGCGCGGCTGACCAAGCCCTCCCTACCTCCGACCCCCGCAGCATTCGGGGCGCGCGCCCACCCGCCCGCGCCCCGTTTTTTCGGTGAAAACCGTGTGTTTTAGATCACAATCTCTTCAGCAACCGCCTTCTTCCTTGAACCACCAGCGGAGAAAGGCCGTTAGTCTCTCATACACGCATACGACCCTGCCCCGCGCAGAGAGGTCAACCACGGAGCGACCACATGCTGACAAGACGTCATTTCATTCAGACCACCACGGCGCTATTTTCCAGCGCGATGGCCACCCCCCTGATGGCCCGCACCCGCCCGAGCGCGGCAGAGAAAGCCGCATGGGACGCACAAGTCACCCCAGCGGGCTTTGACCCGGCGACGAGCAACCCCTGGGGCGTGCACCCACGCTTCTTGCCGCAACGGGTCGTGGCGAATGACAACCTGCGCGTCGGTGACATCCATGTCGATGCGGTGGCACGCTATATCTATCATATCGAAGAGGGCGGAACTGCGATGCGCTACGGCGTAGCGATCGCGCGTGGCAATCTTTATGAGCCGGGCACTTATACGATCAAGCGCAAGGTGCAATGGCCGCATTGGACGCCCACCCAAAACATGATCAAGCGCGATCCCGAACTTTACGCGGGCCTTGAAGACGGCGTGCCGCCCGGCCCGGAAAACCCCCTTGGCTCGCGGGCGCTTTACCTCTTTGAAGGGAACCGCGACACCTATCTGCGCATCCACGGCACCCCGCAGCCGCAGAGCATCGGCGGCCGGGCAAGCTCAGGCTGTGTGCGGATGATCATGGCGCATATCAATCAGCTCTACCCGAATGTGCAGACCGGCTCGACGGCCTATCTCTACTCGGCGGAAGAAAGCGTTGTTGCCAGCAGCTAAGCTGGAACGAAAAACGGGGGCCGCTTGGCGGCCCCCGTTTCCATGTCAGGCTTGGCGTTTGGTGCAGATCGGATTGCCACCCACCGCCCGCAGCGGCACTAGCGTCGTCTCGACCGGGCCGTTGTGCTGATACCAATAGCAGCCATCCTCCGGCAGCAAACGCGCCGTCGACAGATCTTGGTTCGGCGCGGCAAGGCTCACCACCGCCTCCGGCAGATTGCCCACGCGGGCCGAGCCGCCCTGCGGGCCGCTCGCCGGCACCGTACATCCCGCAACGGCCAGCAAGGCCGCCCCGATCACAAAAGTTCCTGTTTTCATCAAAGCCTCTGCCATTCCTGATTATATCTGGGGCAATCTGACAGACCGGATGGGGATTTCAAGGCACAAGGGGGTGAGGTGGCCGGCAGCGCCCTACGCGCCGAATGGCGACCCCGGCAGGATTCGAACCTGCAACCTGCCCCTTAGGAGGCGACAGGCCCCAACCCTCTCCGCCCCGCGCCATCCCTTAAAACACTAGCCTAAACAGCATCTTGAGGCTACTTTAGCCCCCGACAGCCCGAGCGAACCCTACCCCCACCCGGTTCGGAAACGGTTCGAGCTTCGGGCGGAACACGGTTCGCAGAGGAGATGCGGGATGCCAGAGAAGCTGACAGAGGGGCTCATCAAGGGGCTCAAGTTCGAGGGGAAGGCCACGACAGTCCGGGACGCCAAGGTGACGGGCCTGATGGTGGCAGTGAACAAAACGGGAAAATCCTACAAGGTGCAGCGCGACCTCTGGCAGGGGCAGCGCGGGCGGCGGAAGCTGGTGAAGACCGTCCGCCACACCTTGGGCACCACCGAGGAGCTGACCTTGGAGGAGGCCCGGAACCGGGCGGCGGCGGTGATCGACCAGATCAAGCGCGGCATCGACCCGAACGCCCCGGCGGCAGACCCAGCGGCGGACGCGGGCACATGGACCGTGCGCCGCCTGTACGAGGAGTACATTGCCGACATGCGCGCCCGGGACTGTGCGGAGCGGTCGGTGGAGAACATGCTGGACCGGCTGAACCGCTACCTCTCCGGCTGGGCCGACACGCCCCTGACCGAGATCAAGCGCAGCATGGCCCGCGAGGAACACCGGCGCATAACCCGAGACCACGGCGGCCCCTCCGCCAACAAGACGCTGCGCGACTTCCGGGCCGCCTACAACTTCGCCCTGAAGGTGGTCGATGACCCAGACGCCTTGCCCGGGAACCCGGTGGCGGCGGTGACCTTCAACAAGGAGCGGTCCAGCAACCGCGTCATCATGCCCGAGGACCTGCCCGACTGGTGGGCGAAGATTCAGGCGCTGCCGAACCCGCTGCGCCGGGACATGCACACGCTCGGGCTCCTCTCGGGCCTGCGCCCCGGCACCCTCGTCTCCCTGCGCCGTGACTGGGTGCGGACGGCTGACCGGGCAATCTCCATCCCCCGGATGAAGTCGGGCCGGAGCTTCGACCTGCCCCTGTCTGGGCGCATGGTCGAGGTGGTGGAGCGCATCCTTGTGACGGGCGCAGTCCTGTTCCCGAAGTCTGAATGGCTGTTCCCCACCCGGTCGAGCAAGACGGGCGAGGTGATCGCAACGCAGGTCTGGAAGGAGAAGGCGCTGCCCAGCGACACCGGGCACATCCTCCGGCACACCTACAGGACAATTGCCCAGCGCGAGGGCATCGACCGGGTGAACGCCCGTCTCCTGCTGGACCACACCGTCCCGGGCATCGACGGGGTTTACATCCACGAGCGCGCCCTGTTCGACACGCTGCTTGCCGAGCAGGAGCGCATGACCGCCGCGATCTTCGCCCTGCTGGAACCCGAACAACAAAAGATTGCGGGTTGAATAGGGAGAAAGAGGGTTTCCCAACTGGCGCCCAAAGGGGTAACTTAGGGGCGAGACTAGGAAACCGTGTCGGCTCACCGGGGGTGCCGCGCACGGGGAGCGCCCCGCGAGAGCGAGGGGCGCGGGCCAACCGGTAGGTGAGCAAACAACTCACATAGGCCTGTCACTGAACCGACCGCCCGCCGCAGGCGGTCAGTTGTTTGGTGACGACAATGGACCAACAGACGATTGAAGCCATCGCGGAGGCCGTGACCGCGCGCATCCTCCGTGACCTTCCGCGCGGGCGTGTGCCCGTCTCCCCCGAGTACCTGACCGCTGAGCAGGTCTCCCAGATGACCGGCTTCTCGCCCAAGTCGCTGGAGGCGTACCGCGCCAAGCGCGTCGGGCCGCCGTTCCTGAAGGTGGGCCACAGCATCCGCTACCGCGCTGAAGACGTGCGTGCCTGGGTTGAAGCCGGGGGTGCGGTCGAATGAGTGCGATGGACAAAGGAAACGCCCCCAGCCGGGGGACCGGGGGCGCTCAGGAAGACAGGACCCTTGAACAGAACCGCCATCATCAACCCTGTGACCCGAGTATAGCGGGCGGGGGTGGCCGGGGCGAGGCCGGAGACTTGTTGCCGAAGCCCGAGGAGGCCGTGGCCTTCCTTGAGGGTTGGCGTCCGGGTGGGCCTTGGGTCCTGACTGCCATCTCAGTCAAGGGCGGCGGAACGCAGACCGTGACGTTGACCGACCCCGGTGAAGTCCGGCAGTGGGTCCAAGATCACAGCGGCGGTCGCTGGAACCTCTACTTCACGGTGAACGAGACCCTCGGTCCGGTGACCAGCAAGCCCAAGAAGACGGGCCTCGCCGCCGCGACCGGCCTGCATGTGGACGTGGACCCTCGCCCGGGCGAGGAGCTGGAGGCAGAGCGCGAGCGGGCGCTGAGGGTCCTCCGAGCCTACAGCCCCACGCCCACGGCCATCGTGGACAGCGGCGGCGGATACCAAGCCTTCTGGAAGGTGGAGGAGCCCGTTCCGCTGGATGGGGACCCCGCGTCCATCGAGAACCGGAACCTGAGGATTGAGGCGGACCTACAAGCCGACGCCTGCCACAACATCGACCGCCTGATGCGCCTTCCCGGAACCGTGAACTGGCCCAACGAGAAGAAGCGCCAGAAGGGGCGTGTTGCCCGGGTCGCAAGTGTCGTGGATGCGGAATGGTCGCGCACCTACCGGCTGGCCGACTTCCCCGAGGCGCAAGTGGCTGCGGCAAAGCCCGTGCGCGGCACAAAGGCTGTATCGCAGGGCTACGTCGCTGCAACTGACGTGGACTTGGAGGCTCTGAGCTTGCCGCCTCGCCTGACCGCCCTGATTGCCAACGGGCAGGACCCGGACGAACCGGGCCGCTGGGCAGATCGGTCGGACCTCGTGTTCCATGTCCTCTGCGACATGATCCGGGCCGACCTTTCCGAGGAGGTGATGAAGGCCATCATCCTTGACCCGGACTATGCGGTCAGCGCCCATGTCCTTGAACAGCCCAAGCCGGAGACCTACGCTGACCGCCAGATCCAGCGGGCACTTGAAGCGCAGCCCCGCCCCGGGCCGATCTTACACGGCAGCGCAATGGATTGGGCAAGGGCGATGCGAGATGCCCGCGCACCGCACCTGAAGCACCACCATCAGGAGTTTCTGGACTGGGACGGCGCGGCATATGTTGGCGTGGCCGACGACACGATCAGAGCCACCGCATGGGCATTCCTAGAGAGCTGCCGCGTCGAGGACAAAGACGGGAACGTGAACCCGTTCCGCCTCAAGCCCGAGGTCGTTTCTGCGGCCATCGACGCCTTGAAGGCGGTTACACACCTGCCTCCGTCGCGCGAGGAGCCGCCGCGCTGGCTTGACGGGCGCTCTGGCCCCGACCCGCTGGAATTGCTACCGACCCGCTCGGGCCTGCTTCACCTGCCGACCGGGGACCTGCTCCCGGCCACGCCTGAGTTGTTCACCCGCAACGCGCTGGACTTCGCCCATGACCCCGACGCACCCGAGCCCGCGCGGTGGCTTTCCTTCCTCCGGGAGGTCTGGCCCGATGAGGATGAGGCCGACTGCATTGAGGCGCTACAGGAGTTCATGGGCTACCTCCTGACCCCCGACACGAGCTTGCAGAAGGCGCTTCTGATCCCCGGCCCAAAGCGCTCGGGCAAGGGCACCATCGGCAGGATCATGGGCAAGCTGGTGGGTGAGGCGAACACCGTGGCACCGTCGCTGAACAGCTTCGGGCGCAGCGACTTCGGCCTTGAACCGCTGCTGGCGAAGCAACTTGCCATCGTCTCCGACATGCGCCTTAGCGGGCGGACCGACGAGGCGGCGGTGGCTGAGAACCTGCTGCGCATCACCGGGGAGGACCGGGTGAGCGTCAACCGGAAGCACAAGAAGGCGGTGGAGGTCACGCTGCGGGCGCGGTTCGTGGTGATGACGAACGAGGTGCCGAGGTTTGCGGACCGCTCGGGGGCGCTGGTGTCACGCTTCATCGTCCTGCCTATGCGGCAGAGCTTCTTCGGGCGCGAGGATTCAGGCCTGACGGCAGCGCTGATGGGCGAGCTTCCCGGGATCTTGAATTGGGCGGTTGAGGGCTGGCGGCGCGTGCGGCAGAGGGGGCGGATCACGCAGCCACAGGCAGGTTCCGCCGTTGCCATGCAGATGTCTGACCTGTCCTCCCCGATCCCCGCATTCGCCCGTGAATGGTGCGAGGTCGGGGCAGACCGATGGGTTGCCAAGGACCGCCTGTTCGCCGCCTTCCGTGAGTGGCATCGCGACAACATGGGGCAGGACTACCTCAGCAATGCCACGGTGTTCGCCCGGGACCTGTACAGTGCCATGGATGGACAGGTCCGCGACGGGAAGGGGCCGAGGCCGGGCCGCGAACCCGGCTTCAAGGGCATCGCCCTGCGGGCGGGCATCGGTGCCGGAACGTACCGGGATGAAACTCCCTTCTGAGCCGGTCTGGGATAGCGGTCCGGGATCGCCCCGGGCTGCTTGCCCAGAAAAACAGACACTTAGCGGGGCCGGTCCGACCGGTCCGGGATACCGCCTATTGTGCTCTCTGTATGTGTCTCCTTATCCCCTCTCTGTCTGATTTCCTCTAATTAAGTCGCAGATACCCCGGACCGGTCGGACCGGCCCCGGAAAACCGTGGCGGCGCTGGCGCTTACGCAACTGCGGACCTTGGACCGGTCCCGGACCGACCCCGGACCGGCCTGCCGCCGGTGTTCTGGGCTCGGGGTGCAGGGATGCAGCACCTCCACGTCCTGCGCCTCTGGAAAAAGGGACCGCCAACGGCCCGCCGCCGCCGATCTGGGCCGGAACCAGCCACCCCGAAAAGGCCATCCCGGAATGGCCGGTCGGAAGCCAGCGCCGATGGGCTCGCAGGACCCGGCCCGAGGCAACCCCCTAGCCGAACGTTTACGGGGTAGACCGCCCCACAGCGTTCACGGTACGTTCTACATATGGACAGAATGAACGGGGGAACCACAACATGAAGCGCCGCGCCGCGATCTACGCCCGGGTGAGCACCGGAGGCCAGACGCCTGACAACCAGCTTCTAAGGCTCCGGGATGTGGCGGAGAGGGCCGGTTTCCAGATCGTGGAGGAGTATGTGGACACCGCGTCCGGGGCCAGCCCCTCGCGCAGCGGGATGGACCGGATGATGAAGGACGCCGCGCGCCGCCGGTTCGACATCCTGCTTGCTTGGGACGTGTCGCGCCTTGGGCGGTCCCTGACGCAGCTTGTCGCACTGTTTGACACCCTACGCGCCCTCGGGGTGGACCTGATCCTTGAGCAGCAGGGCGTGGACACATCGACCCCGGCGGGCCGGGCGCTGATGCAGATGAGCGCCGTGTTCGCGGAGTTCGAGCGGGCCATGATCGTAGAGCGCACCAAGGCGGGGATAGAGCGTGCCCGGGCGCGTGGATCGCAGATCGGGCGGCCCCCGGCGTCTGACGCCCTGATTACCTCCATCCGGGCGCTTCGGGCTCGCGGCATGGGGATGGACAAGATTGCCCGAGAGCTGCGCTGCGGCAAGGGCCTAAGCCAGCGCATTTGCAAAGAGTACGACAAGGAGGCTGCCGAGCCATGACCGACAACAGAGACCTTCCCGCCCGCCTCGTGCCGCCCGGCTCCGGGGAGTTGGGCCGATCCCACTGGCACGTGACCGAGCTTGGCCTAGCCGTAGTCGAGGAGCTGGCCGGGCGCGGCTGCCACGTCGCCACGATTGCCCGCGCCCTCGGCATGAGCAAGGACGCCTTCAAGTCCTGCCGCGACCGCCAGCCCGAGGTTGACGACGCATACCACCGGGGCCTAGCTCGCGAGCATGACCAGCTCGTGAGCAACCTCCGCACCGCCGCCGATGACGGCAACATCGTCGCCAACATCTTCCTCCTGAAGGCCCGGCACCAGTACCGCGAGGGCGAGGCGCTTGAGGCGAACCTGAACCTGAGCGTGAACAGCGGCGGCGTCCTCGTGGTCCCGCAGCGCCAGAGCGTGGAGGAGTTCCTTGCGGAGCAGCGCGAGCGCGAGGCGAACACCATTGAGGGCGAGGTGGTGCGGGAGGCCCGGCGCGGTGACTGACAACAATAGTTCCGCCGCGCGTTGCGCACCGCGCGGCGGTATCTTCCCGCCCATGAGCGCTGAAACCACCTTCCACGTCTATGAGAACGCCGCCGGGCTCCTCTCCCGCATGGGCTACACCGCCCGGGTGGAGGACCGCTGGAAGCCGCCGGCAAACTACCCGAACCGGAGAGCCGTGGCTGCCATCGTTACGGACGCCCCGGCAATCGTGGTGGGGTACGCCGTGGCGATGGTGGCGGAGGAGCCCGAGGCGCACCTTCCCAGCACGTCCGCCCGCGCGGGCCGGGTCCCGCATGGCGAGAGCGGCGGGACGCCCTGGGCCTTCTGGCTCGACAACAACGAATAGCGCTCTGAGCCGCATGGGGCTCAAGATATAGTCTCCCTAGGACAAACGCCGCCCGCTGGAGGGCGCGCACCGAGCAAGGCGCTCAGGCACGGCGGCGACCATCAAAGGAGACCCCATGCCCGAGCCCGCACACATCCCCGAAGGCACAGCAATCCCCGATCTGACCGCGCCCCCGATGGGCAAGGCGGAGGTGATCGACTTCGCAGCAGTCGTGAGCCGCCGCGCCGAGAAGTTCGGCCAGACCATTGACACCCTCTCCGCTGGCATCGCCACGCGGGGCCGCGAGGCCGCCGACAGCCTCGCCCGGGCTGACTTCCCGCCCGAGGCGCAGGCAGAGGCCGCGCGCAAGGCTGAGGCCAAGGCCCGCAAGGAGGTTGTGACCAACAGCACCGACCGCCGGTGGGAGATGCTGAAGGAGCTGAAGGCGGCGGAGGACACCACCCGCACCACAGCCGCGCTCTTTGCCTCGCCACAGGCCGTCCTCGCCCGGGCCGGTCTGGGCACCACCGAACGCACCAACTTTGAGGCGCAGCTTGCGGGCTCCGGCCCGGCGCAGCTGATGAACATCGCCACGTTCGCCGTCGCCACCAAGAACGCGGTCCTTGGGGCCGCCCTCTGCGCGGTGTGCGAGCGGATGCCCCGGCGTGACCGTCCCTTCTCCCCTGCCGACTTGGCCGACCGCCTCGTGGGCGAGGAGACCCGGGCCGTGCAGGCAGCCGTCGAGGCCGTCCGCAATGCCGCCCAGCGCGCAATCGTCGCCAACCGCGAGTTTGAACGCGGGCGGGTCAACCCGCTGGACCGCGTGAAGGTCGCACTCAAGAGCCAGAAGGAGGCCAACTGATGCCGCTCTACCTTGTAAGCCGCCCGAAGGGGGCGGACCACCTGAAGAACACCGCCGGGATGCACGGCGCTCTGGTCGAGGCCGCAGACGCAGCCGCCGCCATCGCCGCTGCCAACGCCCTTGCGCCCCGGATGAACACGCCCTTCGCCGGGTACGATGCGACCGAGGTGGCGACCGCCGCCGCCGGAGGCTTTGAACCGGCGCTGATCCAAGGGACGGTCGTGGGCGATGCCTACAGCGGCCCGGCTCGGGGGGCGTGATGAACCCCGAGACCATCGCCGCCGCGTACCCTGACCTGTTCCCCCGCCGGGTCCAGCGCGCCCACATGGCGCTGCTGACTTGGGCGGAGGAGGCGAACCCCGACCGCTGGCCGACCCCGCCTGACGTGTGCCGGTTCGCCCGGCTCTACGGGGTGCCCCGCGCCACCTTGGGCGCGTTGGTGGGGATGCTCTCCATGCGCCACGACAGCCAGACCCGCGAGACGTGGGTGGACGCTGTACGCCGCCCGGAGGACGCCCCGCCGCACCTGATCCAGCGCCACTCCCGGGACGTGATCCGGGCCTTTGGCTGGTTCTGCGCAACCACGGACCTCGGGTGGCTCCGCCTCCCGAGCCCCACCATCCACTGAACGCGGGCTGCGCATGGCGACCGAACGCTTGGACATTGTCATCCCGCAGGGCGGGGAGCGGGTCGTCAGGCGCAACCTCGGGGCCTCCGCCCAGGCAGCGGGCCGGAGCGCCGACTTCCTCCGCCGCGCCCTGAGCGCGGCGGGGCTGGGCCTGACCGCCGGGGAGCTTCTCCGGCAGGCCGACACCTACACCCTCCTGACCAACCGGCTCCGCCTCGTGACCGACAGTGCCGAGGACCTCGCAGCGGTGAATGACGCCCTGTTCCGGTCTGCGCAGCGGACCCGGCAGAGCTACGCCGCCACGGTGGACCTGTACGCGCGCCTCGCTCGCAGCGTCCGCACCCTCGGGCTGGGGCAGCGCGAGCTTCTCGACATGACAGAGGCGGTCACACAGGCCGTCGCCATGTCGGGCGCAGACGCCCAGTCCTCCGCCGCCGCGCTGGTGCAGCTCGGGCAGGCGCTCGCGTCGGGCGTCCTGAGGGGCGACGAATTCAACAGCATCATGGAGAACACGCCCCGCCTAGCGCAGGCCATTGCGGACGGGCTGGGCGTCCCGCTCTCCGCCCTCCGGGGCTTGGCACAGGACGGCCAGCTCACCGCCGATGCCGTCACCGGAGCGCTGCGGAGGGCAGCGCCGGGGCTGGCCCGCGAGTTCGCCCAGCTCTCCCCCACAGTGGCGGAGGCTTCCACCGTCCTCGGCAACGCCCTGCTGCGCCTCGTTGGAGAAGCCAGCGCGGCAACCGGCCTGAGCGAGATGGTCGCACGGGGCCTTGTGGCCGTGGCCTACAGCCTAGACGCGGTGGCGAAGGCCGCAGCCATCGCAGCGGCGGCCCGGTTCGCCGGGGTGTTCGCCTTCCGCGCGTCCGAGGCCATCGCACTTGAGCGGGCGCTTGGCGCATCCTCGGGGGCAGCCGCCACCTTGGGCGCGGCGCTGAAGGTCGTGCAGGGGGCCGTCCGGTCTGCTTGGGCTCTGTTCGCCGCATTCGGCGGGCCGTTCACCCTTGTCGCGGCGGCGCTAGCTGGCCTCTACGCCTTCCGGGACAGCATCACCGTGACGGCAGACGGGGTGGTGAGCCTCGGGGACGTGTTCCGGGCGGTGTTCTCCCTCGCCCAAGGCTACATCGGCGGCGCGGTCGAGGGGCTAGGGGAGGCTTGGCGCACCGGCCTGTCCCGCGTCTCTGAAGGCTTGGGCGACCTGCTGGATGGGATCGTGTCCGCAGTCGGGGCCGTGGTTAGCTTCGCCCGGGACGCCGCAAACACCAACATCGGCCTGTGGGTCGGGGCCTACCGCGCCGTGGCCGCCGCTTGGGGCCTGTTCGTCCCGGCGATGCGCGACCTCGGGGCCTCCCTCGTCAACTCCCTGATCGACGCCGTGGAGGCCGCCATTGCGCGGATGCGCTCCGGCGTGGAGGGCTTCGGCAAGCTGGTCGAGGAGTACACCGGGTGGAACCCCGCCACGCCCCTGCTGGACCGCTTCCAGATTGACCTGAGCGGGCTCCGGCTCCCCGTGACCGGCGCGGCCCGCGACTTGGGCGCTGTTGTCTCTGCCGAGATGGCCGCCGCGATGGGCACCGACTACATCGGCGGGGCGGTCGGGGGCGTGATGGAGCGCGCCCGCGAGATTGCCGAGGGGCGACAGGCCCCCGGCCAGACCTCGCCCGGGCTCCTCCCGGCGGCCCCTGCCATCCCCAGCGCCCCCGCGACGGGCGGCGCGGCGATGGCGGCAGCACTGAGCCGACAGGTGGACATGCTGGATGAGATCGGCGGCGCGGCGGTCGAGTACCGCGAGGGCCTCCGGGCGCTGGACGCCCTCCTTGCCTCCGGGCGAATCACCATTGACCAGTACCGCGACGCATACCGGGACCTGCGGATTGAGTTCCTAGACGCCCAGACCACCCTTGCCGCCGGGGTGGAGCGTGGTTTCCTAAAGGTGGTCCGCGACATCGAGGACGCCGCCCAGACGATGGAGGACCTGCTTACAGGGACCTTCAAGGGGGCGGAGGACGCACTTGTGTCGTGGGTCCGGGACGGCAAGCTGGACTTCCGCGACATGATCGACCGCCTGATTGCCGACCTCGCCCGGCTCCTGATCCAGCAGCAGGTTGTCGCGCCGCTGCTCTCCGCTCTCGGGTCCGCCTTGGGCCTCGGGTTTGCGACCGGCGGAAGCTTCATGGTCCCGGACGCCCAGCGCGTCCCGCTCGCGCCGCCGCAGCCGGAGAGGCAGGCGACCGTCCGCAGCGAGGCGGCCACCGGTTCCGCGCCCGTGAAGAGCCAGAAGACAACCGTGAACGTCTACGGCGCTGACGATGATGCCGAGGTGGTTGAGAGCATCGGCCCGAACGGGCTCAAGATCATCGACGTGTACGTTGACGGCAGGACCCCCGAGAAGTCCCAGCGGCCCTATCCCCGGCACTGACCCCGAAACCGACCGTCCAAAGGGTGGCGCTTCCGGTGGACGGAAGCGCGTGGCCCTGTGGGCCGCGTCGGACGGCTCCGGCGTGACCTTTTCGGGGTGGCTGATATTCTTGTTGCACTCGCCCGGTACAGGTGAGAAACCGCGCGGGCGAAGCCGCCGAACCTGATCGGAAGAAATTATTAACCACGCAGGTTGACAGGGGCGCGGCTCTACCACATATTGATGAAGACCAACCCGTGAGGAGCAACCACTATGACCACAGAGATCGGAAAGGAGCTGCGGAAACTGCGAATTGATAGGGATGAACGCCTGTACGACATGTCCCAACGTCTTGAGAAATCGTCGGCCTTCATTTCTGCCGTGGAGCGCGGCTCCAAAAGCCCGCCCTCGGGCTTCGAAGAGCTTGTCATCGCCGCCTACCAGCTCGCCGGTGATGCAGCCAACGCCCTGCGCCGGGCCGCAGACCGGTCGCGGAAGGCATTTACGGTTGAGGCCCGCACGCCTCTGGAGCGCGATGCCGCTGGGCTGATGGCCCGCCGGATGAGCTCCAAAATGGACGCCCTGTCCCC
The DNA here is from genome assembly GCF_017743915.1 of Sulfitobacter sp. R18_1. NCBI lineage: Bacteria > Pseudomonadati > Pseudomonadota > Alphaproteobacteria > Rhodobacterales > Roseobacteraceae > Sulfitobacter > Sulfitobacter sp. R18_1. The sequence goes on from NZ_JAGHRG010000008.1 coordinate 199,028, forward strand.
TGATGAGCTGGAGAAAATTCTCGCAATCCTGCGCAAGGGAGACGGAGACTGATGAACGACATGTACGATTTCAGGGCTCCGGCGATGAGCTGGGCGCAGGTGGACGCCGCCGCAGACAGCGTCCGCGAGAGCTTCCGGCTCGTGGATGTGCCTTACTTCCCCGTGGTCGATGTGGTCGAGAAATTGCTGGCCAACCGGTTCGAGGAGATCAGCTTTGAAATCTGCACTCACGCGGAGATGGACGGTGCCGAAGGGCTGACTTGCCCGAAGGGAAAGTTCATCCGCATCCGCGAGGACGTGTATGACGAAGCCTGCACCGGCGGGGTACGCGCCCGGTTCACGTTTGCCCACGAGCTGGGCCACCTTCTCCTGCACACCGACGCTGAAAAGCCGCTGGCGCGGGCGCTGTCTACCGAACGGCTCAAGCCGTTCCGGTCGGCGGAGAAACAGGCCAACCGCTTCGCCAGCACGCTGCTCATGCCCATCCAGCACATCTCGCCCTTCGATGACCCGGAGGACCTGATGCAACGCTTCGGGGTTTCGCGCCCCGCTGCGGGATACCGCCTCGATGACCTGCAAAAGAAGGGGTGGGCTTAACGAATGAAGGCTCAGGTTTGCGCCCGAGCCTCCAAATGAAAATCTGAATCGTGCATCAGGGGCTTGACGATGCAGAGCCTCCCGAAACGCAAATCAGCTTCCGTGACAAGGGCCGATATAGCGCTTCTCGGGTCAAATGGCAAGATACGCCCCGAAGGAGAACGAGGGAATGGCTAAGAAGCACACACCCCCTCCGCCGGGTTATCGGTACGTGTTCCGCCCTTGGCGCACGTGTCCGAAGACCGGGCAGCGCCTCTACGCGAAAGCGTTTGGCCTGCGCGCCTGGCCGATCTTGGTTCCTGAGTGAGCCCGGGTTGACCCGATAGAAATTTGGAGCGGGCGGTGGAAACATCGCCCGCTTCGGCCTTTCTGGGCGACGGTTCGCAGCCCACCAGAACACGGTTCGCGCACAGAATATCGAGTGAAATCAAGGAGAAGATGGTGACCCCGGCAGGACTTGAACCTGCAACCTATCCCTTAGGAGGGGATTGCTCTATCCAGTTGAGCCACGGGGCCTAATTTTCACCTTCATACGGTTCGGAACACGGTTCGCGCAAGGCTGCCTTATCCCTAACCGTATGTCTCTCCATCTTCTTTCGGCCCCGGACCCTCCGCTTAGGAGGGGGCTGCTCTATCCAGTTGAGCCACGGGGCCGACAGGCTTGGGTTTAGCGCAAGCGTCTGGCGATGTCATCGGCAGATTGGCAACCGAATAACTGCGCCTCGCCGCAGGGCTGCGGCAATGCTTGATCGCGCCTCCCGCTTCGCGCTACCTATGGGTGAGGCAAACAGGAAAACCAAATTGACCACACCCCCCAAACGCCCGTTGACCCTGCGTGATGTGTCCGATGCTTGCGGCGTTTCCGAGATGACGGTCAGCCGCGTCCTGCGCAAACGCGGCGACGTGTCGGAGGCCACCCGCAACCGCGTTCTCGCCGCCGCCAAGGCGCTTGGCTATGTGCCCAACCAGATCGCCGGATCGCTGGCCAGCCAGCGCGTGAACCTTGTGGCGGTGGTGATCCCGTCGCTGGGCAATATGGTGTTTCCCGAAGTCCTGAACGGCATCAATCAGGTGCTCGAAGACACCCCGCTGCAGCCGGTCGTGGGGGTGACGGATTACCTGCCCGAGAAGGAAGAGCGGGTGCTTTATGAGATGCTCTCATGGCGGCCCTCGGGGGTGATCATCGCGGGGTTGGAGCATTCCGATGCCACCCGGGCTATGCTGCGCAATGCGGGAATTCCGGTGGTCGAGATCATGGACACCGATGGCAAACCCGTCGATGCGATGGTGGGGATTTCGCACCGCCGCGCCGGGCGCGAGATGGCGCAGGCAATCCTGCGCGAGGGCTATGAGCGGATTGGCTTCATGGGCACGAAAATGCCCCTCGACCACCGTGCGCGCAAACGGTTTGAAGGTTTTACCGAAGGGCTCGCTAAGGCGGGGGTCGAGATCGAAGACCGGGCCTTTTACTCCGGCGGCTCCGCGCTGGCCAAAGGGCGCGAGATGACGCAGGAGATGCTGAAACGCTCGCCTGACCTTGATTTCCTTTATTATTCCAATGACATGATCGGCGCGGGCGGGCTGTTGCATCTGATCGACCAAGGCATCGACATTCCCGGGCAGATCGGCCTTGCCGGGTTCAACAACGTGGAACTGCTGCAAGGTCTGCCGCGTCAATTGGCGACGATGGACGCTTGCCGGAACGAGATCGGTCAGGCGGCGGCGCGGATCATCCTCAACCAGACCCAGCCCGAGCCGGACCCGGAAATGCAGACCCAGATCACCCTGACGCCAACGCTGTCGCTGGGCGATACCCTGCGCCGCCGCCGTCAGGGGTGAGCCGCCCAAGGCTCGCCAATGCCGCCGCGCGGCGGTTGTTTCTGGCGCGTCACCTGTTGTCGGACCCGCCGCAGGGCCCGGCCAAGGGCGCGGCACTGCTCAAGCTGATCCATGATCTGGGTTTTGTGCAGCTCGACAGCATCAACACGGTGGCGCGGGCGCATGATCTGATCCTGTTCGCCCGCCGTCCGCGCTATCGCCCCGCTGCGCTTAAGCGGCTTTATGAGAAAGACCGGGCGCTGTTTGAGCATTGGACCCATGACGCCGCCGTCATCCCGATGGAATTCTACCCGCAATGGCATCTGCGCCGAACCCGCGATGCGGCCAAGCTGCTGGGCCGCTGGAAGGATTGGCAGCGGCACGACTTCGAAACACAGATGCAAAACGTGCTCGCGCAGGTCCGGGCCGAGGGCAGCGTCACCTCATCCGACGTGGGCCGCGACGAGCCGCGCAGCAGCGGGGGCTGGTGGCAATGGCATCCGTCGAAAACCGCGCTGGAATATCTGTGGCGCAGCGGCGCGCTGGCCGTGACCGGGCGCGAGGGGTTTCGCAAGCGCTATGACCTGACCGAGCAGGTGGTCCCCGCCGCGCTGCGCGACCCGGCGCATGCCCCCGACATAGAGCAGACGATCGACTGGTGCTGCGATCAGGCGCTGGCGCGCTTGGTTTTTGCCACGGCAGGGGAATTGGCCGCCTTCTGGGCCCATATCTCCCCCGCCGAGGCGCGCGGCTGGTGCGCGGCAGAACAAGCCGCGGGGCGGCTGGAGGAGATCGACATTGAGGCCGCCAACGGCAGCCTGCGCCCCGCCTTTGCCCGCCCCGGCTGGGCCGATGACCCCGCCCTTACCCGCGAACCGCCCAAACGGCTCCGGGTGCTCAGCCCCTTCGACCCCGCCCTGCGCGACCGCAAACGCGCCGCTCGGCTTTTCGGTTTCGACTACCGGATCGAGGTCTTCGTGCCCGAGGCGCAGCGCGAATACGGCTACTATGTCTTTCCGCTGCTACAGGGCGACAGGCTGGTGGGACGGGTCGATATGAAGGCGCATCGCGATCTGGACGTCTTGCACGTCACCGCGCTTTGGCCGGAACGCGGGGTTCGCTGGGGCAAGGGCCGGCAAGCGGCCTTCGAGGCAGAGCTGCACCGCCTCCTCCCGCTGGCTGGGGTGAGCCGGGTCAGCTTCACCGACGGCTGGCTGCGCGTGCCACATTAGCCGAAACGGGGCGGCAGCAGCCCTGCGTGAAACCAGTTGAGATAGCTGTGGATCGAATGCACGGGCCGCCCGTTCGCCGCCGCGATGTCGGAGGCATATGGCACCATATTCGTGCATTCCAAAAGGATCGCCCCGACATCCGCGTGGGCCTCCACCAACCGCTGCGCCGCCTGCACCATCTCGGCTCGTGCCTGCGCCACGTCGAGGTTGGGCAGATTGCCGAGGATCGTTCGGGCGAAACTACTGCCCTCCATCCCCACCACCGGGCTGCCCTCGGGCACCCCCGCCGCGCGCAGATGGGCGGGCGAAAGCGTGGCGGCGGAGATCGTCAAGATGCCCACCCTTTGCCCCGGCGGCAGGCAGGCCGCGATCTGCGCCGCCTGCTCCAACGCCGAGGCAGCGACAGGCACGCCCAGCGCTTCGGCGAGGCGAGGCCGGATCAGCGCCAAGAAGCCGCAGGTGGTGGCAATGCCGGTGCAGCCTTCGGCGATCAAGTCGCGCCCCGCGGCGATGAAAGCCTGCACAAAGGGGTCGATATCGTCGCACACGATCGCTTCAGGCGTGGCCCCCGGCACCACCGCATAGCGCACCGGGAAGTCCCAACTGCCCGCATGGCCGACATCCCCCAGAATGCGGGGAAACCGCGTGTCCAGCATGAGGATTCCCAGCCGCGCGCCCGTCTCGTTTGTCATATGCCCTCCGTTTGGGCGCAGGGTGCCTTTGCGGGCAGGGCGAGACAAGCGAAACCCTAACGATGACATTTTATCAGCATTTTGTTGACGTGATGATTTTTTGTGTAAAAGATGCCCCAAAGGAAACAAGCCATGACCCAACGCGAAATCGAAAGCCGCCACCCATGAGCCAGCATGTCGTCGTTATCGGCGCCGGGATCGTCGGCGTCTCTGCTGCGATCTGGCTGCGCCGCGCCGGGGCGGAGGTAACGCTCGTCGACCGGGCCGAGCCGGGGCGCGGCACGTCGCATGGCAACGGTGGCGTACTGGCGGCGGCGGGCGTCGCGCCGGTGACCGGGCCGCGCCTGCTGCGCAAAGCGCCCGGCATGCTGCGCGACCCCGAATTCCCGCTGTTCCTGCGCTGGCCCTATCTGCCCCGCCTGCTGCCATGGCTGCGCCGCTACATGGCCCACGCCAATGACCGCGATACCCGTCGCATCTCTGCCGGGTTGGTGCCCATCGTGAGCGACAGCGTGGCGCAGCACAAAGCCCTCTGCGCCGATCTGGGGCTGGAGGATTGGGTCCGCGACAGCGACTACTGCTTTGCCTATACCAACCGCGCGGCCTTCGAGGCTGAGGCCTACACCTGGGCGCTGCGCCGCGAGGCGGGTTTCGAGCCGGAAATCATCGAAGGCGGCGCGGTCAGGGAATTCGACCCGGCCTATGGGCCGCAGATCACCTGCATCGCACGGCTGGCCGACCACGGTTTCATCGCCGACCCCGGCGGTTATGTCCGGGCGCTGGCCAAGGCTTTCGAGGGGATGGGCGGCACCATCCGGCAGGCCGAGGTGCAGGACGTGGCGATCGCCGACGAGGAGGTCACTTCGGTCATCACCGACCAAGGCCCCCTGCCCTGCGATGACGTGCTGCTGGCGACTGGTGTCTGGTCGAAACCGCTCATGCGCAAGCTTGGGATCAATGTGCCACTGGAGTCCGAACGCGGCTACCACATCGTCTTCAAGGATGCCGAGGGCGGCCCATCGCGCCCCACCATGATGGCGGCGGGCAAATTTGTCGCCACGCCCATGGCCGAGGGGCTGCGCTGCGCCGGGATCGTCGAATTCGGCGGGCTAGAGGCGGGCGCATCCAAAGCGCCCTTGGCGCTGCTGCGCCGTCAGGCCAAGGCCGCGTTTCCCAACCTCACCGCCGAGGAAGAGATCGAATGGCTGGGGCACCGACCCGCCCCCAGCGACTCGCTGCCCCTGATCGGGCAGATCGGGACGAGCCGGGTCTATACCGCCTTCGGGCATCACCACATCGGGTTGACGGGCGGGCCGAAAACGGGCCGCCTGATCGCCGGATTGATCACGGGGCAGCCGCCAAACACGGATCTGACCCCGTATCACCCCCAGCGCTTTGACAGATAACGCCAAGCGCGCACGCAAACAAACAAGGGAGAAACCAAATGACACTGACAGCAAGACTGATGGCCGGCGCGGCGATGACCGCCCTGACACTCGGCACCGCCATGCCCGCCTTCGCGGCCGAGAAATGGGACATGCCGATGGCCTATTCGGCCTCGAACTTCCATTCCGAGAACGGCGTGCAATTCGCCGAATGCGTGACCGAAGCCACCGGCGGCGAGATCGAGATCACTGTGCATCCAGGCGGCGCACTTTTCGCTGGGGCCGACATCAAACGCGCGATCCAGACCGGTCAGGTTCAGATCGGCGAGCGTCTGCTTTCTGGCCACCAGAACGAGAACGCGGTCTTCGGCTTTGACTCCATCCCCTTCCTCGCGCCCTCTTTCGAGGCGAGCGCGCAGCTTTGGGAAGCCGCCAAGCCCAAGGTTGAATCCGTGCTGGAAGAGCAGAACCTCGTCCTGCTTTATAACGTGCCATGGCCGCCCCAAGGGCTTTACTTCAAAAAGGAAGTCGACTCGGTCGAAGACATGAAGGGCGTGAAGTTCCGCTCTTACAACAACACCACCGCGCGTCTGGCTGAATTGACCGGCATGTCGCCCGTCACCATCGAGGCCGCCGAAGTCAGCCAAGCCTTCGCCACCGGTGTCGCGGAATCGATGATCTCGTCAGGGGCCACCGGCTATGACCAGAAGGTCTGGGAAAGCCTCACGCATTTCTACGAAGTCGACGCATGGTTGCCGCGCAACTATGTGATGATCAACGCCGATGTCTGGGCCGAAGTCTCGGACGCGAACAAAGAGGCGATCACCACCTGCGCGACCGAGGCCGAAGAGCGGGGGCTGCAAGCGTCCAAGGATTACACCCAGTTCACCTATGACGGGCTGCGCGAAGGCGGCATGAACGTGGAGCCTGCCAGCGAAGAGCTGATGTCCGGCCTGCGCGAAGTGGGTGAGACCATGACGCAAGAATGGCTCGAAGCCGCGGGCGAAGACGGTCAGGCGATCGTCGACGACTACAAGGCGATGCAATAATCACGAAACCTGCGGCGGCCCGTCACCCGGGCCGCCGTTCTCATGCCCGGGCATGATTTGACGGAGGGAGAGCCGCATGAAGGCGCTGCGCAGACTATTGGACGGGCTATATACCGGGGCGGGGGCGCTTGCCGCGCTCTGTCTGGTGGCCATCCTTACCTTGATCGTGGCCCAGATGGTCGCCCGTTGGACTGGCAATGTCTTTCCGGGCGCTGCCAGCTATGCGGGCTATGCCATGGCCGGGGCCAGTTTCCTTGCCTTCGCCAATGCGCTCAACCGCGGCTCGCATATCCGCGTGTCGATCCTGCTTAACGCGCTGAGCGCGGGCGGGAAGCGGCTGCTGGATATCTGGTGTTTCGCCGTGGCGGCGGCGGTCGCGTGGTATTTCACCTATTACGCCTATTGGTTCGTCTACTGGTCGTGGAAGTTCCACGAAGTCAGCCAAGACCAAGACGCTACGGCCCTTTGGATTCCGCAATCCGTCATGGTCATCGGCGGCGGCATCCTTGCCATCGCGCTGACGGACAATCTTTTGCACCTCATCTTCAAGGGCGACCACCGCGTCACCCGCGACCTTGTCGATCAAAGCTTCGGGGAATGACGCCATGACCGAGATCTATGCCATTACCCTGTTTCTGATCGTTCTCTTCTTCCTCCTCGGCACCGGTGTCTGGGTTGGCCTCGCCCTGATGGGCGTGGCCTGGGTCGGGATGGAGCTTTTCACCACCCGCCCCGTGGGCGACGCCATGATCACCACGATCTGGGCCAGTTCCTCAAGCTGGACGCTGACCGCGCTGCCGCTCTTTGTCTGGATGGGCGAAATCCTCTACCGCACGCGGCTATCGCAAGACATGTTCCGCGGGCTGTCGCCCTGGCTCGCGAAACTGCCGGGCGGGCTGGTGCATACCAATATCGTCGGCTGCACGGTCTTTGCCGCCGTCTCGGGCTCTTCCGCCGCGACGCTGACCACCGTAGGCAAGATGTCGATCCCCGAACTGCGCGCGCGCAATTATCCTGAAAAGATGATCATCGGCACGCTGGCGGGTGCGGCCACGCTGGGGCTGATGATCCCGCCGTCGCTGGCGCTGATCGTCTATGGTGTCACGGTGAACGAAAGCATCACCAAACTCTTCTTCGCGGGCGTCCTGCCCGGCCTGCTGCTCGCGCTGATGTTCATGGGCTATGTCGCCGTCACCAGCATGCTGTCGAAGGACTGGAACCCCGATGCGGAGTCCGGGATGAGCTTTGGCGAAAAGCTGCGCAATTCGCGTTTCCTGCTGCCGGTCTTTGCGCTGATCACGGTCGTGATCGGGTCTATGTACCTCGGCTTTGCCACGGCGACCGAGGCGGCGGCCATCGGCGTCATCGGCTCCCTCACGCTGGCGCTGTTCCAAGGCTCGCTGAACTGGCACAGCTTCCGCGAGAGCTTGATGGGGGCGATGCGCACATCGGCCATGATCGCACTGATCCTTGCGGGCGCGGCCTTCCTGAAACTGTCGATGGGCTTCACCGGCCTGCCCCGCGCGCTGGCCGATGGGATCGCCGCGATGGAGCTGTCGCGCTTCGAGCTTCTGATGGCGCTCTTGGTCTTCTACATCGTGTTGGGCATGTTCCTCGACGGCATCTCCTCGGTCGTGCTGACCATGGCGGTGGTCGAGCCGATGGTGCGCAGCGCGGGCATCGATCTGATCTGGTTCGGTATCTTCGTGGTCGTGGTCGTTGAAATGGCGCAGATCACCCCCCCGATTGGCTTTAACCTCTTCGTGCTGCAAGGCATGACCAACCACGAGATGGGCTATATCACCAAGGCCGCGCTGCCGATGTTCGCGATTATGGTCTTCATGGTCTTCGTCCTGATCTGGTTCCCCGAAGTGGCCACATGGCTGCCCGAAAACCTGCGCAGCGCACCGGTTTAGCGGTGAAGGGCCATGCGCTATATGCTGAGACTGGCCTCGCGCCATGCGCGGGCCTACCTGATCGTCGGGCTGCTGGCGGGGCTGGCCCTGCCCAGCCTTGCGGCGGCGCTGGCCGGGTGGTTGCCGCAGATGGTGGCGGCCCTGCTGACGATCACCGCGCTCAGGATCGGGCACCGCGCGGCCCTTGGTGCAGTGCGCGATCTCATCTGGGGGCTGGCCTCGGTGCTGGCCTTGCAGACGCTGCTGCCCCTGCTGCTGCTGGGGGGCTTCGTGCTGGCCGGGCTGGGGCAGACCCCTGCGGCACTGGCCGTGACCCTCGCCGCGGCGGCCCCGGCGCTGACGGGCAGCGTGAACCTCGCCCTGTTGATGCGGCTCGACGCGGGGCGGATGATGCAGCTGATGGTGCTGGGCACCGCCGCCTTTCCGCTGACCGTCCTGCCGGTGCTGGCGGCCCTGCCGCAACTCGGCCCGGCCTCGGAAATCGCCCTCGCCGCCCTACGGATCTTGGCCGTGATCCTTGGCGCAACTGGGCTGGGCTTTGCCCTGCGCCATGTCTTTTTGCCCCGGCCCACCCCGTGCCAGACCGAAGCGCTGGATGGCGCATCGGTGCTCGCCTTCTCGGTCATAGTGGTGGGGTTGATGGCGGCGCTGAACCCGGCGCTGCGCAGCGATCCATGGGCCGTGGCGTGCTGGACGCTGCTGGCCTTCGCCCTAAGCTATCTGTTGCAGGCGGGCACGTTGCTGCTGACCCGGCGCGGCCCGCTGCGCGCCGTGGCCGGACCACTGGCAATCGGCGCGGGCAACCGCAATATCGCGCTGTTTCTCGTGGCGCTGCCTGCGGATGTCATCGCGCCGCTGATGATCTTTATCGGCTGCTGGCAACTGCCGATGTATCTGACCCCGGTGCTGCTGCCGCGCCTTTACGAAAGGATGCTTCGCAATGACTGACTGGCCCCGCATCCGCAGTGTCGGCCTCTCTGGCCTATTGGTCACCTTTGCCGAGAAGATGTCCGAACCCGCCAACCGCGCCGCCCTCGCCTTTCGCGCGGCGGTAGAGGAACAGGACTGGCCCGAGGTGAGCGAGACGAGCACCTCGCTGGTGTCGACCTTCGTGCAATTCGAGGTCTCCCAAGAGGCCATCACCACGATGACCGACCGCCTGCGCGGACTGCTCGAAACCCGCGGCTGGTTCGCCGAAGCCCTCCCGGCCGGGCGCAGCCTGTGGCATGTGCCCACGGTCTATGGCACCGATCTGGCCCCGCAGTTGGAGGAGGCCGCCGAGGCCGCGGGCCTCGACCCCGATGCGGCCATTGCGGAACTGTCGCAGGCGCGGGTCCGGGTGCTGACCATCGGCTTCGCCCCCGGCCAGCCCTACATGGGCGAACTGCCCCCGCATTGGGACATCCCGCGCCAGCAGGGGCTGACGAAATCGGTGCCACCGGGGTCGCTCGTCGTAGCGATCCGGCAGTTGATCATCTTCACCAATGCCTCCCCCACCGGCTGGCGGCACATCGGCCAGACGGCTTTTCGCACCTTCCGCCCGGGCAGCGATATGCCCTTTCCGCTGTCGCCGGGCGATGAGTTGATCTTTCCGTCGATCACCCGGCAAGAGTTCGACCGCATCGCCGACGACCCCACCGGCGGTGCCGAGCGGGAGGCGCTGACATGAGCGGCACGCTGACCATCCATCAAGCCGGTCCGGCCATGACCATCCAAGACCTTGGTCGCCCCGGCTATCGCGCCGTTGGCCTAACCCACGGCGGCGCGGCGGACCCGACCGCCCTGCACGAAGGGGCGGCCCTGCTGGGGCAGGATCCCAACAGTGCCGCGCTGGAGATGGCCGGCAGCGGCGGCAGTTTCGAGGTCGATCAGGACACCCGCATCGCCCTGACCGGGGCGCAGATGCAGGTGAGCATCGACGGCGAGCCGGTCGCCTGGAACGCCAGCCACCTCCTGCCCGCCGGGGCGAAGCTGACCATCGGCGGCGCGCGGGACGGGGCCTATGGCTACCTCCATGTCGGCGGCGGGTTTGACGTGGCGCCGGTGATGAACGCGCGCGCCAGCCATCTGGCCGCTGGCATCGGCGCGCTGCTGCAAAGTGGTGAGACTCTGCCGCTGGGGGTCGATAAGGGCGGCGAGGCGAACCTCACCCTGCCCCGCGACAGCCGGTTCGGGGCAGAGAAGGTGCGCATCGTGGCCTCCATGCAGACCGATGCCTTCGACGAGGCAACCCGCCAGCGGTTCACCGAAACCACCTTTCGCCGTGATCCGCGCGCCAACCGCATGGGCGCACGGATGGATCATGACTGCGAAGGCTTCGCGACCGGCGGGCAGCTCACCATCGTGTCCGAAGTCATCACCCCCGGCGACATCCAGATCACCGGCGACGGCGCGCCCTTCGTGCTGATGTGCGAATGCCAGACCACCGGCGGCTACCCCCGCATCGGCACGGTGATCCCCTGCGACCTGCCGATCGTCGCGCAGGCGCAGCCGGGTGCTGCGCTGCAATTCGCGTTCGTCGACCTCGACGAAGCGCTGGCCGCCGAGACGCGCCACCGCGCCGACCTCGCTGCCCTGCCCAAGCGCCGCCAGCCGCTGTTGCGCGACCCGGCGCGCATCCGCGACCTCTTGGGCTATCAACTGATCTCCGGCGTGGTTTCAGCCACTGCCGACCCCTTCGAGAAGGACAAGACATGACCACCGTCGATCTCAACGCCGACATGGGCGAAAGCTTTGGCCCTTGGAAAATGGGCGACGACGCGGCGCTTCTGCGCGTCGTGACCTCGGCCAATATCGCCTGTGGCGGGCACGCGGGCGACGCCGATGTCATGGCCGCGACGATGCGCATGGCCCATGAAAACAGCGTCGGCATCGGCGCGCATCCGGGGTTCATGGACCTCGCCGGTTTTGGCCGCAACCGCCTCTCAGTGCCGCGTGGCACTTTGCAGAACCAGATCCGCTATCAGGTCGCCGCGAGCGTCGGCATGGCCCGCAGCGTCGGCACGCAAGTACGGCATCTGAAACTGCACGGGGCGCTGGCGAATATGGCGTCTGAGGATGAGGAACTGGCCCGCGATCTCTATGAGGCAGCGCTCAGCGTGGCGCCCGACCTCATCGTCATGGTGCTGGCCGCCACGGCGCAGGAGGCGGCGGTGCGCTCACTAGGCTGCAAATGGGCGGGCGAAATCTTCGCCGACCGCGCTTATAACGACGACGCGACGCTGGTCGACCGCAGCAAGCCCGGCGCGGTGATCCATGACGCGGAAACGGCAGCGGCGCGGATGGTCGAGATGGTCAAGGCAGGCGCGATCATCACCGAGAGCGGCAAGCACATCCCCAGTCGGATCGACACGATCTGCCTGCATGGCGACACCGAAGAGGCCGTTCAAATCGCAACCGCCGTCCGCAAGGGCTTGCAGGACGGCGGCGTGACTTTGGCAAAGTTCAGCGGCAGCGTTTAGCTGCGCACCAGCTTTTCATAGTCCAAGGCGATCTCACGCGTCAGCGCGCCGACCTCGAAATGCCAGTCGCCGATCTGCCCCACCGGGGTCACTTCGGCGGCGGTGCCGGTGAGCCAGCACTGCTCGAAACCTTCCAGTTCCTCGGGCATGATGTGGCGCTCGTGGACCTTGATGTTCTTCCCGCGCAGCATGTCGATGACGGTCTGCCGGGTGATGCCGTTGAGGAAGCAATCAGGCGTCGGCGTGTGCACTTCGCCATCCTTGACGAAGAAGATATTCGCACCTGTCGCCTCGGCCACATAGCCGCGGTAGTCATACATCATCGCGTCCGAGCAGCCCTTCGCCTCGGCGGCATGTTTGGACATGGTGCAGATCATATAGAGACCCGCCGCTTTGGCATGGCTCGGGATCGTCTCAGGCGAGGGGCGCTTCCATTTGGAGATGTCGAGCTTGGCGCCCTTCATCTTGGCGTCGCCGTAATAGGCCCCCCATTCCCAAGCCGCGATGGCCATGCGGACCGGGTTGCGGGCCGAGGCGACACCCATGTCTTCGCCCACACCACGCCAAGCGACCGCACGCACATAGGCGTCTTGCAGACCAGAGGCGGCGAGGACTTCGGCCTTGGCAGCTTCGATCTCATCAATGGTGTAGGGGATCTCGAAGTCGATCATCTCAGCCGAGCGCTTGAGCCGTTCGGAATGCTCCCGGCTTTTGAAGATTTTGCCGTTGTAGGCGCGCTCGCCCTCAAACACCGAAGACGCATAGTGCATCGCATGGGTCAGGATATGGACATTGGCCTCGCGCCAATCCACCATTTCGCCATCCATCCAGATGTGCCCATCCCGGTTGTCATATCCGCCTGCCATGGTGTTTCCCCTCCAAATGACGCGCTATCTTTTCAAAAATTGCGCAACAATCGGCAAATGCAGACATTTAATTGCGCAAAACACGAGATTCGATAGCCTTTCACTATTGGAATGTCAACAACGCTGACGTAAACTGCTCCCCAATAGGCCCGAGAGAGAATGAGACACACTATGGCTGACGGGCGCATGATGGCCCCTAGCAGCGGCGACAGCCTGCTGTTTTTGACGGACGAACAACTGCGGCAGGGGATCGAGGCGATGTTCTTTGCCTATCGCGGTTTCACTGCCGATCCTGACCGAATTCTGGCCGATATGGCCTATGGCCGCGCGCATCACCGCGCCATCCACTTCATCAACCGCGCCCCCGGTACGACGGTGAACAACCTGCTCAATATCCTCGGGGTCACGAAACAATCGCTCAACCGTGTCTTGCGCACGTTGATTGCCGATGGTCTGGTGCAGAGCAAGGTTGGCCGCAATGACAAGCGCGAGCGGCATCTGTTCCTGACCGACGAGGGTCGCAAGCTGGAACAGGAGCTATCGGACGCGCAGCGCGCGCGGATGCGGTTGGCCTTTCGCACTGCCGGACCCGAAGCCGTGGCCGGTTTCAGAACGGTATTGGAGGCCATGATGGACCCCGAAATGCGCCAGAGCTTTGACCGGCTGCGCGAAAGCGCCCCATGAACGATCTCGACTCGCACCTGCTGGTCGTCGACGACGATGAGCGGATCCGCAGCCTGTTGAAGAAGTTCCTGATGCGGAACGGCTTTCTGGTCAGCACGGCCCGCGATGCGGCCCATGCGCGGCGGGTGCTGGCGGGGCTGGAGTTCGACCTCATCGTGCTCGACGTGATGATGCCCGGCGAAGACGGCATGGCCCTGACCCGCGCTTTGCGCGAAACCCTGCAAACGCCGATCCTGCTGCTGACCGCCAAGGGCGAGACCGACAACCGCATCGAAGGGTTGGAGGCTGGGGCAGATGACTACCTGCCCAAACCCTTTGAGCCGAAAGAACTGCTGCTGCGCATTAACGCCATCCTGCGCCGGATGCCCGACACCTCTGCCGCCGACACCGCGCCAAAAGTGCTGTCGCTCGGCGTGATCCGCTATGACATGGAGCGGGGCGAGATGTGGCAGGGCGACGATCTGGTGCGCCTCACCGCGACCGAGGTGCAGCTGATGAAGATCTTCGCCGCCCAGCCCGGTGTCGCGCTCAGCCGTGCCAAATTGGTCGAGGAATTGGGCCGCGACCGGGGGCAAGCGCAGGAACGCGCGGTCGATGTTCAAATCACCCGCCTGCGCCGTAAGATCGAGAGCGATCCGAAACAGCCGCAATACCTGCAAACCGTGCGCGGCGCGGGCTATATGCTGGCGCCGGACTGACCCCGCCCCGCCTGCTGAACCGGGCCGGTAAAATTCATCACGCAAGCCCGCTGGCAATGCGCGGCGCGAAGTTCTATTGTCGCGCGAAATTCCGACAACGAGGCGCGCAATGTCCGACACACCCGTAGAAGAGATGAACTTTGAGACCGCCATGGCCGAGCTTGAGAAAGTCTTGGGCCAGCTTGAAAACGGCAATGTCGCATTGGACGAAAGCATCGCGCTTTACGAACGCGGGGCCAAGCTGAAGGCGCGCTGCGAGACCAAGCTGAAAGAGGCCGAAGAGAAGGTCGCCGCGATCACGCTCGATGGCGATGGCAACCCGAATGGGCTGAAACCCGTCGAAGGGCTTTGACCGCCCACATGCAAGAGACCACCCCCCGTCCCTTGGCAGAGGCGCTTGCCCATGCCCGCGATCTGGCGCAAGCGCAGATCGACGCCGCGCTCGGCGCGCATGACGGCCCCGTGGCCGAGGCGATGCGCTATGCCTGCGGCGGCGGCAAGGGGCTGCGCGGCTTTCTGGTGATCGAATCCGCCCGGCTGCATGGCATCGCCCCCGGCATGGCCGCCCCGGCAGCGGCAGCCATCGAGGCGCTGCACGCCTATTCGCTGGTGCATGACGACCTGCCCTGCATGGACGATGACGATCTGCGCCGGGGCCAGCCCACGGTGCACCGCAAATGGGATGAGGCCACCGCCGTTCTGGCCGGTGACGCGCTGCAAACGCTGGCCTTTGAACTGCTCGGCCAAGCGCCCTGCCCGGCGGAGGCACGTCTGACCTTGATGACCAACCTCGCCCAAGCGGCAGGCGTCGGCGGCATGGTCGGGGGGCAAGCGCTGGATATCGCCGCCGAAACCGCCCCCGCACCGCTGTCGCTGGCCGAGATCACGGCGCTTCAGGCGGGCAAGACCGGCGCCTTGATCGAATGGTCCGCCATGGCCGGGCCACGGATGGCCGGTGCCGATGCCACCGCCCTTGGGGCCTATGCCAAACACCTCGGCCTCGCCTTTCAGATCGCCGATGACATCCTCGATGTCGAAGGCGACGCCGAAACGGTGGGCAAGGCGGTCGGCAAGGACGACGCGGCGGGCAAGGCCACTTTCGTGTCCCACCTTGGGCTGGCCGGGGCCAAGACCCGCGCCGCCGAATTGGTGGACATGGCCTGTGACGCCCTATCTGAATATGGACCAGAGGCGCAGAGCTTGCGAGCCGCTGCCGCCTTCGTTATTGCCCGCGACAGCTAGCCGGGCGGCACATGCGCCAATGCGGCACCAGAGAGGCCTCGATGAGTGACAAACCCGCCACACCCCTGCTTGATCAGGTTACCCGCCCTGCGGACCTGAAACACCTGTCCGATGCCGAACTGACCCAAGTCGCCCGCGAATTGCGGGCCGAGACGATCTCGGCCGTGTCGGAAACCGGCGGGCATCTTGGCGCGGGGCTTGGCGTGGTGGAACTGACCGTCGCTTTGCACGCGGTTTTCGACACGCCGCGCGACAAGATCATCTGGGACGTCAGCCACCAATGCTACCCGCATAAGATCCTGACCGAACGCCGCGACCGTATCCGCAGCCTGCGCATGAAAGACGGGCTCTCGGGTTTCACCAAACGCAGCGAGTCCCCCTACGATCCCTTTGGCGCGGCGCATAGCTCGACCTCGATCTCGGCGGCCTTGGGCTTTGCCGTGGGCCGCGATCTGGGCGGTGTGATCCCCGAAGGGCTGGGCGACGCGATCGCCGTGATCGGCGATGGCGCGATGAGCGCGGGCATGGCCTATGAGGCGCTCAACAACGCGGGCGACCTAAAGAAACGCCTGATCGTGATCCTCAACGACAACGAGATGTCCATCGCCCCGCCGGTGGGCGCGATGTCGAGCTACCTGAGCCGCCTCTACGCCGAAGCGCCGTTTCAGGACTTCAAAGCCGCCGCCAAAGGCGCGGTGAGCCTGCTGCCCGAGCCCTTCCGCGAAGGCGCCAAACGCGCCAAGGATATGCTCAAAGGCATGGCCGTGGGCGGCACGCTCTTCGAGAACCTCGGGTTTTCCTACCTCGGGCCGATCAACGGGCATGACATGGACCAGTTGCTGCCGGTGCTGCGCACCGTCCATCAACGCGCGACCGGGCCGATCCTGATCCACATCCAGACGCAAAAGGGCAAGGGCTATGGCCCCGCCGAAGCCGCGCGGGATCGCGGCCATGCCACGGCCAAGTTCAACGTGGTGACGGGCGAGCAAAAGAAAGCCCCCTCCAACGCGCCGAGCTACACCCGCGTCTTCGCCGACAGCCTGCTGGCCGAGGCCGCCGAGGACGACAAGATCTGCGCCGTGACCGCGGCCATGCCCGACGGCACCGGGCTAGACCTTTTCGCCGAACGCCACCCCAGCCGCTGCTTCGATGTGGGCATCGCCGAGCAGCATGGCGTGACCTTCTGCGCGGGCCTCGCCGCGGCGGGGATGAAGCCCTTCTGCGCGATGTACTCCACCTTCTTGCAACGCGGTTACGACCAAGTCGTGCATGATGTCGCAATCCAGCGCCTGCCGGTGCGTTTCGCCATCGACCGCGCGGGGCTTGTGGGCGCCGACGGGCCGACCCATGCGGGCGCCTTCGACGTGGCCTTCCTCGCCAACCTGCCCGGTTTCGTGGTCATGGCCGCCGCAGACGAGGCCGAATTGCGCCATATGGTCGCCACCGCCGCCGCCCATGACGACGGCCCCATCGCCTTCCGCTATCCGCGCGGCGAAGGGCGCGGGGTTGAGATGCCAGAGCGCGGCACCCCGCTGGAAATCGGCAAGGGCCGGATGATCCAAGAGGGCAGCAAGGTCGCGCTTTTGTCCTTCGGCACCCGTTTGGAAGAGGTCGAGAAGGCCGCCGAACAGCTGCGGGCCAAGGGCATCACCCCCACCATCGCCGATGCCCGTTTCGCCAAGCCGCTGGACCGTGAGATGATCCTCAAGCTCGCCGAAGACCACGAGGCGCTGATCACCATCGAAGAGGGGGCAGTCGGCGGCTTCGGCAGCCATGTCGCACAGCTGCTGGCGGATGAGGCGGTGTTCGACAAGGGGCTCAAGTTCCGCTCCATGGTGCTGCCCGATACCTTCATCGATCAGGCCAGCCCGGCGGATATGTATGCCGTGGCGGGGATGAACGCCGAACAGATCGCCGCCAAGGTCCTTGAAGTGCTGGGAATCGGTGACTTGGACGCGCAGCGCGCCTAACTGGCGGCGGTCAGCACCAGCAGGCCGCCCGCGACCAAGGTGATCACGACACAGACATAGCCCAAAAGCACGAAAAGCCCGTCGCGGGTGAACAGCCCAAACACCAAGAGGGCAACGGTGCCCGCCCCCAGCGATGACATCATCGGCAGCACCTCCATAAAGGGCCAACCGAGCGGGATGATCGTGACCACCACCAGCGTGATGAACCGCATCGGCCCGGTGGTGAGGAACTGAAGGCGCGGCTTGCAACGCCCGTCGACGAAAGCGCAAGGGCGGCGCAGAAAGCGCACGCAGCCGCTCAACCGATGGCCTGCCACCTCGCGCCGCAACAGAAATCGCGGCATCCATAGCCTGCGCCGCCCGGTCACCGCCTGCACGGCCAGCAGGATGATCGTCACTGCCGCAAGGGTCGAGACGCCGGGAATGCCTGATAGGGGTGAGACCAGCAGCAAGGCAACGATCAGGATCAGAGGAGTGATCGAACGGTCGCCGATCTCATGCAGCACGTCGTTGATCGACACCGCCTCCTTCTCTGCCGCGCGCTCCATGCTATCCAGCAAATGGGCCAACGTGTGTTCGTCTTGACGCATTCAGTGCCTCTGGCGGTGCCTCGGATTCAGTCTTCCGCCTCCAGCAGCGCGGCCAGACCAGAGCGGTAATCGGGATAGATCGGTTGCCAGCCCAACGCCGCCTTGGCGTGATCGTTCCGGACCTTCTTGCTCTCCGCGTAAAAGCTGCGGGCCATGGGGGTCATCTCGGCCTTGTCGAAGTCCACCGCCGGGGGCAAGGGCAGGCCCAAAAGCGCAGCGGCATGGCCGATCACATCTTGCGGCGGGGCCGGATCATCGTCACAAAGGTTATAGATCGCCCCCGGCTGCGGTTTGGCCAGCGACAGGTCCAAGGCTTGGGCGATATCCTCCACATGAATGCGCGAGAAGAGCTGCCCCGGCTTGATGATGCGCCGCGCCGTGCCTTTGCGTACCTTGGCGAATGGCCCGCGCCCGGGGCCGTAAATGCCCGCGAGCCGGAAGATATGCAGCGGCAGGCCGGGGATCGCGCCCCATGCCGCCTCGGCCTGCACCCGCGCCGCGCCGCGCCGGGTGGAGGGGGTGAGCGGTGTCGTCTCATCCACCCAATCGCCCCCATGGTCGCCGTAGACGCCGGTGGTCGACAGATAGCCGACCCACCGCAAATGGGGGACCGCTGCGGTGATTTCATCCTGCAAATCCAGCAGAACCGGATCCCCCTCCGGCCCCGGCCCGGCAGAGACCAATAGGTTGGGCACCTCTTGCAAAAGCGAAGACAGATCGCTGCCGGGCCAGAGCATCGGCTCCACCCCCGTGGCGGCAATCTCATCCAGTTTTTCGCGGCTGCGGGTCGTGCCGATGATGCGCCAGCCCTGCGGGAGCAACCGGGCCGCCAAGGCCCGCGCGCTATAGCCATGGCCAAGGGAAAGAAGCGTTTTATCCATACCGCCAAAGTGGCCCGCTTGGGCCGCAACCACAAGCGGCAAGCGATGGATTTACTCTTTCAGGAGGTCGATCCGCTGCGATCATTAGAGCCTACCCTGCACTTCGCTATGAGGACTTTCGCAACGCCTCAGGCCGGGCGAACCCTTCGACCCAGCGGTAGACCACCTGACGCGCCAGCGCTTCGTCATTCGCCACAAGCGCTTCACGGAGGTCTCGCAGGGCAGAGGCGATTTCGAGTTCGTGCAGCCCGTTTTCCCGCGCGGAATAGATTTTGGGATGGGCCGTATTGATCAGCAGACCGCTCAACGTGAGCTCTTCGGTCATCTTTTCGCCGGGGCGCAGACCGGTGATCTCAATCTCGATATCGCCATCCGGGTTGTCTTCGTCCCGCACGGTGTAGCCGGCGGTCTCGATCACCTGCCGAGCCAGTTTGAGGATCGGCACGGGTTTGCCCATGTCCAGAACAAAGACCTCGCCCCCTTGGGCCAGCGATCCGGCCTGTAGGACCAAGCGCACGGCCTCTTCGACCGTCATGAAGTAGCGCGCAACTCCGCGGTCCGTCACCGTCAACGGGCCACCGCGGCTGACCTGCTCTTGGAACAGTGGCACGACCGACCCGGAGGACCCCAGAACATTGCCAAAGCGGACCATGGAGAAGATGACACCGCCCGGGCCGCCATATTTGCGCGCCATATCCTGAATGACGAGTTCGGCAAGGCGCTTGGACCCGCCCATGATATTGGTCGGGCGCACGGCCTTGTCGGTGGATACGAGGATGAAACGCTCCACCCCCGCCCGGGCAGCCTGTTCGGCCAAAGCATGGGTGCCGAGGACATTGTTCACCAGCCCCGACAGCGGGTTCGCCTCGACCAAGGGCACATGTTTATAGGCCGCGGCATGAAGGACCACATTGACCCCGTGTTGCGACAGCACTTTGCGCAGCTGCCGGGTATCCGTCACCGTTCCCAAGACCGAAACGATTTCGATATCGCTGCCCTCGGCCAACTGGCGGATCTCCATGTCGGCGTTATAGAGGGCCAGTTCGCTCAACTCGAAAAGCACCAGTTTGGTGGGCCGACAAAGCAACACTTGGCGGCACAGTTCCGACCCGATGGAGCCCCCTGCACCCGAGACGAAAACCACTTTACCCGCATAGCTCTCGCCCCCTTCGTTGATCAAAGGGGTCACCTCATCCCGGTTCAAAAAGCGGCTCGGAGAGACGGGGGAGAGCTTGTCGACCAAAGCCTCTTCGCCGATCAGCTGCGCGAAGGAAGGGAGGGTTTGCACCTCGAGACCCAGCTTTTCCAACCGCCGAGCGATCTGGGCCTGTTTGGGGGTGCTGAGCGACGGCACGGCAAGCAACACGCGGTCGATCTGCTTTTCGACGGTAAGTTCAGCGATGCCCCGTGGGGAATAGACCGGCAGCTTCGAGACGTTGAGTCCCTGAAGCGCGATATTGTCATCAACAAAAGCAATCGGTTCGATCGTTTCATGGCCGCGCAGGGCCGAAACCAGTTGCGTCCCCGTGGTGCCTGCGCCGTAGATCAAAACGCGGCACCGCGCGTCGCCCGTCCGGTAGATTTGCAACACGATATGCAACAAGATGACCCGCGACAGCACCACCAGAGAGAAAAAGATCGCCCCGAACATCACATGCACGCCGATTGGGAAATCCAGTCCCAGAAGGGTCGCGCCCAGCAGAGATACGGCCGCAAGGGTGGTCCCGAGTATCGCGGTGCTTCCGACCGCTGCGGTCTCATAGGCGTTGAGTTGCGTGGTGCAGACCCCTAAGCGGATCGAAACGATGACGCCGACGATCAGGGTAATGGGTAGCGTCAGGGCATAATTCAACAAGGCATCGACGAAGGGTTCAGGTAGCCCGCGCACCGCCAGAGCGATGATGGCAGCTAACAGGATCAGGCAGGAGTCAAGCGTCAGCATGATCACGCGCTTTTGCCGTTTGGTCAGCGACTTGATAATGCTCAACATGCGCTGTCTCCTGTTTAAGAGTATATTAGCCGCAGCGCGACCGAAACCTATTAGTAGCTCTCTTTTGTCCATGGAGCTCTTCGAGAGCGCCAACAAGCGCAAAAACAGTAAATAGCGCTTAATGTATCACCATTCGAATCTGCATTCGCTTAAATTTTCGGCAAACAATGCCATGATTTTGGCAGAAACACCAATTCTTAGCTAATTTGCCTATCAACGCTCCGCTGACAACCGCAAGCTTTAACTGCGACGAAAGAGGTTGCTAATGGTTTGAAACACCAGATCAAAGTCGTAGCATATGCTTTGATGGCGCTGATAGATTAGATCAAGCTGCGCCTTGCGCGGGACGCAGGTGCGACAATAGACACGATCGGTTTCTGCCGCGGTCTCGCAGCGTGACAGCAGCCGTTCTTCATGTTTGTGAAACCGGATCGTGGCCAGTCCGGTCACGCCGGGCCGGGATTTCAGGACTTCGGCATAGACCTCGGGAAAACGCTCCACATATTCACGCAGCGGCGGGCGGGGGCCGACAAAGCTCAGATCTCCGCGCAGGATGTTCCACAGCTGGGGAAACTCATCCAAGCGCCGCGCCCTGAGCCATGCGCCCGTGGGGGTGATCCGCGCGGCCTTGTTGCCGCCCGACACGCCCTGATCCTCTTCGGCCACGGTCATCGTGCGCAGTTTCCAGAGCTTGAAACTCTCTTCCGGCGTTTTCATCCGTTCGGCCACATGGAAAAGTGGCCGCCCCTCTTTGACCAGCAGCCAGACCAGCAAGCCCAGCAGGATCGGCCCCAAGATGACAACGAGAAGGCTGGCGAAGAACAGATCGAAAATGCGCTTGCGCCAAGTCATTGATGGGTCTTCATCGTTTGTTCATATCCTGCTGCCATTCCTGCACCAAACCGGCGGGCGTTTGAGTTTCTGGCGTGAAATCGACGTGGCGTTCAAGTGCATTCGTATCCAGCCGCACCTCGGGAATGGCAGCGGCAGGGGCGGGTTTGGGCTCCCACGCCAACCCCGCCGCATCCAGCAACGCGCCCATTTCCACCGCGCCGGGGGCCGCGATGTTCAGAATGGGCGGCAGTTTGTCTGCTCGGCAAAGCGCGTGAAGCACCCGCGCCAAGGTCACCGGCCCGATGTAACTGCGGCTTGGCGTGCGGCCATCGGGGAAGCGATCAATCTGCATGCCCGGTCGCCAGCCGCCGAGGATCGCATCCGCCCCCGCTACGTTGCCGATCCGTAGCGCGGTGACTGCGGTCTCACCGCTGGCCTCTTGCACCGCCTTTTCCATCGCAAGCTTCTGCCTGCCGTAATCCGACAGCGGAGCGCAGGACAGTTCCTCTTGCAGCGGGCCATCCTCTGCACCGTAGACCGCCGCCGATGAGGCGACCAGAAGCCGCGGGACCCCCGCCGTTTCTGCCAGTTTCAGCGCAGCTAAGGCGAGAGTCGCGTTATCTTCCAAGGCAACACCCCCAGCCCCCGCCCGGGCTGGCGTCACACCCGCCAAAGAGATGATCGCCCTTGCCCCACGCGCGGCTGCGAGGGCTGCATCGCTTTGGCTCTCTTCCGCATTCGGCAGCTTGAAATCATAAAAGCCGGGCCGCGGCTCTCTCGACTGGCTGCGCAGCGCCTCCGGCTCTGGCCAATGGCGGCGCAGCATGCCGCCCAGCCGCCCCGTCGCGCCAAGCAAAAGCACATCGCCAGATGCCAGAACCCTGCCCGAAAGCGCATTGCCCATTGAAATCATTGACGCCATAAGTTCAGTCATTATCCTGCCGAAATAGAATTGTAATCATAGGTCGCGCAGGCAGCATTCTGCGAGACCCGTTATTTTACATTAGACATTGATCAAATACCCCGGTTTGCCGGTAAAACATTCGGAAGCGATGCGCATCTAATGAAGCACTTCAGCAAGCTGTTCCTCTCGATCCTGCTGGCATCCTCTCTCGCGGCTTGCGCAAACCTTCCGCGCGGTGCCGCCATTCAGAAAGAGGTGACACGGGCGGCGGAGACTCCAGATGCGGATATCGCTGTCTATCCGGTGACCCATGCCTTTCTGCCCCATGTCGCCCAATGGCCCCGAACCGATAGTAAGCGCCATAGTTGGATCGGCGCCAGCCGGGGGTCAAATGCCCAAGTCATCCGCCCCGGCGATCGGCTGGACCTCTTGGTCTGGGACAGCGGCGATAACTCCTTGCTGACCTCCCCGGCTCAACAAGTCGCCACCCTCCCCGGCATTCGCGTCTCGGAAAGCGGGACCATCTTCATGCCCTATATCGGCAAGATCAAAGTCTCTGGCCGCACACCGGATTCGGCCCGTCAATTGCTTCAACGGCAGCTTGAGGGAATCGTGCCCTCCGCACAGGTGCAACTGGCGATGACCGAAGGACGCGGCAATTCGGTGGACCTCGTGGGCGGGGTCAACAAGCCCGGCAATATCCTGATGCCAGACAACAACTTCACCGTTCTCGCGGCAATCTCAGCTGGCGGCGGCGTGCTCTCCAGTATCGAAAACCCGCAGGTCAAACTGCTGCGCGGCGCCAATATCTATACCACCTCGATCGACCGGCTTTATGAGAACCCAAGCCTCGACACCCGGCTGATCGGGGGCGATAAGCTGATCATCGAAGATGACCGCCGCTACTTCCTGTCGCTGGGCGCCGCCGGGCGGGAGGCACAGTTTCCCTTCAACCGCGACGAAGTCTCGGCGCTGGATGCATTGTCGATCATCGGCGGGGTGAACGAATCCCGCGCCGATCCCGAAGGCATTCTGATCCTGCGCGAATACCCTGCCAGCGCGGTGAGTGCGGGCGTGCGCGGCCCGCGCCGCACGCGGGTGGTGTTCACGCTGGATCTGACCACATCCGACGGGCTGTTCTCGGCGCGGAATTTCCATATTCAATCCGGCGATCTGGTGCTCGCGACGGAAAGCCCGCTGTCGGACACCCGCACCATTCTGGGCCTTGTCGGTTCGGTCTTCGGGCTGGTGAATACCGCCGGAAACCTCAGCAACTGACCCTAGCCGATCCGCTTGCCCTCGGGCACCAATGCGTTGATCTGCGCAAGGTGTTCGGGCAAGCAGCGGGTCAGGAAATCATAATTCTCGACCACATGTGCCCGCGCCGCCGGGCCGAGATGGGCGTGATCCTGCGGACGGGCGAGCACCTCTACCACCTGCGCTGCCAGCGCATCGGGGTCGAAGAAATCCACCAGCAGGCCGGTTTCACCATGGGTCACGGCCTCGCGCACCGGGGCCACGTCAGAGGCGACGATCGTGGCCTGCATCGACATGGCTTCGAGCAGGGACCAAGACAGCACGAAGGGCATCGTCAGATAGATGTGACAGCGGCTGATCTGCACGAGCTTCTTGAAGTCGGGATAGGGCACTTTGCCCACGAAATGCACGCGGTCCCAATCGACCCGATCCTGCAATTCCGCCGCCATCTCTCCGCGCAGACCGCCGGGATGATCGCTCTGCTTGCCGTAGGAGACCTCATTGCCGCCGACGATCACCACCCGCGCATGGGGCCGCTCGGCCAAGATACGCGGCAGTGCGCGCATCATCGTGTGAAAGCCGCGGGTCTTTTCCAGATTGCGCGCGACATAGGTGATGATCTCATCCTCGCGCGTCACGGGCCGCGCCAAACGCCCTAAACGCAGGCTCACATCCGGATCGGGCAAAAGCTGATCGGTGCGGATGCCGTCGTGTCGGACATAGAGCTTGCGGTGAAAGCTCTCGGGAAAACGGTCGCGCTGCCAATAGGTCGGGCAATGGCCCAGATCAACGGTTTCAATATTGGCCAGCGGCACGATGTTGCGGGCATGGTTGAGGTAGGGCGCATGGGCCGAGATTTTCTCGGCTGGGTCAAAGCCGACCATCCCGCCGGTCATGTTATAGTAATACTCGAAATAACCGATGATCGGCACATCCGGCCAAAGCTGTTTGAAGAAACTTAACTCCCCCCAACCGACGTGGCCGATGATGATGTCGGGGCGAAACCCCTCTCGCGTTTCGATCTGCTGGGCGGCGTTGACGGCGCCGAACCCATTGCCTGCGGCTTCCTCCCAAATGCGCGAGAGACCATAGGCCTTCTCGTCGGGGCGGTGATGGGGGCGGTAGACACGGGTTTCGACCCCCGGCAGCTGCGGCGCATTCTGACGTTGGGTCAGAAAATAAATGCGATGCCCGCCCGCCTGCGCCAGCCATTGTATCAATTCCCGGTATTGGCCGGGCATGTTCTGGTGCACAAAGAGAAAATTCATATAATCGTTCCGTAAATTCCTTGCGCGCCAGTTAGCCGCAAGCGGCGCGCTCTGGCAACATCGCGCGCCTTTTCCGATGGCGTGATCGCTTGAACCTCCCCCGGCCCTGTGTCACCTTTGGACATGACAGATAAAACGTTCCCCTCTTGGCCCGATGTGGCCGCGCAATTGGTCGAGGTCGCCGCCGGACGGCGCGCGGCCGACACGATCATCACCGGCGGCACATGGGTCAATGTCCACACCCGCGAATGCCTGCCCGACCATGACATCGCCATCGCCGCCGGGCGCATCGCCTTTGTCGGGCCTGATGCCAGCCATTGCCGCGGCGATGATACCCGTATCATCGACGCCAAGGACCGCTATATGGCCCCCGGCCTTTGCGACGGGCATATGCATATCGAAAGCACCATGCTCACCCCGGCCGAGTTCGCCCGCGCGGTGATCCCGCATGGGACCACCTCGGCCTTCACCGACCCGCATGAGATCGCCAATGTGCTGGGTCTCGACGGCGTGCGCATGATGCATGATGAGGCGCTGATGCAGCCGATCAACATCTTCACGCAGATGCCCTCCTGCGCGCCCTCGGCCCCGGGGCTGGAGACCACGGGCTTTGAGATCACCGCCGAGGACGTGGCCGAGGCGATGACATGGCCCGGCATCGTTGGCCTGGGCGAGATGATGAACTTTCCGGGCGTCAGCAACGCCGATCCGCAGATGCTGGCCGAAATCGCGGCCACGCAACGCGCGAACAAGGCCGTGGGCGGGCATTACGCCTCCCCCGACCTCGGCCCGGCCTTCGCCGCCTATGTGGCCGGCGGCCCGGCGGACGATCACGAGGGCACCTGCGAGGCTGACGCCGTGGCGCGGATGCGGCAGGGCATGCGCTCGATGATCCGGCTCGGTTCTGCCTGGTACGACGTGAAGACGCAGATTACCGCGATCACCGAAAAGGGCCTCGATCCGCGCAACATGATCCTGTGCACCGACGATAGCCACTCGGGCACGATCACCAACGAGGGCCACATGAACCGCGTGCTGCGCCATGCCATCGACTGCGGCTGCGACCCGCTGGTGGCGTTGCAGATGGCAACGCTCAACACCGCCACGCATTTCGGGCTGGAGCGCGAGATCGGCTCGCTCACCCCGGGCCGCCGCGCCGACGTGATCCTGACCTCGGACCTTGTCTCTTTCCCGGTCGAGATGGTGATCGCCCGGGGCGAGGTCGTGGCCGAGAGCGGCGACTGCCTTGTCGATTGCCCGCATCTCGACTGGCCTGGCACCGCGCGCAATACCGTGAACATGGCGCGCGACCTTGCGGCGGCGGACTTCGACATCCCCGCCCCCGAGGGCGCCAATGCCGTCACCGCCAATGTCATCGGCGTGGTCGAGAACCAAGCCCCGACACGGGCGCTGAAGTTCGAACTGCCGGTGACCGAAGGCCGCGTGCAGGGCAGCGGCGAGGTCTGCCAGATCGCGCTGGTCGAGCGCCACCGCGCCACCGGCACGGTGACCAACGCCTTCGTCTCGGGCTTCGGCTACGAGGGGCGCATGGCCATGGCCTCGACCGTGGCGCATGACAGCCACCACATGATCGTCGTCGGCACCGATGCCGAGGAGATGGCCCGCGCCGCCAACCGGTTGCGCGAAGTGGGTGGTGGCATCACCATCTTCCGCGAAGGCGAGGAGCTGGCGCTGGTCGCCCTGCCGATCGCCGGGCTGATGTCCGACCGTCCCGCCGCTGAGGTCGCCGCCGATGCCGAAGCCCTCGTTCAGGCGATGATCGACTGTGGCTGCAAGCTGAACAACGCCTATATGCAGCATTCGCTCTTGGCCCTTGTGGTGATCCCCGAACTGCGGATCTCGGACCTTGGGCTGGTCGATGTGCAGAAATTTGAAATCATACCTTTGTTAGAGCCGCAAACATGACAACGATCCTGACCCCGGACACCCCGAACCCGGAAAGCTTCCGCGATGCGACCGCTGCCGTGGACCGTCTGACCGAACTCTATCAGCAGGCCACCACCTTCTTGCGGGAGTCTTTTGCCAAGGCGATGGAGAGCTCGGCCCCCGATGCCCGCGTCCGCGCCTTTTACCCTGAGCTGCGGTTTCGCACCTCCTCCTATGCGCATGTGGATACGCGGCTGTCTTTCGGGCATGTCTCCTCTCCCGGCACCTTTGCGGCGACGATCACCCGGCCCGATCTGTTTCGGAACTACCTGATCCAGCAAATCGGCCTGTTGATCGAAAACCACGACCAGCCGGTGATCGTCGGCCCTTCGACCACGCCGATCCCGGTGCATTTCGCCATGTCCGGCGACAACGCGCTGAACGTGCCGCAGGAGGGGGCCGCCGATTTCACCCTGCGCGATGTCTTTGACGTGCCGGATTTGTCGACCACCAATGACGATATCGTCAACGGCACCTATGTGCCCGAGGATGACGTGCGCCCGCTGGCGCCCTTCACCGCG
The DNA here is from genome assembly GCF_017743915.1 of Sulfitobacter sp. R18_1. Lineage (NCBI taxonomy): Bacteria > Pseudomonadati > Pseudomonadota > Alphaproteobacteria > Rhodobacterales > Roseobacteraceae > Sulfitobacter > Sulfitobacter sp. R18_1. The sequence continues at coordinate 226,830 of NZ_JAGHRG010000008.1, forward strand.
CAGCGGGTCGATTACTCCCTCGCGCGGCTGGCGCATTACACGGCCACGGATCCTGAGCATTTCCAGACCCATGTACTGTTCACCAACTACCAGTTCTATGTGACGGAATTCGAGCAATACGCCCGCGAGATGCTGCGCGACCCGGAAAGCGGCTATACCGCCTTCGTCTCGACTGGCAATGCCGAGATCACCGACCCCGATGCGCCCTTGGCCGAGACGCTGAAGACGCCGCAGATGCCGACCTATCACCTCAAGCGGGCGGATGGGTCGGGCATCACGCTGGTCAACATCGGCGTCGGGCCGTCCAACGCCAAGACGGCGACGGACCACATTGCCGTGCTCCGCCCACATGCATGGCTGATGGTCGGCCACTGCGCCGGTCTGCGCAACACGCAGGCTTTGGGTGATTTCGTGCTGGCGCATGGCTATCTGCGTGAGGATCACGTTCTCGACGACGACCTGCCGGTCTGGGTGCCGATCCCGGCGCTGGCCGAGATCCAGATCGCGCTGGAGCAATCGGTGGCGCAGGTCACCCAGCTTGAGGGCTATGAGCTGAAACGCATCATGCGCACCGGCACCGTCGCCACCATCGACAACCGCAACTGGGAGCTGCGCGACCAGTCCGGCCCGGTGCAACGGCTGAGCCAGTCCCGTGCCGTGGCGCTGGATATGGAAAGCGCGACCATCGCCGCCAATGGCTATCGCTTCCGGGTGCCCTATGGCACGCTGCTATGCGTGTCGGACAAACCGCTGCATGGGGAGTTGAAACTGCCCGGCATGGCGTCGGACTTCTACAAAACCCAAGTCGCCCGCCATCTGATGATCGGCATCCGCGCCATGGAGCTGCTGCGACGTATGCCGCTGGAGCGGATCCACAGCCGGAAACTTCGGTCCTTCGACGAAACGGCGTTCCTATAGGGCTAGAAACAGCGGAAAATCGCATGTTTTCGCGTTTATAGCGCCACAATTCGTTGTGTTATCCCACAACATACCGTTACATTCCGGCCATGAGGCCCTAAAAAGCGGGCAGTCTAAGGAGAATAAAATGGCAAAACCGATGACCAAGACCCAGCTCGTTGCTGCTCTGGCAGAAGAGATGGACACCGACAAGAAATCCGCAGGCGCAGCGCTCGACGCCGTTTGCAACCTGATCACCCGTGAAGTGTCCGCCGGCGGTGCCGTGACCCTGCCGGGCGTTGGCAAAATCTATTGCCGTGAGCGCCCCGAGCGGATGGTCCGCAACCCCGCCACTGGCGAACAGTTCAAAAAAGACGCCGACAAAGTGGTCAAGATGACCATCGCGAAGGCGCTGAAGGACAGCGTGAACGAGTAAGCCTTGGGCTGAGCGTTTACGAAAGGGTCGTCTTCGGGCGGCCCTTTTTTGTTGGGGGATTGATGGAGGGCCATCGCCTCCGGCTTGTTTCCGGGCCGGGTGGTATATCCCCATCAAACCCACCTTGCCCTCCCCCTACAAACCCGCCATTCCTTAGCAAGTTCAGCACAGGGGGCATTTCATGGACATCCGCGCAATTCTCATGGGGCTGGCCTTTGCCGTGATGTGGTCCTCGGCCTTCACCTCAGCCCGCATCATCGTGATGGACGCCTCTCCCCTGCTGGCCCTCTCCCTACGCTACCTGATCTCGGGCCTGATCGGCGTTGGCATCGCGCTGGCCTTGGGGCAAAGTTGGCGCCTCACCCCCGCACAATGGCGGGCGACGATCATCTTCGGCGTGCTGCAAAACGCGGTTTACCTTGGCCTGAACTTCATCGCCATGCAGACCATCGAGGCGTCCCTCGCCGCGATCATTGCCTCCACGATGCCACTGCTCGTCGGCTTCGCCGCTTGGGCCTTCTTGGGTGAAAAACTGCGCCCTCTGGGCATTGCAGGGCTGTTTGCCGGTGTCATCGGTGTGGCCATCATCATGGGCGCGCGCCTTGGCGGGCAAGTGGACCTCTATGGCCTCATCCTCTGCGCCATCGGCGTGGTGGCCCTCACCGCCGCCACTCTGCTGGTGCGCGGCGCGACCTCGGGCGGCAACTTCCTGATGGTCGTGGGCCTGCAAATGCTCGTCGGTTGCGTTGCCCTCTCCATCGCCACCGCGCTGTTCGAAACGCCCCGGATCGACCCCAGCCTGCGCCTGACGCTTGCCTTCGCCTATACCTGCCTCGTGCCCGGCTTGGCCGCCACCGTGGTCTGGTTCTGGCTGGTCAACCGCATCGGTGCCACAAGGGCGGCGACCTTTCACTTCCTCAACCCCTTCTTCGGCGTGGCCATCGCAGCGCTGCTGCTGGGCGAAACGCTGGGGCCGCGCGACATCCTTGGCGTCGCGATCATCGCGGGCGGCATCCTCGCCGTCCAAGTCTCGCGCCAGCGCAGGGCATAACGCCAGTGTGAGGCGCACCCCCTTTGAATTTCACCGCCACACCCCATCTAATAGGCCAAGCCCATGAACGGAGGACGCCATGCCGCAATACGAAAAAACCAATGCCGCGATTGACGCGCTGAGCCCCGAAGAATTCCACGTCACCCAACGCAGCGGCACCGAACGCCCCGGCACCGGCAAATACCTCGACAACAAGGAACCGGGCATCTACGTCGACATCGTTTCGGGCGAGCCGCTCTTTGCCTCTTCGGACAAATATGAAAGCGGCTGCGGCTGGCCGAGCTTCACCAAACCGATCGAGCCTGCCTACGTCGAAGAGTTGGAAGACGCCTCGCTCGGCATGGTCCGCACGGAAGTGCGCAGCAAACACGGCGACAGCCACCTTGGCCACGTCTTCCCCGATGGCCCGCCCGACCGGGGCGGGCTGCGCTATTGCATCAATTCCGCCTCCCTGCGCTTCATCCACCGTGACGACATGGAAGCCGAAGGCTATGGCGAATATCTCAACCAAGTGGAGAATGTGACATGACAACCGAACGCGCAGTATTGGCCGGGGGCTGTTTCTGGGGCATGCAGGACCTGATCCGCCGCCGCCCCGGCGTGGTCTCGACCCGCGTCGGCTATACCGGCGGCGACGTGCCCAACGCGACCTACCGCAACCACGGCACCCATGCCGAAGGGATCGAGATCAATTTTGACCCCGAGAAGACCTCTTACCGCGAGCTGCTGGAGTTCTTCTTTCAGATCCACGACCCGACCACGGTGAACCGTCAGGGCAACGACATCGGGATGAGCTATCGCTCGGCGATCTACTATGTGAACGACGAGCAGAAAGCCGTGGCCGAAGACACCATCGCCGATGTCGAAGCCTCGGGCCTCTGGCCCGGCAAAGTGGTGACCGAGGTTGAGCCGGTGGGCGACTTCTGGGAGGCCGAGCCCGAGCATCAGGACTATCTGGAGCGGCTGCCCAACGGCTACACCTGTCACTTCCCGCGCGCCGATTGGGTCCTACCCAAACGCGACGCCGCAGAATGAACCGCTGTCCCCGGCCCCGCGCCGGGGGTTAGCCCACCGCCACCCGCGGGCGGCCCGAAGCTTCGACGGTCAGCGCGGCCTCCACGAAAACCTCCCGCCCCTCGACATCCGCCAGCCGGATATCCCGCGTAACATGACATTCAATCTCCGCCGCCCCGGCTGCCCGCGCGCGGGCGCGGGCGGCTTCTGTCAAAGCGCGCTCCGCTTGGGTCAAAGCGCGCTCAGCGGTCGGGAAATCCAGTGGGCCATTGGCGAGGTGGAGGCGAAACACCCCCTCTTGCGGAACGGTGATGGTCGCGCTTTCGCGCATGATGACCCGGCCCACCACTGCGCCTATGGCATTGGCGACATGGGCGTATTTGGGCAAGATCATCTCATTGCCCAACCTTTTGCCCACCGCCGGGTAGTAGGTCACCGCCGAGGCGCCCAGTCCCACGATAGGTAAGTTCAGCCCCGCATCAATCCGCAGCACGCCGCGATGCCCCGACAGGCCACGCTGCATCAACACATGGCGCGCCAAGACCTCTGGCGGCAGGCCGAAACCGGGGGTTTCCTCGGCGAATGCCGTCTCTAACAGGGCCAAAGTCGTCTGTTCGGTCAAACGGTCGAGGATGATCTGGGCGAGCTCATCAGGATCGGCGCAGAACCGCAGCCCCGAACCGCCGCGCTTGCGCCCGAACAGGGTCAGCGCCTTGCGCGCGGCATCGGCATCCCATGCACAAAGATGCCCCGCCACATGGCTCGCATCCGTGGGCGTCACCCCCGCCAGTTGCACCAGCCCGCGTGCGACCAACCGCGCCAAAGCGCTTTGGTCGACCCGGTTGCGCAGCACATCCCCCAAGGGCCAGACATCGCCACCGATCCGCTCCAACAGCGCCATGTCGCGCGGGGCCAGACCTTCGGCCCCCTGCCCCTCTATGGCGCGGACAAAGCGGCCGTCATGCTCTGCCGCGACGCTGCGACGCAGCTGCGCGTCCAAGGCGTTATGCACCACCTCCGGCGCGTCGACCGCGATGAGAGAGATCGGCAGCAGCCGCTTCGGCCCAAGGGTCACGCCCGCGGTTAGTCCCTGAGACGTGAAATGCACCTCGCTGTCGCCGCCCAGCCCGTGGGTACGCATCGCGACCGCCTCGACCATGGTTCGATAGGGACCGACCTGCGCGCCTGCCGGGTCAATCGCCGGGCGACCGTCGCGCAATAGGGCCACATCGGTCGTCGTGCCGCCGATATCAGACACCAGCGCCGTCTCTGCCCCGGTCAACCAGCGCGCGCCCACCAGCGATGCCGCAGGGCCGCTGAGGATGGTCTCGATGGGCCGTTCGCGGGCCTGCGCGCTCGACATCAGGGCGCCATCGCCGCGCACCACCATCAATGGCGCGTGGATGCCTAGACGGCGCAATTGATCCTCTGCGCGGCCAATCAGCCGGTCGATCATGCCGATCAACCGCGCATTCAGCAGCGCCGTAAGCGCCCGTTTCGGCCCGTTCAGCTTGGCTGAGAGACTGTGAGAGGCCGAGACGGGGCGCCCCGTGACCTCTGCCACCAGTTCTGCGACCCGCTGCTCATGCGCGGGGTTGCGCGTGGCGAATTGGCTGGCCACGGCAAAGCCGCTGACCTCTGCCTTATGCGTCCCTAAAAAGGCTATCAGGGCCGGTTCGTCCAGCGGCGCCGCCTCTGCCCCCGCGTGATCATGCCCGCCGGAGAGCAGCAGAAATGGGTCCCCCCGCAGCGCCTCCGACAGTCCATGCGCTTCAAGGTCCGCCGCGCGAAACCCGACATAGATCAAGGCGACGCGCCCGCCCTGCCCCTCGACCAGCGCATTGGTCGCCAGCGTGGTCGAGAGGGCGGCCATAGCGATCTCTTCCACCGCCACGCCGGATTGGGCCAAAACCGCGCTGACCGCCTTGCCAACGCCCACGGCCAGATCGGCGCGGGTGGTCAGCGCCTTTGCGGTGGCGATCACCTCGGTCTCATCGCGGATCAGCACCGCATCCGTATAGGTGCCGCCCGTGTCGACGCCCAATAACACCGCCATGGGCGTGCCTCCTATTCCAAACGCGCTGCGGCCCAACGCGCGGCCTCGGCCACGGTGGGGTCAGCGTCTTCGGTCAGAGATTGCGCCACGGGGCGCAGCCGCGCCAGCCCGGAATTGCCGATGGCATAAAGCACGTTGCGCACGAAACGATCCCGCCCGATCCGTTTGATCGGAGAGCCGGAATAGCGCGCGCGGAAGGCGGTATCGTCAAGGCCCGCAAGCTCGGCCAGATCGGCGGGCTGCACCGCCGGACCGTGATAGCGCATATCGCTGGCCGCCACGGCGAACTTGTTCCACGGGCAAGCGGCAAGGCAATCGTCGCAGCCATAGATCCGGTTGCCCATCTTTTCGCGCAGGTCCAGATCGACCGGCCCTTTGTGTTCGATCGTCAGATAGGAAATGCAGCGCCGCGCGTCGAGTTGATAGGGCGCGGGGAAAGCATCCGTGGGGCAAGCCTCAAGACAGGCCCGGCAAGAGCCGCAGTGGTCCACCTCCCGGTCGTCGGGCGGCAGATCGAGCGTGGTGAAAACAGAGCCTAAGAAGGCCCAGTTGCCGAACTTCCGGCTAAGCAAGTTGGTGTGTTTGCCCTGCCAGCCCAAACCGGCGGCCTGCGCGAGCGCCTTTTCTGGCACCGGGGCGGTATCAACGAAAACCTTCACCTCTGGGTCGAGCGCGCGAGCTTCTTCCATAAGCCACCGCGCAAGCCGCTTCAGCCGTTTCTTGACGATATCGTGGTAATCGCGCCCCTGTGCGTAGACCGAAATCCCGCCCTTGTCGGGATGCTCCAACACCGCGCGGGGGTCATGTTCGGGCGTGTAGCTTTCCGCCAGCATGATGACCGACCGCGCCTCGGGCCAGAGGGCGGCAGGGTTGCCGCGCCAATGCATCCGCTCTTCCATCCAGCCCATCTGTCCGTGAAACCCGGCCTCGACAAAGCGGGCGAGCCGTTCGGGCACCTCGGGCACGTCTTGGGGGCGGCAGATGCGGCAGGCGACAAAGCCTTCCTCAAGCGCCCGGGCCACCACCCGCGCCTTCAGAGCCTCCGGCCCGATTTCGGCGCGGGGGGCGGCAGGCATCAGAAGTCGAGGTTGTTGTAATGCAGCGGAGGCGGGAAGCCCGGCAGTTGATCGGCGAGGATCGAGCGGAAAGCCGGGCGCGACTTGATCTTGGCGTACCAATCCTTGACCACGTCCGAGCGGTTCCAATCCACGTCTGAGATATAGTCGAGCGAGGACAGATGCGCGGCGGCGGCGAAATCGGCCAGCGTCATCACGTCGCCCGCCAGCCAGCGGCGGTGATCCAGCAGCCACGCCATGTAGTCGAGGTGATATTTGATCGCCTTGGCCCCGGCCTTGACGTTCTTGCTGTCGGGGTAGCCCTGTTTGGTGACCTTCTTGTTGACCCGCTCGTAAAGCAGTTTCGAGGTCACCTCGTCGTGGAATTTGTCGTCGAACCAACTGACCAAACGCCGCACTTCCAAGCGCTGCACCGGGTCACTGGGCAGCAAGGACGCCTCGGGGCGGGTCTCTTCGATATATTCACAGATCGCGGCGCTTTCCGCCATCATGATCCCGTCGAGCCGCAGCACAGGCACCTTGCCCGCCGGGTTGCGGCGCAGGAAATCGGGGTCTTGCTCCCAATAGCGCTCCTCGACCAGTTCCACCTCGATCTTCTTCTCCCCAAGGCTAAGCCGCACCTTGCGGCAGAAGGGGGACAAGGGAACGTGAAACAAGCGAGCCGTCATATAAAGTCCGTGTGGTTAAAGGGATTGCACTCTTCCATGCCTGCTGGCGCGGGGATTTTCAACTCTCGAAACAGGCGGCGCGACCGTCCGCGCGGATGGTCGCCGCCCCGTCCATGATCTGCGCCGTGCGCTTGCGGGTAAAGTCACCGGGGCGCGAGGCGGAACGCTCTTTCGGGTCGGGCAGGATCGCGGCAAGGCGGGCGGCCTGCGTGGCGCTCAGGTCTGCCGCCGCGACGCCAAAGTAATGCGGCGCCGCCGCACCAACGCCAAAGACACCCTCGTCGAATTCGGCCACATTCAGATAGACCTCGATGATCCGCCGCTTGGGCCAGAGGGTTTCGACCAGCGGGGTCATCCCGGCTTCAAGCGCTTTGCGCAGCCACGACCGGCCATGCCAGAGGTAGACGTTCTTGACCGTCTGCTGGCTGATCGTCGACGCCCCGCGGGCCGACCCGTTTTCGATCGCGGTCCGGATCGCCTGCATGTCAAAGCCCCAGTGATTGCAGAAATTCGCATCCTCCGCCGCCACGGCGGCGCGGGCCATCACGGGGGCGATCTGTTCCAGCGGCACCCAGTCCCGCTGCACCCCGCCCAAACGGCGCGATTCCGAGAACATGTAGAAACCCGTGGGCGGATTGACGAAGCGGAACAGCAGCACCAACAGCACCGCCAAGAGAAAGGTCACCGCCAAGGCGCGCAAGGCCCAACGGCGCGCGCGTTTCTTGAGCGAGGGGCTGCTCTTGCTCGATTTCTTACCCTTGGGGGCGGTCTTTTTCCGTGTCGCCATGGATCAGCTATAGGCCGTCTGCGGGATTTTGTGAACGGCTCTCGCGCGCGGTGATCTTTTGCGCGAGGTAGGCCCCGATCCGGGCAGAGCCTCGGGCCGAGGGGTGTACGTTGTCGCGAGCGAAGAGGTCGCGATCCCCCCGGTCGATCACATCTTCGGAATCGACAAAGTGGACCCCGGGGCGGTTCGCGGCGAAGCGGGCGATGCGGGATTCGATTTCGACCAGATCATCACGGCAGCCCGCGAAGGCACCCGAACCGGAGCCTGCGTAATAGCCCATCCACATGACCTGCGCGCCGGTCTGGGCGCGGAGGCGTTGCAGGAAGGCAGGGATGCTGCCGCTTTGACCATCCGGCGCGATCAGCGCATCGACAGCGGCGCCGCAGGCGCCACAGCCGCAATCGGCGTTCAGGTCATTCGCGCCGCCATTGACCACCACCCAGTTCCAGCGCCCGCCGGGGAACTGTTGCTGGATGTCAAAGCCGACGGCGGAGGCCACGGTCGAGGCATTGTCGAACTGAGCGCCCGGCACAGCGCGGCTGGTAACGCTACGGCCCGTTTGGTTTGCAATGACATCGGGAATGGCCCGGCCCCCGTTCCACGCCATGATGGAATCGCCCAAGACGAGGATGTCACCCCCGCCGCGCGGGGCGGTGTCGGTGCAAGCGGCAAGGCCGGTGACAAAGGCGATGGCGATCAGAATTTTATGCATGGAGTCCTCCGATGCGGAGGAAGTAGCGCATCCCGTTCCGCCTACCACCCCGGCCCGGAAGCAAGCCGAAGGCGCCGGGCCATTGCCTCCCCGCGCGACCGAAGCCGCGCGGGGCAAAGGTTATTCCGCCGGAACCGCGGTTTCTTCCACGCTGAGCGGCGCGGGCAGATGCACCAACATCTCTTTCGGGCAAACCTGCAAGAAGTTGTGCTTCTCGGTCTCCCAATGCTGAAGGATATCGGCGGCCTTGCGGCTCTTGGTCTCGGCGACATGGCGCTCCAGCAGCCCGTGCAACTGATCCTGCCAATGATCGACGGTGACCGGGCAAGTCACGATGGTCTCGGCGTTCATCAACTTATGGGCCGAGCCTTCGGGATCATAGAGATAGGCCATCCCCCCGGTCATCCCGGCAGCAAAGTTCGCACCGATCTCACCAAGGATCACCGCCACACCGCCGGTCATATATTCGCACCCGTTGCTGCCGCAGCCTTCGATCACCACATGCGCGCCCGAGTTGCGGACGGCGAAACGCTCGCCCGCCCGGCCCGCGGCAAAGAGGTATCCCGCCGTCGCGCCATAGAGCACCGTGTTGCCGATGATCGTGTTCTCCGACGCCACCACGGGGCTTGCCATCGAAGGCCGCACCACGATCGTGCCGCCCGACAGACCCTTGCCGACATAGTCATTGGCATCGCCCGAGACTTCGAGCTTGAGCCCCGGTGCGGCAAAGGCCCCCAGCGACTGGCCAGCCGAGCCGGTCAGCTTCACCGTCAGGTGATCCGGTTGCAGCGAATTGCGCATCCCGAAGCGCTTGACGATATGGCTCGACACCCGTGTGCCGACGGTCCGGTGCGTGTTTTGGACGGCATAGGACAGTTGCATCTTCTCGCCGTCCTCAAGGAAGCGCGCGGCATCGCGGACGATCTGCGCGTCCAGCGTGTCGAGCACAACCTGACGCGGCTTGTCGCGGTCATAGACGTTCTCATTCGCACCATCGACGGTGATCAACAGCGGGTTCAGGTCCAGATCATCAAGGTGCGCCGAGCCTCGGCTGACCTGTGTCAGCAGGTCGGCGCGGCCGATGACCTCATCAAGGCTGCGCGCCCCGATGGAGGCGAGAATTTCCCGCACCTCCTGTGCGTAGAAGGTGATGAGGTTCACGACCTTATCCGCATTGCCGGTGAACTTGCCGCGCAGCGCTTCGTCCTGTGTGCAGACGCCGACGGGGCAGGTGTTGGACTGGCACTGGCGCACCATGATGCAGCCCATGGCGATGAGTGCGGCGGTGCCGATGCCATATTCCTCGGCCCCCATCATCGCCGCCATGACGATGTCGCGCCCGGTGCGCAGCCCGCCGTCGGTGCGCAGCGTCACCCGGTCGCGCAGGTTGTTCATCGACAGAACCTGATGCGCCTCGGTCAGGCCCATCTCCCACGGCAGACCCGCGTATTTGATCGAGGTCGCAGGCGATGCCCCGGTGCCGCCGTTATGGCCCGAGATCAGGATGATGTCGGCCTTGGCCTTGGCCACGCCGGCAGCGATGGTGCCGACGCCACTCGAAGCTACGAGCTTGACGGTTACCTTGCAGCGCGGGTTGATCTGTTTGAGGTCGTAGATCAACTGCGCGAGGTCTTCGATCGAGTAGATGTCATGGTGGGGCGGGGGCGAGATCAGGGTCACGCCCTTGGTCGAGTGGCGCAGCCGCGCGATCAGGTCGGTGACCTTCATGCCCGGAAGCTGGCCGCCCTCACCGGGTTTGGCGCCCTGCGCGACCTTGATCTCCAACTCTTCGCACTGGTTCAGATACTCCGCCGTCACGCCAAAGCGGCCCGAGGCGACCTGTTTGATCTTGGCCGAGGGGTTGTCTCCATTGGCCTCTGGCACGAAATGCGCCGGATCTTCGCCGCCCTCGCCGCTGTCAGACTTGGCGCCAATACGGTTCATCGCCACGTTCAGCGTCTTATGCGCCTCGGGCGACAGCGCCCCCAGCGACATGCCCGGCGTTACGAAACGCTTGCGGATTGAGGTGATGCTCTCCACTTCCTCCAACGGCACCGGGTTGCCACGCGGCTTGATGTCCAAGAGGTCGCGCAGATGGATCGGCGGATTGCTCTGCATCTTTTTCGAATACTGCTGCCACATCTGGTAGGACGCTTTGTTGCAGGCCATTTGCAGCATATGCATGCTGCTCGCCTCCCAAGCGTGTTTCTCACCCGAGCGGCGCAGCTTGTAGAAGCCACCGATGGGCATCACGACACCGTCGCCCTGCCAGCCCTTGGCGTGAACCTCTTCGGCCTTGCGCTGGATGCCGACGACACCGATGCCGGAGATGCGGCTGGTCATGCCGGGGAAATACTCGGCACACATGGCGCGGGACAGGCCGACTGCCTCGAAGTTCAGACCACCGCGATAGGACGAGATCACGGAAATCCCCATCTTCGCCATGATCTTGAGCAGACCTTGGTCGATCGCTTCACGGTATTTCTGCACCGCCTGCGTCAGGGTCATGTCCAGCAGACCGCGCTCAATCCGGTCGGCGAGGGAATCCTCGGCCAGATAGGCGTTCACCACGGTCGCACCGCAGCCCACCAGCACGGCGAAGTAATGCGGATCGACGCATTCTGCCGAGCGCACGTTAAGCGAGGTAAAGGTCCGCAGCCCCTTGCGCACGAGGTGGCTGTGCACCGCGCTGGTGGCAAGGATCATCGGCATCGCCACGCGGTCAGCACCGCTGTGCTGATCGGTCAGCACCAGATGCCCCGCGCCCGAACGCACGGCGTCTTCCGCCTCGGCCCGGATGCGCGCCAGACCGGCGCTCAGATTGCCGTTGCCGGGCTCGAAAGTGCAGTCGATGGTGACGGTATGCACCTTGAACTGGGCCATCAGCTCATCGAACTGCGCATTGCCCACAAAGGGGCTGTCGAGCACGATGATCTCGGTCTGAGAGCTGTCTTCGTCGAGCACGTTCTTGAGGTTGCCGAACCGTGTCTTGAGGCTCATCACCCGGAATTCGCGCAATGAGTCGATTGGCGGATTGGTGACTTGGCTGAAGTTCTGGCGGAAGAAATGGCTCAGCGGGCGGTACTGGCCGCTGAGCACCGCCGAAGGCGTGTCGTCGCCCATCGAGGCCAGCGTTTCCTTGCCGTCCTCGGCCATCGGCGCGAGGATCTGTTCCAATTCTTCGATGGTATAGCCCGCGGCCACCTGACGGCGGCGCAACTCGGCCCCTTCGAACAGCGGTTTTTCGGTGACACCGGCAAGGACACCATCCATCTCGGTGATCTTGCCTACCCATTCTCCGAAGGGCTGGTTGGCGGCCAGTTTGTCTTTGATTTCAGTATCGTGGAAGAGTTTGCCCTCTGCCATATCCACCGCGATGATCTGGCCGGGGCCAAGCGCGCCCTTGGCCACGACGCGCGCCTCGTCCAGCGGCACCATCCCGGCTTCGGAACCGGCGATCAACATGCCGTCCGAGGTTTCGACATAGCGCATCGGGCGCAGCCCGTTGCGGTCAAGCCCGGCGCAAACCCAGCGGCCATCGGTCATCGCCAAGGCGGCGGGACCGTCCCAAGGCTCCATAACCGAGTTGCAATAGGAATACATGTCGCGCCATGCCTGCGGCAGTTCGACGGCCTGTTTGGACCAGGATTCCGGCACCAACATTGTCTTGGCCATCGGCGCGGAGCGGCCCGCGCGCACCAGCACTTCGAACACCGAGTCGAGTGCCGCGGAGTCGCTGGAGCCGGAGGCCACGATCGGCTTGATGTCCTCGGCCATCTCGCCAAAGGTCGCGCTCGCCATGCGGATTTCATGGCTCTTCATCCAGTTCATATTGCCCTTGAGGGTGTTGATCTCACCGTTATGGGCCAACATGCGGAAGGGCTGCGCCAACCACCACTGCGGGAAGGTGTTGGTGGAGTAACGCTGGTGATAGATCGCAAAGGCGCTGATGAACTTGTCGTCTTTCAGATCGGGATAGAATTCGGCCACCTGTTCGGCCAGCATCATGCCCTTGTAGATGATCGAACGGCAGGACATCGAAGCGATATACATCTGCGGCACCTGCGCCGCGATGGCGGCTTTCTCGATGCGGCGGCGGATCACGTAGAGCTCGCGCTCAAATGTCTCTTCATCCACGCCCTTGGCGTTGGAGATCAGGATCTGCTCGATCTCGGGCCGGGTCGCATTGGCCTTTTCGCCCAGCACCGAAATGTCGACCGGCACATGCCGCCAGCCGTAGATGTAGTACCCCATGCGAAGCACTTCGGTCTCCACGATGGTTCGGCACGTCTCTTGCGCGGCAAAATTGGTGCGCGGCAGGAAGACTTGGCCCACGGCGATCAACTCATCCTCGCGCGGGGTGTGGCCGGTGCGGCGGACTTGCTCATAGAAGAAGGGCACGGGGATCTGCACATGGATGCCCGCACCGTCGCCGGTCATGCCGTCGGCGTCGACCGCGCCGCGGTGCCAGATTGCTTTCAGCGCGTTGATCCCATTGACCACGACCTCGCGGGTCTTTTCGCCATTGATGTTGACCACAAGGCCCACGCCGCAGGAGGAATGCTCTTCCTCGAAACTATACATGCCCTTTTCGGCCATCATCGCGCGTTTGGCTTCTTCGCGGGCCACCCAGGCGTCATCATATTTGGTCATGGCTTGGTTCCTTCCACAAACGCCGCAAATCCTGCTTTGACTTGGGCCTTGGTTTTGTTCTCGTGCGCGCTGGCAAAGGCAGGGCCGTCGGGCGTCACGTCTATTTCACTTTTGGTCTCGGGCAGCGCCGCAGGGGGCGAGGCGGCAGGGCTGCCCCGGTGCCATCACTCCGCCGCGATGCGCTGCGCGCCGTTAAAATCGTCAAGGATCGCCTGCGCGCAGTCGCGCCCGTCCTTGATCGCCCAAACCACAAGGCTCGCACCGCGCACGATGTCGCCCACGGCATAGACCCCGTCGAGCGCGGTCGCCCCGGTGACGTAATCTGCCTTGATCGTGCCCCAGCGGTTGACCGGCAGCTCCGGCTCGTTCCAAAGCGTCGGCAGGTCTTCGGGCTCAAAGCCGAGCGCCATGATCACCATGTCGGCTTCTTCGACATAGTCGGCGCCTTCGATCACCTCGGGCGACTGGCGCCCGGTCACGTCGGGCGCGCCGAGGCGCATCTTTTGGACCATCACGCCGGTCACCGGATCGCCGACGAAGCCTTTGGGCGCGCTCAGCCATTCAAAGATCACGCCTTCTTCTTCGGCGTTTTGCACTTCGCGCTGGCTGCCCGGCATATTGGCCCGGTCGCGGCGGTAGAGGCATTTGACGCTTTCCGCACCCTGACGGATCGAGGTGCGCACACAGTCCATCGCCGTGTCGCCGCCGCCGATCACGACAACCTTCTTGCCCGCGGCGTTCAGACGGCCGCTTTCGAATTCTTCGACCGAGTCGCCAAAGCTCTTGCGGTTGGAGGCGGTGAGGAAGTCGATCGCCCGCTCCACGCCGAAACCGCCCACACCGGGGGCTTCGATCTCACGGGTTTTATAGACGCCGGTCGCGATGATCACGGCGTCATGCTTGCCCCGGATCGCGCCAAAGCTGATGTCGACACCGACATCGCAGTTCAACTCAAAGGTCACGCCACCTTCGGCCAACTGCGCATTGCGGCGCTCAACCACGTCTTTCTCAAGCTTGAAGCCGGGGATGCCATAGGTCAGCAAGCCGCCCGCCCGGTCATAGCGGTCATAGATGGTGACCTGCACGCCCGCGCGGCGCAGCATATCCGCTGCCGCCAGACCGCCCGGGCCTGCGCCGATGATGCCGACACTCTCAGGCCGCTCTTCGCGCGGGGCGGCGGGTTTGACCCAGCCCTGCTCCCAAGCGGTGTCGGTGATGTATTTCTCAATCGAGCCGATGGTGACGGTGCCATGGCCCGACTGTTCGATCACGCAGTTGCCTTCGCAAAGCCGGTCCTGCGGGCAGATACGGCCACAGATCTCGGGGAAGGTATTGGTGGCCTGGCTGATCTCATAGGCTTCTTGCAGACGCCCCTCGGCGGTCAGGCGCAGCCAGTCGGGGATGTTGTTGTGCAGCGGGCAATGGGTTTGGCAGTAGGGCACGCCGCATTGGCTGCACCGGCTCGACTGCTCTGCCGCTTTGGCATCTGCATATTCGGCGTAAATTTCATCGAAATCCGTCCGGCGCAAATCGGGCGGGCGTTTTTCGGGCATATCCCGCGCAACGTCTGTAAATTTTAGCATGACCTGCTTCGCCATATACCCGTTCCTTCGACAAATTCCGTCAGAAGGCTCGTATACGAGAGCGCCAAAGTAAATAAAAGACAGCAATGCTGACCTATTTACCTCTTTCCGAACAATTGGGAGGCTCGGCCATCATTTTTATGCATCATTTAAGGTCCGATGCGGACCTACCCATTAAAACCCAGCCCAAAGTGCGAGGATAACCACCCCACCCACAAGGATTCGCCACCACCCGAAAAGCGCATAGCCATAGCGGCTGATGTAATCGAGCACCCAACGCACCACGAAGACGGCAGAGATAAAGGCCATGACAAAGCCCACGGCGATCTCGCCCATGGCAGAGGCATCCAGCACATCGCGGTTCTTGTAGATGTCATAGGCGAAAGCGCCCGCCATCGTCGGCATCGACAGAAAGAAGGAGAATTCCGCCGCCGCCCGCTTACTGGCACCCAACAACAGGGCGCCAACGATTGTCGCCCCCGAACGTGAGGTGCCCGGCACCATGGCGAGGCATTGGATCACGCCGATCTTGAAGGCCATCGAGAGCGGGAACTTAGTCGCGTCGGAATGGGTCGGCGCAGGGGCGATTCGGTCGACGACCAACAGGACCACCCCGCCCAACACCAGCATGACAGCAATCAGCAAGGGCGTCTCGAAAAGGACCGTTTTGATGAAGTCATGCGCCAAAACGCCGATCACGACCGCTGGCAGAAAGGCCAGAAGCACCGACCAGATGAACCGCCGCGCCTGCGGATCATGCGGCGCGGCCGAAAAGACCGCCCAAAGCCGCGCGGAATAGACCGTCAAGATCGCGAGCACCGCGCCCAATTGGATCACGACCTCAAAGGTCCGTCCGGCGCTTTCGAAACCCAGAAAATGACCGGCCAACAGAAGATGCCCGGTCGAAGATACGGGGATGAACTCTGTCAGCCCCTCCAGCAAACCCAGAAAGGCGGCGATCAGAGTGGTCGACTGTTCCATTATCCCTGCCGCAGGTTACGTGCCGATGCTTTGATGGCGTCATATTGCCCCGAGGGCCGGAACCGCCAGAGATAGTCAGGCAGCACCGCATCCATCGCGGTGGGGGTGATGTCAAGCTCGGCAAAGCCAAGCGCGTCTTCCGCCACGACATTGTCCTTGCGCAGGTTCTTGACCTGATCGCGGGTCAGCATCTTGTTGGTGAACAGCCCAAAGGTAGCCGTCTGCACCATGTCGAAACCAAAGGCCACGATCTTGGCCAAGAACCACGGCATGTTGAGCACCAACCGACGGCGGTGAATCACCTTGAGCATGCGCTGCATCAACCCGCGGAAGGTATCCACATCGGGACCACCGAGTTCATAGACGCCCGAAGAGACCTGCCCCTCCAGTGCTTTTTCCGCCGCCTTGGCCACGTCATCGACGAACACCGGCTGGAACCGGGTCGAGGCCCCGGCGACCGGCAAGATCGGGCCGGTGCGGGTCATGCCTGCAAAACGGTTAAAGAATTCATCCTCTGGCCCGAACATGATCGAGGGTCGCAGGATCACGGCATGGGGCATATGCTTGAGAATGGCCGCCTCGCCCTCGCCTTTGGTCCGGGCATAGTCGCTTTCGGCCTCCATATCTGCGCCGATGGCGGAGACATGCACAAAATGGCCGATCCCTTCGGCGGCGGCCATGCGGGCGATACGCTCGGCCCCTTCGGATTGCACGGAGTCAAAGCTGTTCTTGCCGGTCTCGACCAGAATGCCCACGCAGTTCACCACCGCATCCGCGCCGCGCAGCGCGTCGGCCACGGAGCCATCGTTGCGGATGTTGCACAAAACAGGTTCGACCTGGCCAACCACACCATAGGTCCGCACAAAGAGCGCCTCGTTGGGATGGCGCACCGCCACCCGCACCCGCCAACCAGCTCTGGCCATGCGATACGCGATATAGCGTCCGACAAACCCCGAACCGCCATAAATCGTGACCAGCTTAGACATTCTGCCGCTCCTGTAGATAAATTCTCTGACAGGATGTACCCGCGCACCGCCCCTGTCACAAGGCCAAACCCCCGGTTGCATCGCCTCGCGTGCAGGATTTTCCGATTTTCGCATAAATTGCGATTGACAGTCACCCGGCTGAGCCTTAGAGCACCCCACACGATACGTGCCCAGGTGGCGGAATGGTAGACGCGCTAGCTTCAGGTGCTAGTACTGGCAACGGTGTGGAGGTTCGAGTCCTCTCCTGGGCACCATATATCCGCAATAAGTGACTGTTAAATAAGTGCTTTTTCTATGCACCTATTTTTCAATCCACCCCCCAACCCACCCTCCAAGATTCGCACGGCAAGATTCTGCAAACTGGATTCCCCTTAAAAGGTCTTGCCTGTTGAAGCGTTCTACACCCCTAGAACGACATGACGAACCACAGACCAAACAACCAGAGCAACCCTAGCGCGATAGCGAATCCTACGCCATCGCGTGCCTCTTCGTCTTGGGACTTTCGCTTGCTGTCCCGGGGCCTGTCGCCCGCTTTATGTCGCTCATCGGGTTCCATGAGTGAAAGAATAGCATCGCGAGAAAAGGCCTCAAGATAACCGCGTTGAAGTTTTTTGTCGGAGCGCAAAGATGGGAAATAAGTTAACTTTTTCAAGATATGGCGTAGAGCTATAAAGGCTACGCTCTGAAGAGACGGAAATCTCAGCCCTTCATTCGCGCTGATTGAATTGTGAAGTGTTCTTGATATCGTGCCTTATATGAACATGAACAAGGCACACCACCCAAAGCCCATCCCAACAATCTCGTTCTTCGGTGACGCTAGCAGCCGGATGAGCAACTTTATGGTCCTTGGGGGGCTGGCAGTGGCTGGGCACCGCATTGCAGAACTCGAAGATCAAGTTGCGGATATACGTGATCGCGGCGGCATCAGGTCCGAGTTTCACTGGAAAGATTATCGAGGAGGCGCCAAACAAAAGGCATATGAGGAACTGTGTAGTTTTGGGTTTGAATTGATTAACAGCAAAAAAGCGGCGCTTCATATCATGGCGGCAAATTTTAGCGCCTTTGATCACCGACGGCAGGAAGGTCAAACTCGTGACACGAGCATCAACAAGCTTTATTGGCAACTCTGCCTGCATCGCCTTGCAAAGCTGTATGGGAAAAAGCGAGCCATACACATAAGACTAGATGCGGGCGATGATTGCACCCACATTTGCGCAATGCGAAACCAACTTTCCGCAGCTGCTTTCAAGAAATTTAACACCCGCCCCAATTGCATCCGCAGTATTGAACCGATGAGCTCTCATAAGTCTGGCTTGATACAGCTTTCAGACGTGCTGCTCGGCGGCATAGCATCACAACTGAATAAAAACCG
Source organism: Sulfitobacter sp. R18_1 (assembly GCF_017743915.1). Taxonomy (NCBI): domain Bacteria; kingdom Pseudomonadati; phylum Pseudomonadota; class Alphaproteobacteria; order Rhodobacterales; family Roseobacteraceae; genus Sulfitobacter; species Sulfitobacter sp. R18_1. The sequence goes on from NZ_JAGHRG010000008.1 coordinate 245,102, forward strand.
CGCCGATACAAGCAAAGGAAAACTTGCGGAGTTCATCAGAAAGGCGTCGGGCCGTCACTCATGGTCTACTTCCACCCCTGCCGATCACCGGTTCTTAACAATTTGGCACTGGAATGAGTGATTGCAGGTCCCCCGCAACCCTAACTCAGCGGAGTTAGCCTACTGACAGGGTCGGTCTAGCCGACTTCTTCGGGAAGCGGAGGCCTGACAAATACATAACAAATGAAATCGGCTTTCGCAATTGATTAGATAGCAACAAGGGTACCATCGGAAGTTTATGGGTTCACCTTCATTTACTGCGGGACGCGGCTACAACGAGGGGTGGATCGGCCGGAAACGACCGCAGATCAAACCACTTGAATCGCGTGCCATCAGCGTTGCGTTGGTCGCCCATGACAATTTGCGGAGCGTTCACCTTGTTGCGGATGAGCGCAGCACGAAACGCTCGAAGGTCGATCAGCCACCAAGCTTCCAAGCCCGTCTGATCAGCGTTGGAATGGCCGTAAAACATCCAATCCCCATTGCCGTTCACAATCTTTGAAAGCTCTGTCTGAGCACCTGATGCCACCGCTGAGCGTATGGTGAACTGGTAGGGATAGCGCTGTGCATAGCCGGGACGCCTAACCCGTGCCGCAACCCGCATGTCGCGGGCATCCAGCATCATGAGGTCAGTGGCTTGTATGTGGTCGAAAGGGTCCGCAGCGGTCTCCAATAGGTAGCCGCCGATCAGTTGCTTGATTTCAGGCAGAAACCTGTCGGACCAGTTCCGGTTGTTCGTATAGCAGTTCATCTCTGACAGCCTCCAATGCGGCCCCCACCGCGTTGCCCAAGCCTCGAAAGAGAGGCGCAGGCGGGTTCGTTAGGCCTTGGCCCGCAGGTATTCGATCACGGCCCTCTGAGCGCGGGGATACTGCTCACACAGCAGCTCTCCGCCGCAGCCTTCAACGCACCACTCCAGCATAGCTGCGGCATCTGCATCTGACTTAGGCTCAAAGCAAGAAATGCGCTCAGCATACCATTCGATGTTCTGATCAAGCTCGGCCATCTCCGCAGGTTCGGCTGTTTGTTCGGTAGGTAGCGCCTGCATCAATGCATCTCTGGTGCGCTTGGCTGCTTTCCATTTGTCCAGCAACTCCACAGCACCCGTTCTCTGGCTGGCATCCTGTTCCGGGCGCTTTCCTCTCAGTTCGACCAGTTCAAGATTGCTGATCAAATCACCGGCCATGTTGTTTGCCAGCTTGACCGTGTGGGCGGTTGCCGCGCCGTCTCCCGGTTGCTCTGGCGCATCCCCTTCAAGAGAGCGAACACAGACTCGCAGAAGGCTGCTGAGGTCGTATGCATCGGTGATTGCGGTTGCGAGATTCGTGTTCATTGCACGGCCTCCCCTGCCAAACGGCGCGCCCCGGTGCGGAGATTTAACAACGCGATGTAGGTAGGGTTTTTCATCGATGCCTCCCATTCGGGCGAACCGATATGAGATACCGGGCCTTCGGTTTCCCAAAGAAGGTTAGCCAATGCGGCAAGCCCTTCGGCGGTGGTCGGCACATGCTTCAGCATTTCATCTTCGACGCGGTGCAGCTCTTCCATCATGTCATCAAGTAGAGGGTCACGGCTATCGACGGTATTGATCAGCTTTCGCAGCGGGCGGCTTCTGTCGTAGAGAGCAGCCAGCGGATCGCCCTCACACTCGGTCAGGCGCTCCGCATCAGTGCGAAGAGATGCAACCGCTTCATCAACCATGCCGTCGCAGATCAGAGCTTTGACCTTCCGCAAAGCATCAACAGGAGTTTGCGGCTCAATAGCCATGAGGGCGCGTTCGGCCTTGCCTACGGCCTCTGCGGCGTCTCCGACTGCACCTTCCTTCCCGGGTGACGTCTTGCCGCCATTCGCCGTCTGATATGCGTCACCTGCTGCGATAGCGGCCTCATGGGCTTGGCGGGCATCTTGTAGTGCCTGTAGGGCGTTCGTGAATTTAGACATGTGAGTTTCCTCCGTTCGTGTGGCGTGCGGCCACGGTTGTTTGATTGTCGGGAATTCAGACGCGGTATCGTGGGCAACCCCCTCAACCGCGATGTGTGAGATGACCGGCGGATTAACAGAGCACGGCCCTCAGCGCGGCGCGAAGGACGCCAATTCGGGCATAGTCGGGCTGCCCCCAATGGGTCTTGCTTTCGAGGATGGCGATTTCGCTCTGGATGCGGAGCACTTCGGGCGATGCCTGTTTTTGCTTTTCCTGCCGCGCCTTCATCGCGCGTTCATGCTTGGCATTGGCCCATGCAGCTTTCAGGGCGCGGCGCATAATCACCCGGAACCCGTACAGAGCCACATTGGCCTTGCGGACGATTTCCCAAGCGGCGGTCATAATGGCTTTGCGATTGTAGCGGGCTACGGTGGTCATTGCTTTACTCCGTTCGCATTAATGCATATCCTGTATGCAATATGGGCGAGACTCTACCCCATGTCAATACTGTGTATGCAAAAATGATAACGGAGTATTTAAATGACGCCGGAGCAGGTAAGAATGGCCCGAGGAGCACTACGAATAGGCGTCCGGGAACTAGCCTCCTTAGCGGAGGTCTCTTTTACTACCATCAGTCGGTTTGAAACTGGTAAGGGCGGCTTGCAGCATTCTAGTGCCGAGGCCATCAGGGCCGCTCTTGAAGGGCAAGGTATCCAGTTTCTACGAACCGGCGAGGTTGCAAACGGTTCAGGCATCGCCATTCAGGACAAGGGCGAATAAGTTGGCCATCAAGTACGATGTACCGCAGCGCACGGTCTTGCTGTGCGACTACAGTAGAGGCGGATTTCAGTCCCCAGAGATGGTAAAGCGGCGTCCTGCAATCGTGGTATCCCCACGTTTACGGCATCGTACAGGCCTGCTAACGGTAGTGCCTCTCAGCACTTCACCTCCTGATCGTGTCGAGGACTATCACTGCCAGATAGAGCTGCCCTATAGCTTTCCGAATTTCCCTGAGACCAATTGCTGGGTAAAGGCGGATATGCTGGCAACAGTGAGCTTTCGTAGGCTAGACCTTTTCCGCACTGACCGTGATCACACTGGGAAACGGAAGTATCTAGCGCCTCGTATCTCTGAACATGAATTTGAAAAGGTCGTTGCCAGCCTCAAGGCCGCTTTGGGCATTCATTGAACTCGCCCGTGTCTCGTTGACCTTCCGACATACCAAGCCTATATGTATGTTGTCAGCTCGCAGAAATGCTGAGCCTCAAAACCACTCGCGTGGTAACCCCGTGGAGGCCATAACAAGCCGCACGGGGTTTTTTTAAACTTCTACTAAAAGCCCTCTTTTTGCTTTGAGAGAATTTCCGTAAGCATCCGGCGTGGGCCGCACGCGGTCAGCGCGCGCTGTGCCGGTCCATTTCGATGAGCTCTCGCAGGTTTTCGATACCGAACGGTGTGAATGCGATGACGCTGTCGTCGCCGGGACCGTAGA
>NZ_JAGHRG010000009.1:0-153313 GCF_017743915.1 Sulfitobacter sp. R18_1
GGCGTCGCTTCCGCTTTGGCGGCAGGCGGGGGCGGGGGTGCCTCCCGGCTCGCGCCGCCAAGGCTGGGCGCGTTGTCTGACCCGCCACGGCGGCTTGCAAAACCGGCGGCAGGGGCACTGCGCAAGGGCGGTGCGGAGAAATCAACCTTGCGCGACGGTTCGGGCTGCGGCGCGGCCTGCGTGCTTGCCGCCGCCGCAAGGGGGGCTGCGGATGCCGCAACGCTGCCCGTGGGGGCGGGCGGCGCGTCCGCCTCTTCCGGTTCCTCGCTTGGCGCGGCGGTCTCCAGCGCGGGCAGGTCTTCCGCCAGCGGCGGTGGGGTTTCCTCTGGAGTGGGGGGCAGTTCGGCCTCTGCCGGGTCATCCGTCGCCTCCGTTTCCGCCGCAGCGTCAAAGGCGGGCAGGTCTTCGTCCAAGGGCGGTGGCGTGTCTTTGGGGGTCGGCTCCAACGTGGGGGAGGCTTCCGAAGCGCCTTCGGTCGACCCCAAATCCGGCAGGTCTTCCTCTACCGGCGGCGGGGTCTCTTCCGGCGTTGGGGTAAGCTCAGGCTCAGCCACGGGGGTCGTCTCATCCGTGTCCACGACCGGCCCTTCGGGCGCGTTCATCACGCCGGAAATCACGATGGGAGCCGTCTCAGGCTCCACGGTTTCGCCGTGTTCCAGCAGGTCCGACGCGGCTTTCGTCATGCCGAAATGCGGCGCGCCATCGAAACTCTGACCGGCCGGGGCGGCGGCGAAGCTGACCGGGTGGAAACGATGCTCCACCGCGAAGGCCTCGGCTTCCTCCAAGGTCTCGCGGGCCACGGCGGCGACATGGCTCTGCCCGCCATCGGCATGCACATCGAACACCAGATCGGAAACCGGATAGGGCGTGGCCCCCTCCAGCGCCTCTGCCGCTGCGGCACGGCGGGCGGCGGGGTCCATATCCGGCGTGTCGAGGGCGAGGTATTTGATCTGCGCGTCGGGGATCAACAGCAGGCTGCGCAGCCCGCCGGGCTCCAACGCCGTGGCGGTTTTGCGCAAGACCGCCAGTTCCGCCGCCAGATCGGCACTGTCGAGCGCCACTTCACCAACAAGCTGCCATCCGCCCGATGTGCGGTGGAGCAAACGAATGCCGTCGAACGACAGGGAGAGGGTAAAATTCGGCTTCATCGCGGTCGACTTTAGCATGGGGTCGGGCGCACTTACAGACGCGCCGCAGTCATCGCGAAGGATAGAGCAGGAGTTCGCCCAAGGGAAGGGTGCGCACCGCGCAGGTGCTTGTCAGAACCGGCCCGCGATGGGCAAATGGCGGCGCATTGATGCACGGAAAGGAACGAACATGCGACTGATGAATTGGGTGGCGATGGCGTGGATGGCGGGGGCCGGATTGGTCTCGGCCCAGCAGGGACCGGAAGAGGGGATTATCGTCACCGGCCAAGGCAGCATCGCCGCCGCGCCTGACATGGCAACGATCACTCTGGGCGTGACCGAAGAGGCCGAAACCGCCAAGGCCGCGATGGACGGGGTGAATGCCGCCGTGAGCGCGATTCTGACCCAGCTCGATGCGCAGGGCGTCGCGGCGAAGGACCGTCAGACCAGCCGTTTCTACCTGCGCCCGGTGCATGACCGCCGCGCGAATGAAAGCGGCCAGCCGCCGCGCATCACCGGCTATCAGGCGGGCAACTCGGTGACGGTCAAGGTGCGGGATCTGGACCGTTTGGGCGCGATGATGGATGCGGTGATTGACGAGGGCGCGAATGATTTCAACGGCTTGGACTTTGGTCTTCAAGACCCGAAAGATGCGCTGGCTGAAGCACGCAAAGCCGCCGTTGCGGATGCCACCGAACGCGCGCGGCAGTTGGCCGAGGCGGCAGGGGTGAAGCTGGGCACGTTGATCCGCATGACCGAAAACTCCCACGCGCAGCCCAAAATGTTCGAATCCGCTCGCATGGGGATGGCGATGGACAGCGCCGTGGCCGAAGGCGAGGTCGAGGTGCAGGCGCAGGTCTCCATGACCTTTGCGATTGCGCCGGGGCAGTAAGCTGCCCCAGATGGAAAAACCCCCGCCGAGGTGATCGGCGGGGGAAGGTGGTTTAGCTGATCGCCTTGGCCAGTGCCTGATCCAGATCAGCGATCAGATCGTCAGCGTCCTCCGTCCCGATGGAGATGCGCACGACGCCCGGACCGGCCCCCGCCGCTTCTTGCTGCTCTTGCGTCAGCTGGCGGTGGGTGGTCGATGCTGAGTGAATGATCAGCGAGCGCGTATCGCCCAGGTTCGCCACATGGCTAAAGATCTCAAGGCTGTTGACCAGTTTCACACAGGCGTCATAGCCGCCCTTGACCGCAAAGGTGAACAGCCCGCCCGCGCCCTTGGGGCAGACCTTTTGCATCCGCTCGTGATAGGGCGAGGATTTCAGTCCCGCGTAGGTCACATACTCAACCCGGTCGTCCTGTTCGAGCCATTCGGCCACCTTCACCGCGTTCTGCACATGCCGCTCCATGCGCAGCGACAAGGTCTCGATCCCCATGAGCGTGTAATGCGCCGCCTGCGGGTTCATCGTCATGCCCAGATCGCGCAGCCCGATGGCGATGCCGTGGAAGGTAAAGGCCATGGGGCCGAAGGTCTTATGGAACTTCATGCCGTGATAGGCTTCCTCAGGCTGGCTGAGGGAGGGGAATTTGTCATTGGCAGACCAGTCGAACTTGCCCGAATCCACCACGCAGCCGCCCATGACGGTGCCGTTGCCGGTGAGGTATTTGGTGGTGGAATGCACCACCAGCGTCGCGCCATGCTCAATCGGGCGGCAGAGGTAGGGCGTGGCGCTGGTGTTGTCGATGATCAGCGGAATGCCCGCCGCATCGGCCACATCCGCAATGGCGCGCACATCCATGATATAGCCGCCGGGGTTTGCAATAGCCTCACCAAAGACCGCGCGGGTGTCGTCGTCAATGGCATCGGCCACGGCCTGCGGATCGTCGAAGTCGACGAATTTGCAGGACCAGCCGAAGCGTTTGATCGTATGGCTGAACTGGGTGACCGTGCCGCCGTAGAGGCGGGTAGAGGCGACGATATTCTTGCCCGGCCCCATCAGCGGGAACAGCGCCATGATCTGCGCCGCGTGGCCCGATGAGCAGCAGACCGCGCCGACACCGCCTTCAAGCGTGGCGATCCGCTCTTGCAGGACCGCGTTGGTGGGGTTGGTCAGGCGCGAATAGATATAGCCGACTTCCTCAAGGTTGAACAAAGCCGCCGCGTGATCGGCATCGCGAAAGACATAGGCCGTGGTCTGATAGATCGGCGTCTGCCGCGCGCCGGTGGCCGGGTCGGGGTTGGCGCCTGCGTGGATTTGCAGCGTGTCGAAATGTGGGGTGGGGCTGTCGGCCATTGGTCTGTCCTCTCAGAAAATGGTTCCCGCGCAGCCTAGGCGCAAAGACCCGTCCAGACAACGGGGCAGGCGGGGCTCAGCGCATCCAGAAACCGTTTGATTTGATCCGGTTGCGGATCGCCTGTTCGCGGCGGGGCAGGTTGTCGTGATCGAAAAGCGCGCGCACCTTGGCCCCGCGGCCCTGATAGACCATCCGCTTGATCGCATCGCGCTGCTTGAGCAGCTTTTTCATCCGGTGGGGGGCGGTGATGGCCTCTAGCACCTCGATCGCCTCATCGCTCTCCCGCGCGTAGAGCAGGGGTAGAAAGCGATAGTGGCAGGAGACCGTGCCATCCAGCAGGCCAGCGGGCAGGGTGCCCCGCCCGCCGCCAAGGGCGTGGATCACCAGCGGCAGCACGATTTGGTCGAGCCAAGGGTCAAAGCTCTGCGCGCAAAGCTCGACCGGAGGATCGTCGCGCACCGCAAGTGCGTAGCGCAGAAAGAGATCGCCGAATTCCCGCGGACAGCGGTAGTAGAAGAACCCGGCGTTAAAATAGAGATAACGCCGCCAATATTCATCCGGTTGGCTCAGGTCGAGGCTGCTGGCGAAGTCGAGGCCGAACTTGTCGTAAAGCGACTTCCACAACGCGCTATAGCCCGGCCCGTATAGCTGCGGCTTGGGCCATGTGCCCTCGCGTTTGAGAGAGGCCGAGGGGCGGTTGAAATCAAACGGCACCGCCGACAGATCGCCGGTGATCAGCGTATCGGTGTCAAAGAAAACAAAGGGTTCGCCCGCGGGCAGGGCGCTGAGCATCTCGATCTTATTACCATTGGGGTAGGCGCTGCCGAAATGCTGATTGTCAAAGGGGACGAACTCCGCCCCAAGCTCGCTCAGCGCCTCGCGCAGGGCGCTGTCGGTGATGCGCGGATCACGATCCCAAAGCGGGCCGGGCTGCGGTTCGGCGATAAGCAAACGACCTTGGAACTCTGGGCAGGAATGGCGCAGGGAGGCGGCGAAGAGCAGCGCCTCATAGGCCAGCCGCCCCTCTTGGCCCACGATGACGACGTTGAAAATTTGCGGGATACGCGAATTGCGTGTCATACTTAACTGCGGCCTTTGGTTTTCGGCCAGTATAGGGGCAGGGCTCTGTCGGCAAAAGCCAGCAATTTGAGCGGCCTGCGAAAGGGGTTCGAATGTTCGATTTTGTCTTTGCCGTGATCGCGATCAGCCTTGGCGGCCCCTCTACGCCTTCGGACGGGGTAGGCCGACCGGATGCGCCGATGACGGTGCAGGCTCCGGCACGCCCTGCGGCCCCCGCCAGCCCGGCAGCGCCCCCGGCGCCGGCTGCCCCGCCGCCTGCATTCTACATGGATGCCGTGCCCCCCGGCTTGGTCGCCGAAGACCAGACGCCCACGGGCCGTTTCACTACCGCCGCAGAAGTGCGTCCGATCCTGAACGCCACCCGCGGCAATTGGATCGCCGTGCGGGAGTATGATGGGCGAGACTTGCTCTATGTGACCCACCTGTGGAGCTGGCGCTGCGGGCTGGCCGCCATGGCAATCGCGGTGAACGACGCGCCGATGCGGAATCTGCCGATGCCGCCCTGTCACGATTCATCGCCGACGCCGAATGCGATTCTGGAGGGTGATCCGCAGCCTTACCTGACGTTTGATCTCGGGTCGGTTGAAAGGATTCGGGTTCAACTGGTTTACGACGATCTGGGAATGGCGCTTGAGGAGTTTTTGCGGAGCGATTTGTTGCTTCCTTGATAGCCATCGGGCGCGGCATCGATCGGTCGCCACGAGCGCGCCTTAACTGCGCATACGAACTATTGCGAGGGGGGAGAAAGTGGTGGGCGACCCTGGAATCGAACCAGGCGTGCGTCTCCGCGAGGGAGTTACAGTCCCCTGCCACACCTTGCGGCCTGTCGCCCACTTTGTCCCGGTGCATTGCACCTGACGTGGGGGCGTGATTACAAGCGAGCCAAAGAAGCGTCAAGGCGAATTCCTGAGAAATCTTGGGGAAATCGCACGAAAGGATAAAGAGATGAAGAAACCCAAATGGGTCGTGCAAAAAGAGCAGGACAAGAAGGCCGAAGCGGCGCAGACGGTCTGGCTGTTCGGCCTGCATGCGGTGCGCGATGCGCTGATGAACCCGCGGCGTGAAAAATTGCAGTTGATGGTCACGCCGAACGCGCAGGCGAAGCTGGAAGAGGCCATCGCCGAGGCTGGAATCACGCCGCAGGTCGTGGACCCGCGCAAGTTCCGCCCGCCGCTCGATCCGAACTCGGTCCACCAAGGCGCTGTTCTGGAGGTGAAGCCGCTGAACTGGGGCCGATTGGAGGATGTGGCCATCGGTGATTCTGCGCCGCGGCTCTTGCTGCTTGACCGGGTGACCGATCCGCATAACGTCGGCGCGATTCTACGTTCTGCCGAAGTGCTTGGCGCCTCAGCGGTCATCGGCACCAAACATCATTCCGCGCCCGAGACCGGCGCGCTGGCCAAAACCGCCAGCGGCGCGCTGGAGCGGCAGCCCTATCTGAGGGTCCGCAACCTTGCCGATGCGATCCGCGCCCTGCAGGAGATGGGCTATCTGGTGCTGGGGCTCGATGGCGAGGCCACACAGACCATCGAGGGCGCCGTAGAGGGCCGCCGTGACCGCCCTGTGGCGCTGGTTCTGGGGGCCGAGGGGCCGGGGCTGCGTGAGAAGACCCGCGAGACCGTAGACGCACTGGTGCGGATCGATGCGGCGGGCGGTTTCGGCTCGCTCAACGTCTCTAACGCGGCGGCCATTGCGCTTTATGCCAGCCGTGTTGGCGGCTGAGAATCGGCAAGAACTGGCTCAAATTCGAACAGGGGGCGGGGCGGCGGGGCCCGGCCCCTTTGAAAACGGCTAAGGCTTCATAAATTTAAAGGTGACCGCAGGCCCGGAACGCCTGCCGGCCACCTACTGTCCCTCGTTCCGTACCTTACGCCCCGTGTTCGTCATGGGGCGTTTTTTTATCTAAGGGCTAGATACACAAAAGCCGCCCCGAAGGGCGGCTTTGCGTTTCCTGCGGGGTGGTAGGATCAACCTGGAGCGGGCGAGGCGATTCGAACGCCCGACCCTAACCTTGGCAAGGTTATGCTCTACCCCTGAGCTACGCCCGCATCCGGTTGGTGAGGAGGGAATACCCATTCCCACAGGGGGCTGCAAGGGAGAAATGAAGCGATCTAAGCGTCGCGCGGCAATTTTTTTCGCGGTGGTTTTGGGGGCGGAAAACACAAAGGGCCGCATCCGAAGATGCGACCCTGTGAAGTCCAGATGGAGCGGGCGAGGCGATTCGAACGCCCGACCCTAACCTTGGCAAGGTTATGCTCTACCCCTGAGCTACGCCCGCTTACCGTCTGGTGAGGGCGAGATACCTATTGGGGCGGGGGGCTTCAAGAGGGAAATGTGGTTTTTGGTGGAAAAATTTGCGCAAGGCGGGGGCTCTGCCCCCGGACCCCCGAGGGTATTTGAGAAAGGATGAAGTTGGAGGGGGAGGGGGCGGCTGTCAGAGGAGTGGGGGCAAAAGAAAAGGCCCCGCGGGGGAGCGGGGCCTTTGTGGTTTGGGTCAGCTTAGTGGCTGTGCTGCTTGTCCCAGTCTTCCTGTTTCGGAAGCTGCTCGAAGGTGTGTTCGGGCGGCGGGCTGGGCAGGGTCCATTCCAGCGTATCCGCGAATTCGTTCCACGGGTTGTTTGCTGTGGAGCGTGCGCCGCGGGTCAGCGTGTAGGCCATCACCCCGAAGAAGAAGAGGAAGGAGGCAAAGCTGAGGAAGGCGCCGATCGAGGACCACTGGTTCCAGTAGGCGAATGCCTCAGGGTAGTCGATGTAGCGGCGCGGCATGCCCTGACGGCCCAGGAAGTGCTGCGGGAAGAAGGTCAGGTTTGCACCGATGAACATCGCCCAGAAGTGCAGCTTGCCGGCCCATTCGGGGTACATGCGGCCCGTCATCTTGGGCAGGTAGAAGTAGATGCCCGCGAAGATGGCGAAGACGGCGCCGAGCGACATCACGTAGTGGAAGTGCGCCACGACGTAGTAGGTGTCATGGTAGGCACGGTCCACGGCGGCCTGGCTCAGCACGATGCCGGTGACGCCACCGACGGTGAAGAGGAACAGGAAGCCGAAGGCCCAGAGCATCGGTGTTTTGAACTCGATCGAGCCGCCCCACATGGTGGCGATCCAGCTGAAGACCTTTACCCCCGTTGGCACCGCGATGACCATGGTGGCCAGCATGAAGTAGGCCTGCTGGTTCAGGGTCATGCCCACGGTGTACATGTGGTGCGCCCAGACGACGAAGCCCAATGCGCCGATCGCGATGATCGCCCAGACCATCGGCAAGTAGCCGAAGACCGGTTTGCGCGAGAAGGTCGCGATGACGTGGGAGATGATGCCGAAGCCCGGCAGGATGATGATGTACACTTCCGGGTGGCCGAAGAACCACAGGATGTGTTGGTAGAGGATCGGGTCACCACCGCCTGCGGGATCGAAGAAGGCGAAGCCGAAGTTGCGGTCCATCAAGAGCATGGTGATCGCGCCCGCCAAAACCGGCAGGGACAGGAGGATCAGCCAGCTTGTGACGAAGATCGACCACGCGAAGAGCGGCACTTTGAACAGGGTCATGCCGGGGGCACGCATGTTCAGGAAGGTGGTGATCATGTTGATCGCGCCGAGGATCGAGGAAGCGCCGGAGACGTGCACCGCGAAGATCGCGAAGTCCATCGACATGCCCGCTTCGCGCACCGAAAGCGGCGGGTAGAGCACCCAGCCCACGCCGGAGCCAAGCTGGCCGTTGCCACCGGGTGTCAGCAGCGAGCAGACCGCAAGGGTGGTGCCTGCGACATAGAGCCAGAAGCTGAGGTTGTTCATCCGCGGGAAGGCCATGTCCGGCGCGCCGATTTGCAGCGGCATGAAGTAGTTGCCGAAACCGCCGAAGAGCGCGGGAATCACGACGAAGAACATCATCAGGATGCCGTGGCCGGTGATCAGCACGTTCCACAGGTGGCCGTTTGGCGTACAGGCGGCAGAGCTATCCGCGATGAAACGCGCGCCTTCCATACACATGTATTGAACGCCTGGATCCATGAGCTCGAGGCGCATGTAGACGGTGAATGCCACCGAAATAAGACCGACCAAGGCCGAGACGATAAGGTACAGAATACCGATATCTTTGTGGTTGGTGGACATGAACCACCGGGTAAAGAACCCCCGGTCGTCGTGATGATCTTGGCCGTGAATGGCTGCGTCTGCCATGCGGTGCCTCCTGCAAATGAATTGGACACATGGCGCCATAGGCGGCACATGCGGTGTCGCGCCCGTTTTAGAGCGACCGTCTCGCGGGGGCAATGGGCGCGATGGTCGCAGGGTGGGTATTTTTTGCGCTGTGGCTGTCGCCGTAAAATCCGGCCTTTGGGCCGCTTGGCGCGTGCTTTGCCGCTGTTAGGGGGTGATGTCGCAACTGCCTGTGGGGTCGCTGGGAAAGACCTCATCAAAGGTGGCGCGCAGGGCGAGATCGACATCGTCCATCGTGACGGGCAGGCCCAGATCGACCAGTGAGGTCACGCCGTGGTTCGTGATGCCGCAGGGGACGATGCCGCCAAAATGGCTGAGGTCCGGCTCCACATTGATGCTGATGCCGTGGAAGCTGACCCATTTGCGCAGCCTGATTCCAATCGCGGCGATCTTGTCTTCGGCGGGGCTGCCATCGGGCTGTGTGGGTTTCTCGGGCCGCTGCACCCAAACGCCGACGCGACCGGGGCGGATCTCTCCGCGCAGGTTGAATTGATCCAAGGTGGCGATGACCCAGTTCTCAAGCTGGCGCACGAAACAGCGCACGTCGCGCCCCCGGGCGGCGACGTTGAGCATGACATAGGCGACGCGCTGGCCCGGCCCGTGGTAGGTATACTGCCCGCCGCGCCGGGTGGGGTAGACGGGAAAGCGGTCGGGCTCTGTCAGGTCTTCGGCCTGCGCCGAGGTTCCGGCGGTATAGAGCGGGGGATGTTCGACCAGCCAGATGCATTCCTCGGCCTCGCCGGCGGCGATGGCGGTGGCACGCGCCTCCATCCACGCCTCGGCGCTGCGGTAATCGGTCAAGCCGTCGGTGATGATCCATTCAACCATGGGGATGCCTTAGCAAGACCCGCGCCGCACCGCCAGAGGCGCAGTGTCATGCGGCGGCGTCGCGTTCCTCCAAGACCTTGCGCAGAAGTTGGGCATAGTTTTCTGCCCCCTGCGCCCCGGTGATGAGGTATTTGCCCTCGAAGATCATCGACGGCACGCCGGAGATGCCGCGCGAAGTCCAGAATTGCTGCGCTTCGCGCGTCTGTTCGGCAAAGCTGCCGCTGCGGAGCACCTTCAGCGCCTCATCCCGGTCCAACCCGACGGAGGCCGCCACATCGGCAAGCACATCGGTATCGTTCACATTGCGCCCTTGGGTGAAGTGCGCGTCGAAAAGGGCCATCTTCAGCCGGTGTTGCAGCCCTTGGACCTGCGCCCATGTCAGCAGTTGATGCGCGGCAAAGGTGTTTTGCATCCGCGTGTCGTCGGAAAAGTTAAAGGTAAAGCCGAGGTCTTGCCCCATCTGGGTCAGCCGTTTGCGATTCTCGCCCGATTGGGCGGGGGTGGAGCCGTATTTCTCGGCCAGATGTTCGGCCATGTTCTGACCTTCGGCTGGCATCTGCGGGTTCAACTCAAAGGGGTGCCAGCGCACGTAGGCGCCGACGCCAACCGCGCCGAGTGCTTGCTCAAGTTGTTTGTAGCCCACGATACACCAAGGGCACATCACATCCGATACGATGTCGATCTGTACGGTGGGGGTATCTGTGGGGGTGGCGGTATCTGCGGGCATGGCGTGTTCCTTCTTGCTTGCGTCACAGATGGCCCGCCGAACGCGCGCTTTCAACGGCTGAGCCGTCAGATTGCAGGGCGGTAAGGGGATTGTGATCGGGGGTGCGGCTGCGGAAAATCGGGGGCTGAACCCGCTTTCTGAAACGCATTGAAAAAATTTGCAGATTGCCTCTTCACAAGCCCTTGGTCTTTGGCTAAACCCCGCCCACCAACCATGGCGTGCGGTCGTGGCGGAATGGTAGACGCGCAGCGTTGAGGTCGCTGTGGGGTAACACCCGTGAGAGTTCGAGTCTCTCCGACCGCACCACCATGCTTTGCAATGCAAAGCGATGGTCGGACCCCCTGAAAGAAAAAACGTTTTTGCCCTCGTCTCGGGCCGTGGTCAGCCTACACTCTTGCTGCGCGGTATTTTGCCGATCCCGCGCGTGACACCTGCGCGGGGCGGGGCAGACCGTTCTCATCGCGCGATTCCCCCGGCAGAGTGTTTGCAGCCAAGGCGGCAATGCCGTTTAACAGTTGCTAAGAATAAGGTCCGTTTGGGCGGGCAAAGGAGAACCGGCGCGAAAACCGGGGTGACGAACGCAAGGAGGGTAGCGCGTGGCGCAACAAGGGCAGACTCAAGGGGCGGCGCTTTGTCTCGCTCTTGGACTACTTCTTGGCGGGGGGGCTGCGGCACAGGCCGCGGAACTGGCCATCACTGGCATCGCGGCGGATTCGGACCTCTATGCCACCCTGCGCGATGGGTCCTTGTTGGCCGAGCAAACCGATGAGGATGCCGAGCCTGCCACGCCGCAGGAATTGGTTGCCGCGGCGCAGGCCGATTATGGGCGGCTTTTGGCGCTTCTCTACGACAACGGGTATTTCGGGCCGACGCTCAAGATCACCTTGGATGGCGTCGATGCCGCCGCGATTCCCCCTGTGCAACCGCCGCGCCGCATCGACCGGGCCGTGATCACGGTAGACCCGGGGCCGAAGTTCCGCTTTGGCGCGACCCGCATCGCGCCCGTAGCCCCGGGCACCGAGTTGCCGGACGGATTTGCCGCGGGGGAGACCGCGAGCCTTGGCGTGCTGAAGGAAACTGTTTCGGCTGGCGTCAGTGGTTGGCGCGATGTGGGCCACGCGAAAGCGGCATTGGCGGATCAAGACCTTGTGGCCAAACACCGTGAGCGCCAGATCGACGCTGCCCTGCGGCTGGCTCCGGGGCCAAAGCTGCGTTTTGGCGCGCTGACTGTGACCGGCAACGAAGACGTACGCACTGCGCGGCTGATCGAAATCGCAGGGCTGCCACAGGGGGAGGTTTTCTCGCCCGAAGAGTTGGAACTGGCCACTGAACGGCTGCGCCGCACGGGTGCCTTTGACGCCGTGGCGCTCATCGAAGCGGATCGCATTGGCCCTAACGACACGCTGCCCATCACCGCGCAGGTGACCGAAGCGCCCAAGCGGCGCTTTGGCTTTGGCGCGGAACTGTCCTCGCTCGAAGGGCTGACGCTGAGCACTTTCTGGCTGCACCGCAATCTGCTGGGCGGTGCCGAACGTCTGCGCCTCTCGGCTGAGATCGAAGGCATCGGC
This sequence comes from Sulfitobacter sp. R18_1, assembly GCF_017743915.1. Taxonomy (NCBI): domain Bacteria; kingdom Pseudomonadati; phylum Pseudomonadota; class Alphaproteobacteria; order Rhodobacterales; family Roseobacteraceae; genus Sulfitobacter; species Sulfitobacter sp. R18_1. Next base: position 11,781 of record NZ_JAGHRG010000009.1, read on the forward strand.
GGCAATTCGGGCGGCGAAGACTATACGCTCTCCGCCCGGTTCGAACGTCCGGCGACCTTTAACGAAGACACCGATTTCTACGCGCTGGCCACGTTGGAGCAGCTTGACGAGGTGAACTATTTCTCGCGCCAGCTGGATTTGGAAGCGGGGATCGAGCGGATCGCCAATCAAAACCGCACCTATTCCGCGGGCCTCGGCCTGCGTGTGGCTGAGACCGAGGATGCCTTCGGCACCAACCAATACACCCTGCTGACCCTGCCGTTGGGGGCAGAGTTCGACTACCGCGACAATGAGTTGGACGCGACCGATGGCTATTACATCGACGCCAGCCTCACGCCCTTTGTCGCCCTGTCGGGGTCTGAAAGCGGGCTGCGCAGCTATCTTGATACGCGCTACTATCGCAGCTTCGGGACGGAGCGCCCAGTGACGCTGGCCTTCCGGGGGCAGCTTGGATCGGTTGCAGGGCCGGACCTGTCGGAAGCGCCGGCGGATTACCTCTTTTACTCCGGCGGGGGCGGCAGCGTGCGCGGGCAACCCTATCAAACGCTTGGCGTCGAGCTGCCGAGCGGCGACACCGTGGGCGGGCGCAGTTTTGTCGGGCTCTCGGCAGAGGCGCGCGTGGCCCTGACCGAAAAGATCGGCGTCGTGGGCTTTGCCGATGCGGGCTATATCGGGTCGGAAGAATTCTACGATGGATCAGGCACTTGGCACTCGGGCGCAGGTCTGGGTCTGCGCTATGCCACGGGCATCGGGCCGATCCGGCTGGACGTGGCCGTGCCCACATCGGGGCCGGAAGTGGATGAAGATTTCCAAGTCTATATCGGGATTGGACAGGCGTTTTAATGCGACAGTTTTTGCAGATCCTCACCGCCAGCCTTGTCTATCTGGCCTGCCTCACACCGGCTGCCGCACAGGATGACGACAAGGGCTTTCTCACCCGAACCATTCAAGACGCGCTGAGCGGCGCGGGCCGCACCGTCAGCATCGACGGATTCGCAGGGGCGCTGAGTTCAGCGGCCTCCTTTGACCGGATGACGATTGCGGATGACGATGGCATTTGGCTGACGCTTGACGATGTGGTGCTGGATTGGAACCGTTCGGCCCTGCTGCGCGGACGTCTGGAGGTCGAGCAACTCACCGCCGGGCGGCTTGATGTCGAGCGTCTACCGGTCAGCAATGAAGTCGATCTGCCCGATGCCGAGGCCAAACCCTTTGCCTTGCCCGATCTGCCCGTTTCCATTGAAATCGCTGACTTTTCCGTGGATGAGATCAATCTGGGCGAGCCCATTTTGGGCGAGGCTGCGCAGCTTTCGGTCCGCGCCAATGCGCGGCTGACCGATACGGTTGGTATTGTTGATTTTCAGGCCCGCCGCACCGATGGCAAAAAGGGTGAGTTCGACATTCAGGCAGATTTCGACCGCACGGAAAACGTGCTGGATCTGCTGCTGAACCTGACCGAAGACCCCGAAGGCATCGCCTCGAAACTGCTGAACCTGCCGGGGCAGCCTTCGGTGCAGATGACCGTCGAAGGCGCAGGGCCGCTGGATAATTTCGCAACCGACGTGACCATCGCCACCGATGGGCAAGAGCGTTTGGCCGGGCAGGTGACCCTTGGCACGCAGGCCCCGCGCCGCGCCAGCGATACACCGGACCGCCGCATTCAAGCCGATATCGGCGGCGACATCACTGCGCTGCTCGCCCCGCGCTACCGCGACTTCTTCGGCGAGGACGTGCGGCTGGCGTTGGATGCGCTGCTGGAAAGCAATGGCGCGGTTGAGGTCAGCAGCTTTGCCCTCGCCGCGAATTCCGTCGATCTGCAGGGGCAGGTCGCATTGAACCAAGAGAAATGGCCGACGCTGATCGACATCTCAGGCCGGATCGCAAACCCCGATGGCACCTCGACCCTTCTGCCGATCTCGGGTGAGGGCACGCGGGTCGAGGCTGTGACCCTGCGGGTGGATTACGATGCTGCCGATGGCGACCGTTTCGACAGTGCCTTCGACATCACCGGGCTGGACACGGGCGCGCTGCAAATCGCGCAGACCCAACTGGCGCTCGACGGTATTCTCGAAGGCAACCTTGGCAGTCTGGGGCAATTCCTTGGCGATGTAACCTTTGCCACCGAGGGGCTGACGCTGACCGATCCGGCAAGTGCCGCGGCCATCGGCGATGCGATCACCGGCAGCGCCGAGATCCGCTTTGTCGAAGGTGAACCGATTGAGATCAACGACCTGACCTTATCGGGCGAAGACTATGGCCTGACCGGCGAAGCCGCGATTGACGGGGTGGATACCGGGCTGCTCACCCAGTTGAAGATGACGCTCGAAGCCCAGGATATCAGTCGCTTTTCCGCGCTGGCGGGCCGCGATATCGCGGGTGCCACGGCGCTGGCGCTGAACGGCACGGTCACGCCTTTGGGCGGCATGTTCGATCTGGCGATTGCCGGGGGAACCGATGACCTTGAGATCGGGATCGAACAGGCCGATGCGGTTCTCGCGGGGCGGACCAGCCTCAGCATGGTGGCGAAACGCAACGAGACGGGGACTTTCCTGCGCGATCTTGAGTTAAAGAACGATGCGCTGGACCTGACCGGCGATGTCGAGCTGCGCAGCGAAGACAGCCGCGCGGCCTTGGACTTCACGCTCGCCGATGTCGGGCTGGTCCTGCCGCAATACGAAGGCCCCATCGCGGTCAAGGCGACAGCGGTGCAAGAGCCGCGCGGCTGGGTTGTCGACGCGGTCACCGATGGCCCCTATGACGCGGCGCTGACCGTCTCGGGCTTGGCCACGGGCGAGGACGCGCAAATCGACTTCACCGCCGATATCCCCCGGATCGAAGATTTCCTGCCCGAGGCGGATATCACCGGCCCGGTCACCGCCAAAGGCGCATTGCGCCAGACGCCGCAGGGGTGGGAGATCGACACCGAAGCCAGCGGCCCGTTGGAGGCGCAGGCCTCGGTCGAAGGGTTGGTCACACCGCGGGTCAATGTGGCCTTTGACCTGACTCTGCCCGATATCCAACCCCTCGTCCCGCAGATCAACGGCGGGGTCGCGGCCAGCGGCACGGTAGAGCAGACCGAACAGGGGTTTGTCGTCGATACCATCGCCAATGGCCCCTACGACAGCCGCGTCGCGGTCGAAGGCTTGGCGACGGGGCCTGACATGGCGCTGCGCTTTGACCTGAGTTTGCCGGATGTCAGCCCGCTGGCCCCCGGGGTGAACGGGCCGCTGGCGGCCCAAGGCACGGTGCGGCAGCAGGAGAGCGGCATTGCCGTGGATGTCGCCGCGCGTGGCCCCTATGGCAGCAGCGCCGTTGTCGAAGGGCTGGCCACCGGCCCGAATATGGCGCTGAGCTTTGACCTCTCAGTGCCCGACGTCAGCCCCCTCGCACCCGGTGTGAACGGCCCGCTTTCGGCCACGGGCGACATCCGTCAGACCGATGCCGGGATCGCCGTGGATGTCAGCGCCGATGGCCCCTATGGCAGCAGCGCCATGGTCGAAGGGCTGGTGACCGGAGAGGTCTCTCTTCGGTTCGACGTCTCGGTGCCCAATGTGAACCCGCTGGTGCCCAGTGTTTCGGGCTCTTTCGCGGCCAACGGCGTGGCGCGTCAGACCGAAAACGGCGTGGTCCTCGATGCCAGCGCCAGCGGCCCCTATGGGGCGCGGGCGACGGTCGAAGGCTTGGTCACCGGCCCCAATGCGGCGGTTGGTTTCCAGTTGAACATGCCTGACATCGGCGCCTTGGTGGAGCAGGTGAACGGCCCGCTCAGCGTCGCAGGCTCGGCCCGGCGCGAGGGGGAGGCATGGCGCATCGACACCAATGCCAATGGCCCCGCGGGCACGCAGGCGACCGTGGCAGGGCTGGTGAACCCCGATGGGACGCTGAACCTCGATATCGCAGGCAATGCGCCGCTTGGCCTGTCGCGCCCCTTCCTTGCCCCGCGCAATTTGCAGGGGCAGGCGCGCTTTGATTTGCAGATTAACGGCCCGGCGGCACTGTCGTCGGTCAGCGGTCAGATCACCACCAGCGGCGCGACCTTCACCGCGCCGAACCTGCGGGTGGCGCTGCGGGGGATCGACGCGGATGTTCAGCTTGGGGGCAATCGGGCGCAGCTCAATGTGACCGGTCAGGCCGTCGATGGCGGAGAGCTGCGCGTGGCGGGGGCGATCACCCTGACACCGGCCTTGCCTGCGGATATCAACGTGACCCTGCGCAACCTCGTCTATGCAGACCCGAGCCTTTACAGCACTACGCTGAACGGCGATCTGCGGCTTGCCGGTCCCTTGAGCGGGGGGGCGCAGATCACCGGGGTGATCAACGCGGGCGAGACAAATATTCAGGTGCCCGCAACCGGTCTGACCTCGATCGGCGACATCCCGCAGATCACCCATGTCAACGCGCCCGCCGATGTGCTGGCGACCCGCCGCAAGGCCGGGTTGGAGGGGACCGAGGCCGGGGATGATCCGGCGGCGGAGGCGTCCGGCCCGGGGTTCGGGCTGGACCTGCAACTCAACGCGCCGAACCGGATTTACGTCCGGGGCCGCGGGCTGGATGCGGAACTGGGCGGCGCGCTGAACCTCAGCGGCACCACCAACCGCATCATCTCGGCCGGGCGGTTCGAGTTGATCCGCGGGCGGCTTGATATCTTGGGCAAACGCTTCTTGCTCGACGAAGGGTCGATCCAGTTTCAGGGCGATTTCATCCCCTATATCCGGTTCGTCACCTCGACCGATACCGAAGCGGGGGAGGTGCGTGTCATCGTGAGCGGCCCGGCGAATGAGCCCGAAGTCACTTTCGAATCCACCCCCGCCGCACCGCAGGACGAGGTGTTGTCGCAACTCCTCTTTGGGCGCAATATCTCGGAAATCTCGGCCTTTCAGGCGCTGCAATTGGCCAGTGCGGTAGCGACCCTCGCAGGGCGCGGCGGGGACGGGGTGATCGGCAACCTGCGTGAGGGCTTTGGCCTCGACGATCTGGACGTGACCACCACGGAGGATGGCGAGACGGCGCTGCGGCTGGGGAAATATCTGACCGACAACATCTATACCGATGTGACGGCGGCCTCGGATGGCACGGGGGAGGTGTCGCTCAACCTCGATATCACCGAAAGCCTGACGGCCAAGGGCACACTTGGCTCGGACGGCGACAGCAGCATCGGCATCTTCTTCGAGCGGGACTATTGATTGAAAGGGGCGCCTTACGGGGCGCCCTTTTTCTTAGCTGTCGTCGCGGGGGGTGAAGTGGCCGTAACGGCCTTGGTCGAACATCAAGCCCGCCGCGCCATCCTCGCGCAAAGCGACCTGTTGCACATGGCCCAAGATCAGCGAATGATCGCCCGCCGGATGCACGGCATAGGTTGCGCAGTGAAACCGGGCGAGGCAGCCTGCGAAAGTGGGCACACCGGCGGCGTCCTCCGCCCAATCGAAACCAGAGAAATCATGGCCTTGGCTTGCGAAACGCTGGGCCAAACCCTCTTGATCCGCGCCCAAAACGTGAATGCAAAAGGATGCCGCCGAGGTAAAACTGTCGTGCCGTTTGGAAGAGATCGCAGGCGACCACAGCACCAAAGGCGGGTCGAGCGAGACCGAGGCGAAGGAATTCGCAGTCATCCCCAAGGGGCCTTGGGCGGTTTTCACGGTCACCACGGTCACGCCGGTGCCGAAACGCCCGAAGGCACGGCGCAGCGCCGGGGCATCGCCACTGTCGGGCGAGAAGGGGATCAGATCATCACTCATAGCGACAAGCGGTGCCATGTGGCGGCTGATTTGTCCAGCGGTGCCGGGGCGTTGCGCAGCGGCCCCCTTGCGCGGATTTTCGCGTCCGCGGTTGGGCCGAGGAACCGCCGCCAAGGTCCGGCGTTGGGCCAGCGATGAGAGGCATCATCGGCCCCAATTGGTGTCGATGCTGGCTGTCTGAAAGGGGCGGCGCAGGAGGTCTGCACCGTCTGTCCAAGGCACCCGAATGCCGTTCACAGCAGAAAAGGCGCGTCTCGTCGCGCCGGAAAGTGACAAAGATGATGTATGCAAGCAAACTCACCCTCGGCGCGGCCCTTCTGAGCGCCACCGCCTTCGGCTCCACCGCGATGGCCGATGACAATGAGACCGTCGACCACGTCGAGATCGGCTCCCTGTCCTGCGATGTGGGCGAGGGCACTGGCTTTGTTTTCGGCTCCACCCGTGAGCTGACCTGCACCTTCAATCCCATTCAAGAAGGTCTGGAAGATGAGACCTATGTGGGCGAGATCAACCGCTGGGGCGTCGATATCGGCAAGACCGAGAATGGCCAGATGTCATGGCTGGTGCTGGCGCCGACCGAGCAAGAATATTCCGAAGGCGGGCTGAACGGCAGCTACAAGGGCGTTTCCGCCGAGGCGACCGTTGGTGTCGGCGCGGGGGCCAACCTGATGACGGGTGGTTCCGAGAACACATTGGCACTTCAGCCGCTGAGCGTGAACACCCAGACCGGCGTAAACTTTGCCGTGGGCGTGGGTGAGATCAACCTTCAGCGCGTCGAAGGCTAACCCCGCGCAAAAACGTTTGAAATGATGATCTGGGCCGTCCCTTTGGGGCGGCCCATTTCTATGTGAGAGGCGTCAGAGCTTGGTCAGCCGGTCCCCACGCCTAACGGTGCCGTCCTGCACGATTTTGCACAGAACGCCGCGCAGCCGATGCGGGCGGTTTTCCTTTCGGTTGATCCACCGCAGGCTGTCTTGGCCATAGCGATCGCGCCATTTGATGCAGCCGGTGTTGAACTTATCGCTCACCTCCAGCACCGCAGACCCGGCTTGAAGGCGCGTGCCGACGGGCAGGTTCTCATGGCCAAGGTCCATGTCCACGATCATCGTATCGCCGGGGTGGGGCGTGTTCGCACGGTCGCGCCAGCAGAGGTCCATCACGCGTTTGGGCAGGATGGAGACCTGTATCCGCGGATCGGGGCTGCCGTCGGGCAGGGTCAGCCAAGGTTTCTCGGTCCAACGTTCGCCAAGGATGCCTTGGGCCACGGTCAGCTCTAGTTCATCACGGAAATCCCGCTGCCCGTAATCGGGGCGAAAGCAAAGCTCTTCGATCACGGCGCCATCCTTGGGCGCGGCGAGGATATCCGGCAGGGCGGCGTCACATTCCGCGGCGGAGGCGGGGGGCGGCACTTGGGGGGCGGTTTGGTCCATGTCTCTCTTTCTCATGCAACGCGGCGCGGGGGCAGGTAGCCGCCCGCGCCGCGCAGGGTGTCAGCGGTTCATGCGGTTGCCGATCAGATCGTCCACCACGCCGGGGTCCGCCAGCGTCGAGGTGTCGCCTAAAGCACCGTAATCATCCTCGGCGATCTTGCGCAGGATGCGGCGCATGATCTTGCCCGAACGTGTTTTCGGCAGGCCCGGTGCCCATTGGATCAGATCGGGCGAGGCGATGGGGCCGATCTCTTGCCGAACCCAATCGCGCAACTCGGCCCGCAACTCTTCGGAAGGCGCCTCACCGCTCATCAAGGTGACATAGCAATAGATGCCTTGGCCTTTGACGTCATGCGGGTAGCCGACCACGGCGGCTTCGGCCACTTTGTCATGCGCGACAAGGGCGCTTTCCACTTCGGCAGTGCCCATGCGGTGGCCCGAGACGTTGATCACATCGTCGACGCGGCCTGTGATCCAGTAGTCGCCATCGGCATCGCGTTTGCAGCCATCCCCGGTGAAGTAATAGCCCGGGTAATCGGCGAAATAGGTCTTTTCGAACCTTTCGTGATCGCCCCAGACGGTGCGCATCTGCCCCGGCCAGCTGTCTGCGATGCAAAGCACGCCCTCGGCGGGGTTGCCGTCGATCTCTTGACCCGATGTCGGGTCCAGCACCACCGGTTTGATGCCGAAGAAGGGTTTCATCGCGGCCCCCGGTTTCATGTCATGCGCGCCGGGCAGGGGGGTCATCAGATGGCCGCCGGTCTCGGTCTGCCACCACGTGTCGACAATGGGGCAGCGGTTCTGGCCGACGACCTCGTGATACCAGTTCCACGCCTCGGGGTTGATCGGCTCGCCCACGGTGCCAAGAATGCGCAGTGAGGACAGATCGCTTTTGGTCACATAGTCATTGCCTTGCCCCATCAGCGCGCGGATTGCGGTGGGGGCGGTGTAGAACTGCGTGACTTTATGCTTTTCGCAGACCTGCCAGAACCGGCCGGCATCGGGGTAGGTGGGCACGCCTTCGAACATCAGCGTGGTGGCGCCATTGGCCAGCGGGCCATAGACGATATAGCTATGCCCGGTGACCCAGCCCACATCCGCCGTGCACCAGTAGATGTCGCCGTCGTGGTAATCGAACGTCACCTCATGGGTCAGCGCCGCATAGGTGATATAGCCGCCGGTGGTATGAACCACGCCCTTGGGCTGACCGGTGGAGCCTGAGGTGTAGAGGATGAAGAGCGGGTCTTCGGCGCCCATCGCCTCCGCTTCGCAGGTGTCGTCGGCATCTTTGATCAGTGCGTTGTAATCGCGGTCGCGGGCATCATCCCATGCCACATCACCGCCCGTGCGGCGCACCACGAGGCATTGAACGCTGGCATCGCATTGCGCCAACGCCTTGTCGGCATTGGCCTTAAGCGGTGTGGCCTTGCCGCCGCGCGGCGCTTCATCCGCGGTGATCACCACCTTCGCCTCGCAGCCGTTCACTCGGGCGGCGAGGGCATCGGGGGAGAAGCCCGCGAAAACAATTGAGTGAATCGCCCCGATCCGCGCGCAGGCCAGCATGGCATAGGCGGCTTCGGGGATCATCGGCATATAGATGATCACGCGGTCGCCTTTGCCCACGCCGAGATCACGCAGCACATTGGCCATGCGGCAGGTGGCGCTGTGGAGCTCGCGATAGCTGATGTGTTTGGCCTCATCCTCGGGGCTGTCGGGCTCCCAGATGATCGCGGTCTGATCGCCGCGCGTCTCAAGATGGCGGTCGATGCAATTGGCGCTGACGTTCAATTCGCCATCCGCGAACCAATTGATGCTGACCGACCCGAGGTCGAAGTTCACATCGCGCACTTGAGTAAAGGGTTTGATCCAGTCGATCCGCTGCGCCTGTTCGCGCCAGAACCCATCGGTGTCGGTGACCGAGGCTTGGTACATCTTGTCATAGGCCTGCGCGTCCACATGGGCCCGGGCGGCCATGTCGGCGGATGGCGGATAGGTCTTGGCGGTGGCGTCGGACATGGTGGTTCCTCCCTTGATGTTCGCATCACCACGGGGCGCGGGTCTAACCCGGTGGCCGTGGCGTCCTCCTCAGCCGGATCATAGCGGCCCGTGAAAAGAAGGGAATAAGCAACTGGATTACAAGGGCTTGCCTGTAAAGGTTTTTCCCGATCGGGGCGATTTCTGTAAATTTTCCGCTCTTCCCCGGTGATTGGCACGGTTTTTCAAAGCCTTGCCAGTCAAACTTTGCGCAACTGTCTTGCAGCTGTCGTATTTGCGCGGCATGACGGGGTTGGCAGGCCAGCCCCCGCGGGGTAGCCTGTGCGCCAATCCGCCCATCCAAGGGCGGCAACTATGGGAGAGAGCCATCATGAAAAATCTGCTGAGCGGTGCCGCCGCCTGTGCGCTGAGTGTCGCTTTTGTAAGCGAAGCTGCCGCGACCGAATGGAACGCCTCGGTCTGGGGCAAGCGCCGCGCCTTCACCGAACATGTGGAAAAGATTGCCGAACTGGTTTCTGAGAAGACCGACGGCGAATTCACCATCAATGTCAGCTACGGCGGCCTGTCCAAGAACCGCGAAAACCTCGATGGTATCTCCATCGGCGCTTTCGAGATGGCCCAGTTCTGCGCCGGCTACCACGCCGATAAGAACCGCGCGATCACCGTGCTGGAACTGCCGTTTCTGGGGGTGAGCAACCTTGAAGAGGAAGTCGCGGTTTCCAAGGCGGTCTATGATCACCCCGCCGTCGCCAAAGAGATGGCGCAGTGGAACGCGAAAATGCTGATGACCTCGCCCATGCCGCAGTACAACCTTGTCGGCACCGGCGATCCGCGCACCACGCTGGAAGATTTCGACGGCATGCGTGTTCGCGCCACCGGCGGTCTGGGCAAAGCCTTTGAAGCTGTCGGCGCCGTGCCCACATCCGTGACCGCGACCGAAGCCTATAACGCGATGGAATCGGGTGTCGTCGACACCGTGGCCTTCGCCCAGCACGCGCATCTGTCCTTTGGCACCATCAACAAGGCCGACTGGTGGACCGCGAACCTCAACCCCGGCACCGTGAACTGCCCTGTCGTGGTGAACATCGACGCCTATGAGATGCTGAGCGACGAAGAGCGTGAAGCGCTCGACAGCTCGGTCGATGAGGCGCTGGATCACTACCTCGCCAACTATGCGGAACTGCTGGAGAAATGGGATTCCGTTCTCGAAGAAAAAGGCGTGGAGAAGATTGAGTATTCTCCCGAAGTCATCGCCGAGTTCAAAGAGAAAGCCGCCGATCCCGCGCGCGAAGCATGGATCGAAAACATGGAAGCGCAGGGCATCCCGGGTCAGGAACTTTATGACCTCGTGATGGAGACGCTAGAAAAAGAGCGCGCCTCGAACTAAGCCCAGCCGGGCATGACTGTGAGGGCCGTGCGGATTGACCGCGCGGCCCTTTCGACTTCCAAAACGCAACAAACAGACTTTCTGAAAAGGAGAGCCGATGGCCGGATCATCCGCCGTGCTGGAGGACAGCAGCCTCCTCAGCCGCCTCGACCGGGGCCTGCTGAAGCTGGAAACCTTCTTTGCCCTGATCTCGGGGCTTGCCGTTTTCTCACTGATGATACTGGCCGTCTGGTCCGTGGGGGGGCGCAAGTTCTTTTCCACGCCGCTGGCGGGCTATGTCGACTGGATCGAAGCGGCGATGCCTTTCATCGCCATCATGGGCATCGCCTATACCCAACGCATGGGCGGCCATGTGCGCATGGACATCCTGATCGGCCAGCTCAAGGGCCGCGCGCTTTGGGCGGCGGAACTGCTGTCGGTCGTGCTGATCCTTTTGCTGATGCTGGCGCTGACATGGGGCGCTTGGGCGCATTTCGACCGCAGCTTTGACATGAACGCCCCGATGTGGAGCCGCGACAGTTCGATCGACATCGGCCTGCCGATCTGGCCCAGCAAACTGGTGGTGCCGTTGGCTTTCGTCGTGATCTCTCTGCGGCTGTGCCTGCAAATTTGGGGCTATGGCCGGGCCTTGGTGCTGGGGCTGGAACGCCCCGTGGCCGTGCCGCTGGTGCAATCGGCGGCGGAACAAGCAATGGCCGAGGCCGAACAACTGGATGGACGTGACTGATGGATCCTATTGAAATCGGCCTTTGGGTCTCGGGCGGTATGCTCGTCATGGTGGTGCTTGGCATGCGGGTGGCCTTTGCCGCGGCCATGGCTGGGCTTGTCGGCCTGATCTGGATTTTCTGGGCCAAGAAGGGCATGGAGTGGGACCAGCTTGGTTGGGCGCTGACCGTCGCGATCAAGACCGCGGGCCAAGTGCCTCACTCTAAGGTATCGAGCCAGACCCTCTCGCTCATCCCGACCTTCATCCTGATCGGCTTTCTCGCCTATTACGCGGGTCTGACCAAAGCGATCTTTGAGGCGGCGAAACGCTGGTTCGCTTGGGTGCCGGGCGGTTTGGCGGTCTCGACCGTTTTCGCCACGGCGGGCTTCGCGGCAGTGTCAGGCGCGTCGGTCGCGACGGCGGCGGTCTTTGCCCGTATCGCCATCCCCGAAATGCTCAAGATCGGCTATAACAAGCAATTCGCAGCCGGTGTCGTGGCGGCAGGGGGCACGCTGGCCTCATTGATCCCGCCCTCGGCGATCCTTGTGATCTATGCCATCATCGTGGAGCAGGACGTGGGCAAGCTGCTGCTGGCGGGCTTCGTGCCCGGTGCCTTCTCTGCGGTGGTCTATGCCGTGCTGATCATCGGCATCGCGATGATCTGGAAAAGCGTCGGCCCGCCGGTGCGCGGCTTTACATGGGGCGAGCGTTTTGCCTCGCTCCCCGCTGCGATGCCGATTGTCGCCGTGGTCGTGATCATCATCTTCTTTGTCTACAACCCCTTCGGCGACGCTTGGGGCACCCCGACCGAGGGCGGGGCCGTGGGCGCCTTTATCGTCTTCTGCATGGCTGTCTTCCGCGGCATGCGGCTGGCCGAGTTGAAGGACGCGCTGCTGGAGACCGCGAAGCTGACGGTGATGATCTTTACCATCATCTGGGGCGTGCTGATCTATGTGCGCTTCCTTGGCTTCGCCGATCTGCCGGGCGCTTTTGCCGATTGGATTTCCTCGCTCGAAACCTCGCCGATGCTGATCCTGATCTGCATCCTCTTGGCCTACGCCGTGCTGGGCATGTTCATGGACGCCATCGGGATGCTGCTGCTGACGCTGCCGGTGGTCTATCCGGCGGTCATGGCGCTCAACGGGGGCGAGATGGTCTCGGCCGCCGACAGTGCCTTTGGCATGTCGGGCCCGATGTGCGCGATCTGGTTCGGCATTCTGGTGGTGAAGATGGCAGAGTTCTGTCTGATCACCCCGCCCATCGGCCTGAACTGCTTTGTCGTCGCGGGCGTGCGCCCAGACCTCAGCGTGCAGGACGTGTTCCGCGGCGTGATGCCCTTCTTCATCGCCGACGCGGTCACCATCGGCCTTTTGGTCGCTTTCCCGCAGATCGTGCTCTGGCTGCCGTCCCTCGCGGGATAAGCGGCCCTAGCCACCGGGCTTTTCCGCGGCGGGCTCATCCGCCGCGGTTGCCGCCACATCGGGGGCGGATTTATCCAGAAAATGCCCGATCATGTTGAGCGCGGTCACGTTCTCGCAGATCACCTTGAAAACGACGAGGAAGGGCACCGCCACAAGCGCCCCCGCAATCCCCCAGAGCCAGCCCCAGAAAACCACGGTGAGGAACACCGCGACGGTGTTCAATTCCAACCGCCGCCCCACGAGGTAGGGGGTGATGAATTGCCCCTCGATCCCGGTGAGGATCTGATAGCCAAGGGGGGCGAGGATGGCATAGCCGACACTGTCGAAGGTCGCGATGGCATAGGCCCCCACCAGCACCGCGCCGATCACCCCGCCGATATAGGGCAGGAAGTTCAGCAAGAACGCCGCCAAGCCCCAGACGTAAGGCACGGGCAGCCCAAGCGCGAAGAGGTAAAGCCCCACCGAAATGCCCAGGCCTGCGTTGATGATGGTGATGGTCAGCAGGTAGCGCGAGACGCGGCGCTCCACGTCATAGACTGCTTTCAGCGCGCGTTTCTTGCCGGTGAAGGTCTGAAAGGACTGCACGAGCTTGAGGTAGAACAGATCGCCCGAGGCGAGCAGGAACAGCGCCAGGACCAAGGCGACCGCCACGGTGCCCCCGATCCGCGCGCCGGTGTTCATGGCGTTGTCCAGCAAACCGGGCTGTTTGACCACCACCTCTTCGGGCTTCCCGCTGCCATTCTCGGTGCCGATCTGTTCAACCTGTTCGGTGGCCGAGCGGACATCCTCAACCGTCTGCGCCCAGCCCTGCAGCTTGCGCCGTATCTCGTTGCCCATGGTGGGGATTTCGTCAGACCAAGTCGCCACGGTGCCCGCAGACAGGCCAGCCAGCACAAAGATGATCAGTCCGACACAGCCAATCAGCAGCACGGCACCCAATGGGGCGGAAATGCCGAATTTCTCGAAAGAGCGGATCAGCGGGCTGAGCGTCAGCGCAAGGAGAAAGCCCAGCAGGATCGGCAGCAGCAAGTCCTTGGCGAAATAGGCCGTCACGAAGAGGGCGATCAGAACCAGCACCTCCAGCAGTCGTCTGATCGCGGCGATATCGTTCAATGTCTTCCCCCCAGATGCCCTGCGCATACGTCAGGAGGCTAACGCCGAACGGGGGGAAAAGTTCATTCGGCGCTAGGGGGCCACCGCTTGCAGCCGCAAAGCCTGCCCGCCAAGGGCGCGAAAGGCGCGTTGGCGGCAGGTCAGGACGATGATCTGCATATCCCCCGCCTGCCGGTGCAGCGCGTCGAACATCCGCTCGATCCGGTCGTCATCGGTAAAGACCAGCGCGTCGTCCAAGATCACCGGTGCGATACGCCCCGCCCGGGCGAGCATCCGCGCAAAGGCCAGCCGCACCAGCAGAGCCACCTGTTCCTGCGTGCCGCCCGAAAGCACCTCGATCGGCTCTTCCCGGCCCTCACGGATCAACGCATGGGGTAGGAGCGATTCCTCGCCCCATGTCAGTTCCGCATCGGGCCAAAGCAGTTGCAGCAGCGGTTTCAGTTCCTTGACGATGGGGGTGAAATAGCGCTCTCGCGCTTCGTTCCTTGCATCCTGCAAGGCCTCTTGCAGCCGGGTCAGCACCGCAACCTCATGGGCGATCCGGGCAAGGGCTGCTTCGGCGGCTTGCAATTGGTCTTCGGTCTCGGCCAGCCTTTCCTCCACCGCATCGCCCGAGGCGCGGGTGATGCGTTCGCTCAGCCGGGCCAGCAGGGGGTGCAGGCGGGCGACCTCTTCTCGGGCCTGCGTCTCGACCGATTCCGCGCGGGTGAGCGCGGCCTGAAGGCTGGCCGCATCCGGCGCGTCCTTGGCCTTCTCTGCATGGGCGAGGCGGGCGGCCTCCAGCGCGGCAGCGGTGGTGACGGTTTGGGCGGCGAGGTCTTTTTCGGTGACGTCGCCCAGCTTGGCCTGCTGCGCCTCGGCGCGCTGCAACCGGTCGGTGAGCGAGGCAAGCTGCGCTTCTTTGCCCGCGGCATCGGCCTTGGCATCGGCCAGCGCCTCGGCGGCAGTCTCACGCGCGATGCGGCAGCGTTCATGTGCGGCCTGCGCGGTTTGCAGCGCGTCTTCGGCCTGCGCAAGATCGGGTGCGCCCGAGACCTCTTCTGGCGCAGGAATGGCGGCGAGCGCTTGGTGCAGCGCGTCGATCCCATCGGGGGCGAGACTGGCCAGCACGGCTTTCGCCTCTCCCTGCCGCGCGGCGGCCTCGGCACGCGCAGCCCCGGCGGCGCGGGCCTGCGCCAGATCAGCCGCGCCGATCTCGTCAAGGGCGGTTTGCAACCGGGCCGCGGCGGCGTCGACCGAGCCGTCTTCACTGCCGCCCGCGCCCGGCTCGATCTCCAGATCGCCGATCCCGTCGATCCGCAGGGTGGTGCGGCGCGGCAGGGGCAGGGGGGCGCCATCGGCCAATGGGCCGTCATCGCCGTGGATGGTGCCCGATTGGCCGGGGGCGTAGCGGACCGTCACCTGCGGGGCCGCGGCGTCGCGGGCGGCGCGGCTGGCAGAGAGTTCGGCGGAAAGCCTTTCCAACCGTTGCAGCGCCGCGGCGTCCGGGCCGGATTTGGCGGCGGCAGCGGCGGTCTCCATCCGGCGGCGGGCGTCTTCGGCCTCTTTGATACGCGCTTCGAGCGCTTGGCGTCGGTCAGCACCATCGCGGGCCGCACGGGCGCGGAGGGCGTGGCGGTGGTCATCCTCGGCGGTCTTGAGCGCCGTTCGGGCATCGGCGGCGGCGGCCTCTGCGGCCTCCAATGTGGCGCGGCGGTCTGACAGGGCGGCGCGGGCCGCTTCCGCCGCTTCGCGTGCTGCGGCCTCGGCGCGGCCGGCGGCCTTTTGCTCGGCCTCTCCGGCGCGGTAGTTGTTGAGACGGGATGTGGCATTATCGGCGTTGAGACGGGCCAGTTCCACGGCCCGGCTCAACGCTTCCATCTCTTCCGCATGGCGGGTCGCGGCGGCATGGGCGGCGCGGGCGGCCTCCAGTTTTTCGCGCCGTTCGGCGACCACCTCGGGCGCTTCAAGCTCGGCCAAGGCGCGCCGCGCGCGCTGGCGTTCGGCCAAAGCGTCTTGCAACGCGCGTGCGGTCGCGGCCAGTTGATCGCGCGTGGCCGTCAGCGCCTCGACCTGATCCTGCGCCTCTTTCCACGGCCCACCGGTGCGTGGCCGTCCGGTGCTGGTGGCGTATTGGGCAAGCTCTTCGCGGCATTGCGCCAACGCCTTGTCCATGCGCCGCCCGCCGGTCATCGCCTCTACCTCGGCCCCGACCGAGGTCATCAGATCGCGCCGCGCCTCCAGCGCCAGTTTCTCTTCCTTGGTCGAGCCGCCGGTCAGCGCGGTCATCCCCTGCCGCACCCAGATCAGCCCCGAGGGGCCGCCCGCATCGCCGCCCAACAGCTGCCCGATCCATGCTTCGGCCTCATCCGCCTGCGCGATCAGCTTGCCTTCGCGGTGCACGGTGGCGAGGGGCTTTTGAAACCAGCGTTTGTGCAGGGCAAAACGGCCCGCCTCGGTCTCGACCTCGATGGTCACCTCGGGCGCGCCGCCCGCATGGGGGCGCAGGGCCGAGACCTCTTTGTCGCGCGAACCGAAGGGTTTGAAGAACAGCGCCTGTATCGCATCGAAGAGGGTGGATTTGCCGTGCTCGTTCGGCTCGCTCAACACGTTGATCCCATCGCCGATCCCGGTGACCTGTGCGGGGTCGGTGAAACGGCGGACGTTATTGAGGGTGATGGCGCGGATTTTCATGTTTTTGCCCCCTGCACATAGGCGTGAAGCCGGGCCAGCGCATCGGCGGCCACGTCACGGTCGGATTGGGGAAGGGTCTCGGACTGCGCCTCGCTCACCAAGGTTTCCGCCGCCATGCGGAGCGCGCCGCCGCGGTCGATCTCATCAAGGTCCGCGGCCTCATACTGCGTGCCCAATCCGTCCGTCAGCAATTCGAAATGGGCAAAATCGGGGGCGCAGGCTTGGGCCGCGTGGGCAAGAGCCGCGCGGTCGGGAAGGCTCGCCCAGCCCCCCGCCTTGACGCGCAGGAGGTGGTCCCTGCGGCGTGTCTCGGGCAAGAGCGCCTGCAAGGCCGCCGCGACATCTTGCCGGGGGTGCAGCGTAACCTCGGCCTCAGACCACAGGAAACTGCCGGTCTCGACCTCTTCGATCTTGGGGCGCGCGCCGGGGCCTGCGATTTCGACCGCAAGGCAGACGCCACGGCGCCCGTGTTTGAACCGGTCCTGCTCGGGCGTGCCGCAGTAGTGCACCCGGTCAGAGACGGCCATCCGCCCGTGCCAGTCGCCAAGGGCGAGGTAGTCGAGCCGCGCGCGCTGGTCCCGGTCCGGCGCGATGGCCTCTCCGCTGTCGGTGAAATCGGTGACCCCGCCATGGGCAAGGCCGATGCGCATATGGCCTTCGGGGCTGTGCATGCGGTCCAGCGGGGCGCTTGGGTCACTGGCGCCCGCGCGAAAGGCGACGGGGCAGGGCAGGAGGCTGACCCCCTCGGACATTTCGATCGGGGCGGCTTCGGTGAGGGCGCGCAGATTGGGCGGCGCATCCCGGGCGATGACCTCCCATAGGGGTTCGGCATCGCGCAGGTTGTCGTGATTGCCGGGCAGGAGCCACCATGTCACCTCCGCCGCCTCGCCCATGGCGGTGCGCGCCTGCCGCAGCACGCTGGCCGAGGGCGTGGCAGTGTCGAATGTATCGCCCGCCAAGAGCACATGCGCCGCGCCGTGATCCCGCGCGGCCTGGGCCAGTTTGGCAATGGCGCCATGCCGCGCTTCCATCAGACGCCCCCGGATATTGCCGTCGGGCGCTTGCGGAATATTCGCGAATTTGCGCCCGATATGCAGGTCGGACGCGTGGATGAAGCGGAATGTCATGCGGGAGTCCTGAATGGCTTTGGCGAAGGGCGGGGGTGAAATAGGCAAAGGGCAATGGTCGATCGGCTGCGCGGCCAACCGGGGCGGCCCATCGCTGCCACCCCATTCATCGCAAACTCAGCGCGGAGTGCAAGGCCATGCAAAATATGCGTGAATTTCTGGCACTCGGCAGATTGCGCGCTAACTATGCCCGAAACGCGTTTAAAACGCAGCGGCGCCATTGCCCAAACCCGACAGTTCCGAGATAGGATACCATGTAGACCCGCATTCGAAATCCGCCCCCGCGTGGCGGGCACCGCTTGTCAGCTGCGGGCGTCCTCGCGCCCCTCGGCCTGTCGATCAGCACTTTCCATTGGATAGAAGACCCCCAAGATGAACCACGACTTTGAAAGAATCCTCCAAGCAGCGCCGTCGCCTTTCGTATTGTTGGACAGTGAGCTTCGGGTGGTCTGGGCCAATGACGCCTATCTGCAGGTCACGGACCGCCAGTTGGAACGGCTTATCGGGAAAGTCCTGTTCGAAGAGTTTCCCTCCGACCCCGAAAGCGAGTCGGGGCGGATGTTGCGGGCGTCTTTCGAGCGGGTGTTTCGCGACGGCACCACCGATCACCTACCGGTCATTCCCTATCCGATCGACACCGCCGATGGCAAAACCGAGGACCGGTATTGGAGTGCGACCCATACGCCGATCCTGGGCCCGGAAGGGGAGGTGGAATTCCTTTTGCAACACACGCAGGATGTGACCGAAGCCTATATCGCAGAAACCCCCGGCGAAGAGCGAGCGGGCTCTGCCCATGCCGCCGTGATGCGCCGTGCACATGAGGTGACGCAGCAGAACCTAGAGCTTGATACCGGCATAAGCCTTTTCAAGATGATCTTCGAACAGGCGCCGAACTTCATGGTCACCCTCATGGGGCCGAACCACGTTTTCCGCACGGTCAACGCCGCCTATATGCAACTGGTTGGCCAACGGGACCTCATCGGCAAACCCGTCCGCGAGGCGCTGCCCGAGATCGCGGGCCAAGGTTTCTTCGAGATGCTCGACGAAGTTTACCGGACCGGAGAGGCCGTCAGCCAACATGGAGCCGAGGCATGGGTGCGGCGCAGCGCCGAGGGTCCGGCGGAACGTGTCGTGGTGGATTTCGTGTTCCAACCGCTCGACAACGTCCATGGCGAGACCATCGGCATCATGATCCAAGGCAATGACGTGACCGCCCATAAGCTTGCCGAAACCCGGCTGCGCGAGGCCGAGGAACGGTTCCGCACCATGGCCCATACCATGCCGGTTCATGTCTGGACCGCCACCGCCGATGGGCGGCTTGATTGGATCAGCGATCAGGTCTACGCCTTTTCGGGCGCGGAACCGGGCAGTCTGGTGGGCGACGCTTGGCCGACGATCATTCACCCCGATGACCGCGCAGAGGCGATTGCGGCTTGGGCCCATGCGGCTGAGACCGGAACGGTCTACGCGACCGAATTTCGCATAAGGCGCGCCGACGGGGCCTATTGTTGGCATCTGGTGCGCGCCGCGCCGATCCGGGACGACCAAGGCGCTTTGATGCGGTGGGTTGGCACGAATTCCGACATTCACGAACAAAAAGAACTGTCGCGCCAGTTGGCCGATCTGAACACGACGTTGGAAGAGCGTGTCGAGAAACGCAACCGCGAGCTGGAAGAACTGCATGACCGATTGGCGCAGAGCCAGCGGGTCGAGGCGGTGGGCAATCTTGCCGGGGGCATCGCCCATGACTTCAACAATCTGTTGCAGGTGATGACCGGCAGCCTGACCATGGCCGCGCGCGAGATCGCCGCGGATTCGCCTGCGCGGGTGCGGATTGATGCGGCGATGCGCGCGGTGGAACGCGGTGCCTCGCTCTCTTCGCAATTGCTCGCCTTCAGCCGCCGCCAGCCGTTGCAGCCCCGCTCGATCGACCTGCGCGATCTGCTGCGGGATATCGACGACATCATGCGCAGCGCCTTGGGCGAGGGGATGGAGGTCGAGATCGACACGCCCGAGGCTCTCTGGCCCGCCTATGCCGATGCCGCCAGCACCCAGAACGCGGTGCTGAACCTCGTGATCAATTCGCGCGACGCGATGGAGGGGCGCGGCAAGCTGAGGATTGCTGTCGAAAACCGGCACGTCGGCCCCGAAGAGCTTTTTGGTGAGCCTGACATGGTGGCGGGCGATTATGTTGAGGTCAAAATCATCGACCACGGGCCGGGCATCCCGGCCGAGACGCTGGCCAAGGTCTTCGACCCCTTCTTTACCACCAAACCCGTGGGCAAGGGCACGGGACTGGGCCTGTCCACCGTCTATGGCTTCGCGCGGCAATCGGGCGGGCGGGTGACCATCGCCAGTCGCCCCGGCGCGGGCACGACGGTGACGTTGCTGCTGCCGCGGGCCGAGACGGCGGCGGAGCCTTTGCAGTGGCATGACCCCTCCGAGATCGCAGGCGGGAGTGAGTCCGTGCTGCTGGTCGAAGACGACGCCGAGGTGCGCGACGCCACCGCCGCCTTGCTGACAGACTTGGGCTATAGCGTGCGCACCGCAGAAGACCCCACCGCGGCGCTCAAATCAGCACGGCAAGCGCCGGACTTCGACCTTGTGATATCGGATGTCGTCATGCCCGGCGAGTTCAGCAGCCGCGAGATGGCCGAAACCCTTCAGGCCGAGCGGCCCGATCTGCCGATCCTATTCATCTCGGGCTATTCGCGCGATGCGATCGTGCGCGATGGCCGAGTCGACGCCGGGGTGCAGTTCCTTGCCAAACCCTTCACCAAAGACGCTTTGGCGATCAAGGTGCGCGATGCGCTGTCTTCGGCCCCGGTCACCTCGACCAAGACCGAGACTCCGGCGCAGGAGCTGCCCGACCGGCCCCGTCATGTGCTGCTCTGCGAAGACGACGCGCTGATCCGGCTCGATCTGGCGGATATCCTCAGCGGGCTTGGCACCGAAGTCACGGAAACCGCCTCGGGACAGGAAACCTTGGACAGGCTGCAAGCTGGCGCGTACGACGCGCTGCTGATCGACGTGGGCCTGCCAGATATCTCAGGCGAAGAGGTGGCGACCCGGGTCCGGGCAACGCATCCCGATATGCCGATCATCTTTGCCACCGGCCAAGCGGAAGTCCCCGCCGCCGAAGCGCTGGGCCGTTGTGCCGTGGTGCAGAAACCTTTCGGTGACCGCGACCTTGAACGGGTTTTCACGCGTTTGGGCATTCTGGCACAGACGGAAACGGCGACGGCGGTGTGACGCGGCCAGCCGCGCCTCGCGACATTCTGCGCGGGGGCGGCTGCGGCATAAGAACAGCTTGCGCCACCGTTGCGAAGCCGTGCAGAAGGCCGTAACCCAAAGACGGAGCCCGCCACTTGCGCGACCAAAAACTCACTCACGCCGAGGTTTGTCGCGACGCGCGCTTGAGCGTGGCGCCGATGGTCGATCGGTAGGACATTCTTTTTATCGTTTTGATTTAGTAACGTGCAGACCGTTTCCGAGGTTTTTAGCGCTTTAGTAGCAGAGTTGGGCGCTCAACGGTTTGAGCTTAGTTTCCAAAATTGATCGCCGCACCGGATGGGGCTCGATGCCGTCGAGGGCAATGGCTGGGGGAGGCTCGTCTGAGGCTTAGAGCAGGAACTCGGCCGGGAAATCGCGATGCGCGCAACATTTTTCTGCGCCGGCGCGGCCTGTGCGGTTTTGCTCACCTACGCATCGGTGATACTCTGGTTGGAATAGTTGAGTGGAACCTTTCTGCCGTTCGCTGCAGGCGCTCAGTTTTCTCTGCGGATGTGAGAACTTGGGGATAGAGGGCAGAAATCCGTCATTCTCTGCGCGCTGCGTTAACGCCGGCTGACAGGACTGAGCGGACTTTCATTACTTCTGCAGCGAAACGTTGGATCAAACTCTTTCTACCAGTCGATTGACGCATGATCGTGTCGACGATATCTGCCGTCTTATGGAAAACACTAAGACCATCGCAATGATCTGGTGGCTGACCTCCTGACAGGGTGGCCGGATGACTAAACCTATTCCGAGGCCGCCGCACGGGCGGCCTTTTGTTTTCCAAGCTTCCCGACGCGCTGCCTCTCAATTCATGAGAACACGCAAAATGAACAGACCAACCATCCTGACAGGCGATCGGACGACGGGACCGCTTCACATTGGGCACTATGCAGGCTCACTTTCAAACCGGCTGCGCTATCAGGACAGCCATGAACAATTCCTTCTGCTGGCGGATTCCCAGGCCCTGACAGACAACGCGCATGATCCAGAGAAAGTGCGTCGTAACGTGATCGAGGTCGCGCTTGACTATCTGGCCGTTGGCATTGACCCCGGGCGCACCGCCATCTGCCTGCAATCGCAAATTCCAGCGCTGGCCGAACTGTCGATGCTTTACCTGAACTTTGTCACGGTCGCGCGGCTCGAACGCAACCCGACGATCAAGGATGAAATCCGCGCGCGTGGGTTCGGGCGCGATATTCCCGCAGGGTTTCTCTGTTATCCAGCGGCGCAGGCTGCGGATATTACCGCTTTCAAGGCAACTGTCGTTCCGGTCGGCGAAGACCAGGCCCCGCTCATCGAGCAGACGAACGAAATTGTGCGGCGCATCAATGCAGTCGCAGGTTGCCTCGTGCTGCCCGAAGCTCGGGCGATCATCCCCAAAGCGGGTCGGTTGCCCGGTATCGACGGCAAGGCCAAAATGTCGAAATCCAGTGGAAACGCCATTGCGCTGTCCGCATCGCCAGAAAAGATCCGAAGCGCTGTTCGGGCAATGTTCACCGATCCGAACCACCTGCGTGTCGAAGACCCGGGCTGCATCGAAGGCAATGTCGTCTTTGCCTATCTCGACGCCTTCGATCAGGACCAGCACGAGCTTGCCGAACTCAAGACACAGTATCAGCGTGGAGGACTTGGCGATGGCACGATCAAGGCGCGTCTGGAAGCTATTCTCCAAGACCTCATTGCCCCAATTCGTGAGCGCAGGGCACAACTCTCCGAGGACCGGGGATACGTTCTTGAGGTAATCAAAGAGGGCACGGAACGGGCGCTTGAGCGAACCGAGGCGACAAAACGCGAGGTGGTGAATGCCTTAGGTTTATTCCAACTGTAGGTGAGCCGCGTTGAACGATCGGGATCAAGGTCTGTTTCGTCTCTTTAGCGGTCTGACCATGTGTTCCGACCTTAACGGGAAGTCGATCAAATCAAGATCCCAGAAATGCCGCGCGTCGTTCCTGGAGCGCGCTGCAAAGGTAGTCGACGAAGAGCCGGACCCGGCGCACCCGGCGCAGATCGCTGTGCAAGAGAACCCAGGTCGAACGCCGCTGGTCGAGTTCGGTGCCGGGGACGCGCTGTAGCTCGGGGAAGACCGCCGTGACCCAGGTTGCAAGGAAGGTCATCCCCGCGCTGGCGCGGACCAAGTGCAGATGCATTTCCGGGTCGGGCACAGAGTGGCGGACGCGCGCCTCCGGGAAGGCGGATTCTGCGATCATGGTGGAAAGCTCGGGCACGTCCCCGTAACCGATCCAGCTCAGACCGCGCCCTTTGCTGCCTGCCGCAGGTAGCACCCGGTCGATGTAGTCCCGCGACGCCACCACGCCGATCGACAGTGGAAAGAGCTTGCGCCCCACCGCGTCGTCCTCGATCGCCGCGGCGTGGCGGATCGAGACGTCAGTCTCATTCCGAGCGATCGAGTCGAGCGTATAGGCAAGCCGCAGCTCGATTTCGATCTCAGGATAGAGCGCGGTAAATTCGGCCATCACCGGCGCCAGCAGGTGATGCGCTGTCATCGGATCGGCCGACAGCCGGATGCGCCCCGCAGCCTCGCGGTCGAGCCCCTGCACCGCGTTGAACCCCTTGAGCAATGCCGCCTCGGCTTCGAGCGCCTGCGGCAGCAGCCGCCGCCCGGCTGCCGTCAGAGACAGCCCTTCCGCGTCAAGAAAACCGGGCTCGATTAGGACGGCGCGGGAGACCACTTCGGGGCGATGGCCGAGGTAAGCCGTGGCCAGCATCGCGCCCCAAGAATGGCCGATCAGCAGAACGGGGCCGCCGCCCTGCGCGGTGATCAGCGCATCGACATCGGCAAGGTGATCCGCCATGCCCAGCCGCGCTTCTGTCACCCGCTCCGACAGGCCCGCGCCGCGCTGGTCGTAGAAAAGGACCCGGTAGGTGTCGCTTAGCGCGTCCAGCGCCAGCAGAGACCGATGGTCGCCGCCCGGACCGCCATGTAGCACAACGGCGAGCGGTGCGCCTTCCGCTTCGGCGAAGCGGCCATGCAGCAGGACGCCATCGCCAGAAAGCCGGGGCAGCGCGGGGTCGTCTACAACCGTGGCGGGAACTTGTGGCGGCACCCGCGTGATCCACATCAGCGATGTGAAGCCGATGGCAAAGAGACCAATGACGATGACGATCAGAGAAATCATGGGGCGCAGAATAAGGGTTGTCCTTAGATAATGTCTTCGGACATTCTGCAGCCGCCGGTTCGGCAACGGCATGACCGGGCGCATCAGGATCTTGACCCCAAAGGACAGACGCATGTCGGATCAGACCATGGCCGCCGGGTTCGCCTCGGCCTTTCTCGACTATGCCGTGGCCGAGGGTGCGCCGCGCGCGGGCCTGCTTGCGACCGCAGAACTCTCCGAAGACGCGCTCGGCGATCAGGACACGCGCATTCCCGTTTCCGCCTATCAGGCCCTCATTGCCGCGGGGATCGAGGCCGTGGGTGACACCTCGCTGCTTCTGCGCCACGTGCTGGAAACCCGGCTGGAAACCATGTCCATCGTCGGGCAGATCATGCATGCCTCCTCTTCCTTTCCGCACAGCCTCGGTCAGCTCAATCGTTACGCGCGGCTCATGGCGGATGTTCCGATCCCCGGCAGGCAGGACCGCTTCGGAATCGCGCGCGAAGGCGGCGCGGTCTGGCTGATCGATCACCGCCCCTGCGATGGAAGCTGGATGGCGACGGAGGCGAGCTTTGCGCGGTTCATCTCCGAATTCCGCCGCTCTGCCCCCGAACACCCCTTCGAGCAGGCGCTGGAGGTGACATACGCGCCGCCGCCCCATGCCAACCGCTACCCCGATCTGTTCCGAGTGCCGGTGACCTTCCGCGCCGCGCGCAATGCGCTTCGTATCAATCCGGTCTGGATCGACGAGGCCTTCGACGGCGGCAAGGAGTATGTCTTTGGCGTCTTCACGCGTCATGCCGACGGGCTGCTGGAGGAGCTTGCGACGCAGGACACCGTGCGCGCAGCCGTCGAGACGCGGATGCTGGCCGACTTGCACGAAGGCACGCTGTCGATGGACCACATCGCGCGCGATCTGGGCATGAGTCGACAGACCCTTTACCGACGTCTGAAGGACGAGGGGATCACCTTCGCGCAGGTCCATGACGACCTGCGCCACCGGATGGCGATGGATTACCTCAGCGCGCGGAAAGTCTCGGTGGGCGAGGCGGCCTACCTCTTGGGCTTCTCCGAGGCATCGGCTTTCGTGCGGGCCTTTCGGCGCTGGACCGGGACAAGCCCGACCGCCTGGCTTGCCGGTTGATACCAGCGGTCAATCGGTTGATCCCTGCGGTCATGCCGTCGACCGTCACGAACGCGTAGACCCTCCCTCGACACAACACACGGTCGAAGGAAACAAGATATGAAACCGATGATGATTGCCCCGCTTTGCCTGACAGGACTTTTGGGCGCCTGTGCCGACATGGGCACGAATGTGGATCCGCTCCTCGACGGCGCGCCGAACGCGCAGTTCCAGAGCGACCTGTCCGACTGCCGGAGTCTCGCACGCAATCAGAAGCAGCTCGATCACGAGACGATGGCCTCAGCCGCCATTGGCGCCGGGATCGGCGGTGCCCTAGGCGAAGTGGACGACGATGGCGATGCACTCGGCGGGGCTGTTGCCGGCGCACTGGCCGGCGCCGCGATGGGTGCGTCCGAGGCGAGTGAGGCGCGCGAAACAATCGTCTTGAACTGTCTGCGCGGCCGCGGCCACGCGGTTGTCAATTGAGGGAGGGGGCGATGCACGACATCCACACGCGCATGATCGGCCTGCACCACTTTCTGACGGGCGGGCCGCGACAGCCGTCATGGCGGTCCACCTATCCGCCGCGGCACCTCTGGGGCGATATCGGCCTGCCGGTGGATCAGCCGCCCGAAGAGCGGTGCTCCCGCCCGGCGCGTATCTTTCGGTGGCGGTGAGGGCAGGCCGATGACCCAGACCCTCGCCTTCGCCTACGCCGGCCTGACCGCGTTGCCGGTGCTAATACACTTGGCCAACGCGGCGGGCGCCCCTCTCGGACGGCTGACGGTCGGGGGCCGCTTTCCCGGCTGTCTGCCGCCCGCCTGGCGCGTGCTCGCGCTGGTACAGGCGGCGCTGCTTTGCACGATGGCCGGGGCGGTGCTCGCCCGGGCCGGTATTGGCCCATTGCCCGTGGCCGTCCTGTTCTGGCCCGCGGTCGTCCTGACGCTGCTGTCGCTGGCCGCCAATGCCGCAAGCCCCTCGCGCCCAGAGCGCCTGCTCTGGACGCCGGTTCTCTTCCTCATGGCCGCCGCCGCGCTTGGCGTCGGCTTCCTCTGACCCGGAGACGATCCATGAACGTTCTCATCGCTGGTGCGACTGGCTACCTCGGACGCTTTCTCTGCGCCGAATACGCGCGGCGCGGGCACCACGTCACGGCGCTGGTCCGCGATATTGCCCGGGCCGAAGGGCTTGCCGATGTGCTGGTCGAGGCCGAGGCCACCCGACCCGAAACGCTTACGGGCGTCATGGATGGCGTGGACCTCGTCGTATCGTCACTCGGGATCACACGGCAGGCCGACGGGCTGGGCTATCGCGAGGTCGACTTTCAGGCCAACCTGAATCTTCTGCAGGCGGCAAAGGCGGCGGGCGTGAAACGCTTTGCCTATGTCCATGTGCTGAATGCCGGCGCCTTGGCCGGCGTGCCGCTGGTCGATGCCAAGGCTGCGTTTGTCGAGGCGCTCAGTGCCTCTGACATGCCGGCGACGGTGATCGCGCCGACCGGGTATTTCTCGGACATGGGCGGGATCTTCGCGATGGCGGGGCAGGGCCGTGTCTGGTTGTTCGGCGATGGATCGCAGCGCCTCAACCCAATCGACGGCGCCGATTTGGCCGAGGCCATCGCAGACGCGACCGATGCCGGCCGGGGGTGGGCCGAGATCGGCGGCCCCGACGTGATGACGCAGAACGAAATTGCGCTTGCGGCCTTTGCCGCGCAGGGGACCGAGCCGCGCATCACCCATCTTCCGGACATCCTGCGCCGTGCCGCGCGTGCCGTTCTGCCGATCCTGCCGCGCCGCATGAGCGGCCCCGCGCGCTTCTTCCTGACCGCGCTCGGGATGGACATGGTCGCGCCCCGCTTCGGGACGCGGCACCTTTCCGACCATTTCGCAGGCCTCGCCGATGAGGTAGACTACCCGAAAGGACACCGTCCATGACCCTCCGCAAAGCCGGCGGCCTTGCCGCCCTGACCTGCGCCGCGACCTACCTTGTCGGCTTCGTCATGATTGTCACCGTGTTCGCCCCTCTGGGCTTCGGCTCGGGCGACGTCGACACCGCCGCCGTCGTCGCCTTCATCGCGGAACGCCCGGACGTGATGATCGCCTGGAATGCCGTGATCTACATCGTGAACGCGCTTGCGCTCGCGGTGCTCGTCGTCGCACTCCGCCAGCAGATCGCCGTCGCGCGGGCGGACGCCGCCGTCCTGACCGGAACACTCGGCATGATCTGGGCCACGCTCGTCCTCGGCGCCGGGATGATCGCCAATGTCGCCGTCGAACAGACCCATGCTCTGACCGACTACCCCGGAGCTGCAGCCTCCCTGTGGCAGACCCTGCACGCCGTCGAACTGGGCCTTGGCGGCGGCAACGAAATCGCCGGCGGCGCTTGGATTCTGGCGGTCAGTCTCTCGGCGCTGAAGGGTGGCACCTTCGGCCGCGTCACCGCCGGGATCGGCGTCCTAAGCGGTGCTGCAGGGCTCTTGACCATCCTGCCGCCGCTTGGCGATATTATTGGTGCCGTCTTTGGTCTTGGCGCCATCGCCTGGTTCGTGGCCGTCAGTGTAGCGCTCCTGCGGGTCCGCCGGGAAACGCTCGGCAAGCGGGTCGCCGCCTGACCCTTGGGGCACTGGCCCCGGAGTGCTTAACGGGTCGGGGCCGGATGGACCTCGATCACGAAACCCTCTTCCGGCCCTTGGACCGTGACCAAGCTCAGTCGCCAGCGTGGACTTGCCTGAGGCGATCCGGCCACAGAGCAGGTGCAGGGTCGGTTGATCGGCCATGTTGTCTTCCACTTCTGGACATGCGGGCTGGGCCTGGGGCAGCGCGGTCAGCCCGAAGAGCAGCAGCGCCAAGAGCGGCTCAGGGTAAAAGGCGATCCTTGCGGTAGCTCGCCGGCGTCGTCCCCATCCAGCGCTTGAAGGCGCGGGGGAAGGCGCTCTGCTCGGAAAAGCCCGTCAGAAAGGCGATCTTTGCCAGCGAATGGCGCTCGTCCCGTAGGAGCCCTTCGGCCAGCTCGCGGCACGTCTCCTCGGTCAGGGCGTAGTAGCTCATCCCGTGCTCGGAGAGGCGGCGCTGGAAGGAGCGCGCGGAAAAGCCAAGATCGCGCGCGATCTAGGCCATCTTCGGTGTGCCCTCGCTCAGCGCCTGGGCGATGGCATCTTTCGAGCGGCTCACCAGATCGCGCGCGTTCGAAATCCGGGATAACTCCACATCGAGATGCGAAATGAGATAGCGAGAGATCCCCTCGTCACCGAGGATGTTCGACCGATCCAGCGTTTCGTTTGCGTAGAGGATCGCGTCGAGATCCGCGCCGAACCGGACCGGGCAGCCGAACCAATTTTCGTGCGCGGCGACGGATCGCGGCGCGGCATGTCGCACCAGCACTATCTCGGGCAAGACCGGCTCCGGGCTGACCTGCCGGGCGATCGACACGGCGCTCGCAAGCGTTGCTTCGTTCGACAGCCGCATCCCAAGGTGTCTGTCGCCCGCCCGGTTCAGGATGAAGAGCGTACCGCCCTTCGCCTCGCGCTGTTCATACTCGACCACGCTGGTCCAGAGCCGGGCATAGCGCTCGATCCGCGCGTAGGATGCGCCGAGCGTTGTCGCCGCCTTGAAGGCGGGCCCCAGCGCGCCGTATTCGGCGAGCCGCATGGACGCGCCGGTGCGCACGGGCAGATCGGTGACATCGATCTGCGCGGCCATGCGCTCAAGCATGTCGTAGTAGCGTTCGGCCGGGATCATCTGCCCGCTGTCCCAGGCGCTCTTCGGGTCGATCCCGACCGAGGACAGAATCTCGCTGGCGTCGATGCCATCGCCTGCCGCGGCGACAATCTTGCGAGCAAAGAGCGACGTCACATATCCCATGCGCGGCAGTCTACGGCGCGGGTCGGGATCGGCCAAGCTCGACGCTATGCGGATGTCCGATGGGCTCGTTCGATCACGCCCGTCCCCGACCATCAGAAAGTGCTGCACCATAGACGAATGGCCGGTCTGGTGAAGCTGCAACACATCGCTTGACTAAATCGGCAAGGGCCGGTTTGGGCCATAAAGCGCCAATTTACCTGATGGCCAGACAGCAATCGTTCGCCGCGTCAAGCAAGAGCATTAGCATAGCGACCGGTCCTTCAGCCGGTCTCGCTCCAGCTACACAATTTTCAGGAAAACAAAGGCCAATTGAGTAGCGTCTTTTGACCTAACTCTAAAAGTCCCCCGGAGCGCATTGCAGACATATCAACCCTTCAGCGCGCCATGCCTCGACCACAGAGCTACGATCATCGATCACCAGCCAAGGCTTGAAGCCATCCGCCTGCATTTCTTTCAATGCGCGTCGTTTCACTTCGGGATCTGTGGCTTCATCCTGATCTTCGGCGCGCAGGTATATCCCGTCGAAAGGCAGATCGTGTTTGCGCAGCCATGCAATCGTATGTGCAGCCCAGCCCTTTGGCCGTCCGGAGCAAATTAGAATGGTTTCACCGCTTTCTTTTAATCGTCGCATCAACTTTGCGACCGGGCCAATCAGTGCGGCATCTGCCATTGCGAGGTGGAAGTCACCCCAGTGTTTTTCCACGCCATGCACAAGATGGCCCAGACGCTCTGCGTCGAACTCAGCAAGGGTGCCATCGACATCAAAAACCACACATGGGGTCGCTGCGGTTTGGGTCATAGGGTTTGCTCCAGTAGTTTATTCTCGGTGATTTCGAATAAGAGGGGTGTCGCATTGGGCGGACGCTGGCCAACATCACCCGTTGTCCAGAGCACGCGTGCGGCGCGAATGACACCGGAGTGACATACGAGGACCGGCAAGGCCGTCGGAGATGCTGCGCAAATCTCCCTTATCGCGATCTGTACCCGCTTAAGCATATCGGGCCAGCTTTCGCCTCGGTCCGGTGTGGCTTCCCTGAGGGGCTGATCGCTCAGCGGTCGCCCTTCGAAGACGCCCCAGTCTCGCTCACGCAACCCATCGTGCAACTCAATTCGCTGACCCGGAAAGGCGAGCCGCGCCGTATTCTGCGCCCGTGACATCGGACTGGCGTAGATCGCAATCGGTTCTGGCCAGATTCTTCGTGATAGCAAGCAGGCCTGATCGCGGCCCAGCTCGGTCAGCGGCACATCGGTTACCCCGGCGATGATCCCGTCTGCATTGGCGGTCGTCTCGCCGTGGCGGATCAGGCAAAAGCTGCGCGATGGCAAAGCTGCGGCGGTCATAGGCGCACCCGATCGTGAAAGAATACCTCGGCGTCGAGCCCTTCGACGAGGTAATCTTCGGGCTGTGTGCAAAACGCGGGCGCAAAGCGTTTTGCACCGAGACGTTCCAGCATCTTGCGCTGATCGCGCAGCGGTGGGTGGACGTTCCAACGCTGAAAATATCCACCCGGGACGCTGCAGATGCCCCGCGCATGTGCCGTCATATGGCCTGTGAACACGACATGCGCGTCGCGCCCCAGACGCCCGCTTTCATGCCAAGCCCGCACATAGCCCCAAGCAGCACCGCCGTCGGCGTTGGGTGTGTCGCAGATCAAGAACCGCGCCTGCTCCATCGGGCCGCGGTCCAACAGCGGGGCGATGAGGCGGGCCTCGGCACTCACACCACCGCTGCTAAGTGCAGCGCGCAGCGTATCTTGGCATTCAGGGTCCAACATCACGCTTTCGCAGCCGTAGCGCCGCGCCAGATGCAGCGCCATCTCGCCCGCGCGGCCAGAGGGGGGGACGGGCAAAAGCACTTGACCGTCGACCCTATCGAGCAAGGCATTCAACGCGTCGAACCGATCCGACTGTGGCACATCATCAAGGTGATAAGAGCAGTCCAAAATCGCGGTCGCCGCAGGGGGTGGCACATCAAAGGTGAACCAATCGGATTCCTCTGACCAATCGCCGGAATAGAACAGCCCTTCGCCCAGATCGAAGTGAAACCAGACGCCGCCCATCGCATGACCATTGCGCCCGGTGGTGAGGGTCACGCCGTTGACCGCCGTCTGACCCTGTTCGGGCAGCAGATGCACATTGGCCGCGGGCGGCAGGGCTTTGGCCGTTTGCGCTGTGGCATAGATGGGCAGACCCGCTTCAACCGCATGCGACGCGCCGCCGATATGGTCGATGTGATCATGGGTGATGAACACCGCCTCGGCCCCTTCGAGCCATGCAGGATCGAAATGCGCATTGGCTTCGGGGCCAAAACCGCAATCAAGCAGCCATATCCGATTATCCACGGTCAATTGCATGCACGCGGGGCCTTTGTCCCCGATGCCGGAAAGTAGTCGTATGCTTTGCATTTAATCCTCTGAAAAGGCCCAAGGGGTGGTGATTGTCAGGCCCAGCTGCGTGCCGACGTCAAAGCGGGCGCGGGTTTCTGCAAACAGGCGCGCGCCGCAATCGGTCACCGTTTCCAATAGGTATTTTCCGCCCATATAGGTGACCCGCGCGACCTTGCTGCGCAGATCGCCACTCTCCGAGATGGTCAGGTTTTCGGGGCGCAGGCAGACATGGCTGACCCGCGTCTCAGCCCTTGCGGACTGAACCGCAACTTCGGCCCCCAGTATCCGCGCCTGACGGGCATCTCCGGCCTGCGTGACCTCTTGCACCGGCACCACGGTGCCGCGCCCGACGAACTCAGCAACAAAGCGGTTTTTAGGCCGTTCATAGAGGGTTTGCGGCGTGTCGAACTGCTGAATGCGGCCCTGATCCATCACGGCGATCCGATCGGCCATCGCCATGGCTTCGGCCTGGTCATGAGTGACATAGACCATTGTGGCCCCGGTGCGCTTGTGAAAATCAGTAAAGACGCCCTGCATCGTGGCCCGCAACGCCACATCAAGGTTGGCCAAGGGCTCATCCAGCAGCACGGCACAGGGATCAGAGACAAGGCAGCGTGCCAAAGCCACCCGTTGCCGTTGTCCGCCCGAAAGGTCAGAGGGCATGCGATCAGCGTAATTCTCAAGTCCCGTCGAGGCGAGGGCCGCATCGGTGTGTTTTGCTACCTCGGACTTGGAGAACCTGCGGATTTCAAGCGGGTAGGACACATTGCGCCGCACCGACATATGCGGCCAAAGCGCGTAGGATTGAAACACAAACCCGATGTTGCGCTCTTCGGGCGGCAGGTTCACCCCTGTTTGAGCATTGGCCATTTCGCGGATGCCAATGCGGAGTTGACCGCTGCTGGGCGTCTCGAACCCCGCCAAGATGCGCAGAAGAGTGGTCTTGCCACAGCCCGACGGCCCCAAAAGTGCGATAAATTCGCCGTCGTCGAACCGGGTTGTGATGTCTTGTAGGGCAGGGGTGCCTGCGAATGTCTTGCTGACCGAAGACAGGTTTATGTCTGCCATGGGACAACTCCTTTTGGAAAGCGGCGGGAAAACAACTGGATTAGCGCCATGAGGACGATGACCACAAAGACGATGGTCATCGCCAAGGCGCTGGCCATGCCGGTTTCGCCACTGTCATCGAGGTTGAAAATCACCACGCCTAATGTCTCGGTGCCCGAGGACCACAAGAGCGCAGAAACCGTGAGTTCATTGAACGCGGTGAGAAACACAAGGATCGCCCCCGCCGCTGCCGCTGGGGCCGAAAGCGGAAAGATCACATCGCGTAGCCGCCTGTAGAGCGAGGCACCAACCGATTGCGCGGCCTCATCCATGGCAGGATCGAACTGTTTCAGGCTTGCCTGAACCGGGCGGAACATCACCGCGAAGAACCGCGCGAGATAGGCCAGAAAGATGATCCAAATGGTGCCATAAAGCGTGGCTTCGGTAAAAGGCAGCTTGATCAGCAGCAGGATCATCGCGATCGACAGGACAACACCCGGCAGGGCGTAGGGCAGATCGAGCAGGCTGTCGAACAGCCGCGCGAGCCGCGTTTTGCGTCGCTCCATCAGCCACGCAAGAGGCAGGCAGATTGCCGCCAAAACCGCTGAGGCGCCTGCGGCCAGTCCGAAGGAGTTGGCAAAGGCACGCGAAGTGACAGGTTGGCGGAACAATACCTCGTACCAAGATGCAAGCGTCACCGTGTCAAAGCGCAGGGTCACGCCATAGGCAGGCACGAGTGACGTCGCCAAGAGGCCGAACATCGGCAGGACGAGGATGGCAAAGACCACGGCCCAGAGCACGATCTCAACCGGCAAACGGGCCGCGCCCAAGGGCAGGGCCAGCGGCCGGGAGGTGCTGCCCACAAGGTGCAACTTCTGGCGCGATTGACATAGGCGCTGCAATAAGATGCCCGCCACGGCGACCGCCCCGATCAGCATGGCCAGAACTGAAACCTCGGCCAGAACGGTCGTGCCCATGCCAGCCAGCTTTTGATAGACCAGCGTCGGCAGCGTCACATAGCCTGCAGGAATGCCCAACATCGCGGGAATGCCAAAATTGCCAAGTGCGGTGACAAAAGTAATAGCCGTGCCCGCCGCGAGACTGGGCAAGGTCAGGGGCATGACAACCTGCCACCATGTGCGTAGCCCTCTGGCACCGCTGATGCGGGCGGCCTCTACCACATCTTGCGGGATGGATCGCAGGCCCGCGCGAAGGGTCAGGAAGATGATCGACATATGCTGGATGCCCAGCAACAGGATGATGCCCTCCGGCGAGTAAAGCGGCTGGGGCGCGCCAAGCGGGGGGGCAATGCCCAATGTCTTTAGCAAGACCGAAGATGGCCCCATGATCTGGGTCCATGATAGTGCGGTGATCTGCGGCGGGATCATCATCGGGATCATCAGGCAAAAGACCAAAGCCGCCTTGGCCCGCAGGTCTGTCAGCGCCACCAAAAAGGCAAAGGCCGCGCCAAGCACCAGCGACACTAAAGTGCCAAAACCCGCCGTGACCAGCGAATGCTTAAGCGCACTTAGGGTCGAGGGTTGCGTCAGTACATCGCGCATAAGGGTCAGACTGGGGCTGCCTTGATCCGTGACACCCTCGACAAACAGGCGCAGGACCGGCGCAAGCGTCAGACAGATGGCGACGATCAGAATGGCAGAGAGCAGCCGGGCCTCGGTCCGGCTGCCTCCAGTTTGTTGTGCGACACTCATCATTCAGCGCCGAAAAGCTCTGCGAATTTGGCCTTGTTGGTGTCGGCATTTGCGAGGGCCTCGGCAGGGTCAAAGGCCATCAGTTTGATGTCTTCGCGGGCGGGGAACCCTTCGGGTACGCCCATGCCGTTACGGGCAGGGATATAACCCATGTCCAGAACCAATTCTTGGCCTTCAGTGCTGAGCAGGAAGTCGACGAATTTCTCGGCACCTTCGACGTTCTTGGCAGAAGACATGATCGCCACCGGCTCGGTCACATAGGAGACGCCCTCTTCGGGAAAGACGAAATCAACCGGGGAGCCTTCAGCCTTGTTGCGGATTGCCAGAAAGTCGACGACCATGCCATAAGGCTTCTCACCCGAAGCCACGGCTTTGAAGGTGCCGCCGTTGCCACCCTGCGCGCGGGCCTCATTCGCGGCGAGGTTCTCGTAATACTCCCAGCCCAAAGTCTCATCGCCAGTCAGCGTGGCAAGGTGGATCAGCGCGGCACCGGAATAAAGCGGAGAGGGCATCGCGATTTGCCCTTTGATGGCTTCGTCCGAGAGGTCGGTCCACGAAGTCGGCGCGGTCTCGACACCTGTGTTGTAAACGATCCCGGTGGTGATCAATTTAGTCGAGTGGTAATAGCCTTCGGCAGAATGCAGCGCCGCGTCATAGTCACCGGCTTCGGGCGATTGATAGGCGGTCAACAGACCCTCCTGGGCCATGCCCTCCAGCGTCACAGTATCGGCGATCAGCAAGACATCGGGCTGCGGGTTGCCCGCTTCGATCTCGGCGCGCAGGCGGGCCATAAGTTTGGTTGTGCCGTCGCGGACCCAATCAACTTCGGTGCCGGGGTTGGCAGCCATAAATGCGTCCACGGTCCTCTGCGCATCCGCATTCGGCTGCGATGTGTAGAGGGTGATCGTATCGGCCATGGCCGTGCTGGCCAAAAGCGCGAAAGCGGTGGATGTAACGAAGGATTTCATGGAACTCTCCTGGGGTTTTTACTTTCGAACGAAAGCAGTTCACGAGAGCCTTATCCCTGAGTTTTCTGACAGTTTTGTAACGGTTCTTTGAAACTTTTATTTATATTGCGAGGCCTGAGCTCATTTCCTAACCTATCGAAAATTATGATTGTTTTTCGAAGGAAATGACCGTGCGACGGGATATTACCCAGAGAAGAGACGAGATTATTGCCCTACTCTCCGAGCGCGAAACGCTGTCGGCATCCGAGCTTTCGTCCGAGCTTTCGGTTTCGGTACAAACCATACGAGCCGACCTGCGCGATCTTGACGAAGCGGGACTTGTCCAGCGACGCAACGGCTATGCCCGCCTGCGCCAGCAGAGTGAGAATATCGGCTATCTGCCCCGCGAAGGCATCGCGCGACAGGAAAAGCAGCGCATCGCATTAGCAGTAAAGGGTCTTATCCCCGATGGCGCACGGGTGGCCTTGGGCACCGGCACAACGGTAGAAGCCTGCGCGCGGTTCTTGGCTTCGCATAAAGACCTTTTCGTCGCGTCCAACAGCATTCACGCTGTCTGCGCCCTGCAACAAGCCCCTGGCGTTGCTGTTGAACTGGCAGGCGGAACCGTAAGAATGCGCGATCTGGATATGATCGGCACGTCAACGCTCAATTTTTTCTCAAGGTATCGGGTTGATTATGCGGTGTTCAGCTGCGGAGGCCTTTCCGAAGAGGGCGAGGTACTGGATTACAACGCCGACGAAATGTCCGCCCGCAAGGCCATTGCCGGCTGTGGGAAGAAGAGCATTCTGGTGGTGGACAGCACGAAGAACGGATTGGACCTGCCTTTCCAGATGGGTCACGCTTGGGACTTTGATTTGATCGTGACAGGGGCACGTTTTTCAGCATCGGTACTTGATAGCTGCTCTCGACATGGATGTCAGATTGTCCAAGTTTGACACCCTCGTTCGCTGGCTAACCTGCAGGTCAGCCCGTCACATCCTCTGGAAGAGTA
The DNA here is from genome assembly GCF_017743915.1 of Sulfitobacter sp. R18_1. Taxonomy (NCBI): domain Bacteria; kingdom Pseudomonadati; phylum Pseudomonadota; class Alphaproteobacteria; order Rhodobacterales; family Roseobacteraceae; genus Sulfitobacter; species Sulfitobacter sp. R18_1. The sequence goes on from NZ_JAGHRG010000009.1 coordinate 47,851, forward strand.
TTGGCACGGATCAATGTCCGCTTGCAGGTGCTGCGATGCTGCGTCCGGCCTATTTTTGGAGGTCGGTTTACGGCCGTTTTCGACAGCGTGATACTGGGCGGAAAGCGGAAGTTCGCTGCAGGTGCGCAATGCGGTGTCAAAGGGCATGATCGGCCGGTGGAACCACAAAGTTGAAGCTGTGTCAGCCGCCAAAACCAGCAACCGAACCGGACGTCACCCATGCGCTGGAGCATTTGCCGTCATAGGCAACGTTCGGTGGCCAGTTAGCCTCGTTCAGGCCGCAGGCGACAAGACGTGCGTCGAAATCGAGCATGGACCACGGAAGGTCATCGCCGCGCTTGTCCCTATCGGGCCAGACAATGCCGCTGAAACCGTTTTCATTCCAGCATTCGAAGGCTCCCGTGGCGTCGTAGGGGCTGAGATAACCCATGATCGCGGCGTCCTCAAAGGCGGCGGTGTAAAGCGCAATTTGACCCGCGTCAGAGCCTTCCTTACTCTCGACCAGACCGACTTCGCGGCAAGCATAGCCGCCATAAGGCGTATCTCCAGGCAGTCGTTGGCGCGGGATGTAGAAGGGGCGGCTGTCTGCGGAAGGGCCCGTGCGCGCGCCGTTTGCCGCAATGCCGCGTGTCGTCAGCAGAGCGTCAATTTCAGCGCGCAAGGCGGGTACCATACAGGTTAAAGTGCGCTGCGGTTCGGCCCCGCGCCCGAACAGGTCGAGCGAGATTTCAACGTGACTGTTATCCACGGCATCAATCGCACGGCGCAGGTTGAGCACGGCGTGTCCGCCCTCGTCCAAGAAAGTCAGGCCATAACTGTCCCAAGGGTAGCCACCTGTCCCGAGTGTCATCGCAAAGGGAATATCCCGTGCCACCTCGCTGTGTGGTCCCTTAGAGATCGCCGGATCAACGTTAAGAGTCAAAATCTCCATCTCGGTCATCGGGTGGACCGTGCGGCAGAGTTTAATTTCTTCTGCCTCTTCGGTCACACAAAGCACATCGGTTTCCAGAATGCCTTCGTCGCAAAACGCAGCGGCTTGGCTCGCAGCCAGCACAGCTGTAATTGTCATAGTTTTCCGCATCTTCCCCCCACTGCGCTCAAAATTGAAAGTGCCATGTGTTTTGTCTGTGTCGTAGATTAAAGCTTCGGCGATCCGTTACTGGATCATCTGTAGATACTGCTGATCCACCCAGCCCGTGGCACAGGGGCCGTTGTAGGGATGCCCCATGTCTTCAGGGCGGACTACGCATTCACTAACGCCGATCGGGATCGCCACCGCGCGAAAAGCGCCTTGCACGGCCAGCACCTCAACTTCGTCACCGTCATATAGCTGCCACCACACGGGTGTTGCGGCATTGGGGCTGCTCCACTGGTAGACAGGTACCGTTGTATCGGTCTGCACGCGTGCGCGACCGACTGTCTCTGGGGTCGGCACGATTTCATCACCCGAGAAAAACAAGCCCACAGGCCCGCGATCCACAAACCCCGCGTCCATCGTGGCGAGGTCGGCGTAGACGGTTTGCGGCAGGCACAGTTCCTGTTCAATCGGCATCCGCCAATCAGCGGTTTGCAACCAGGCTTCGGAGGGCAAGTCCAGCCGCTGTTCGTCCTCCTCTTCGTTCCACGGCAGAGCGATGTGAAGAATGCGCGCCATAGCGTAGGGTTCATCCCAAAATCCCAGTTCGACCTTGATCGTTTCCTCGCCGAGCCAGCCAAAAGTGTAGTGGGTCAGCGCCCCATCGGCGGTCAGAGGAACGTCATAGCGGAGCTCACCGGAGGCCAAGTGGTGCCGCACCATTTCAAACCGCGCATCAGACTGACAAACAGTGATCTGCTCCCGCTCCGCCTCGGGCGCGTTGGTGGCGCATTGAAACACCACCTCGCCCGAACACACCCCCTGCGCCTGTGCAGCAGAGCCGAGGCCCCCCGCGATCACGGCCGCAGCCCAAGGTCTCACGGGGAGACCTGCGCATTGTCGATCATCATGATGAACTCACCAAGGCTTTGCTGAACAGACCCCGCATCGCAGGACAGATCGGCAATCTCGCTGCCGTCCTGATAAACGGTGAGGCCACCGCCGACCTCGGCGTCGCCCCGTTCGGCCCACCAGTATACCTCGTAGCCATAGCCGTCTTCGGTTTGGAAGGTGACCGACTCGCTCATCATCGTGCCCATGCCCGTGCCCTCGTTGTAAAGCAGGGAGGCTTTGTCGACGATGATTTCCTTCTCGAGTTCACCGCTGGTTTGGAAAAAGCCATAGGAGGCCATGTCGCCGTCCATCCAGAAGGCATCGCAAACCTCAACGGCCTTTGCGCCACCGTTAAAGGTGCAGCTGAACATCTCCGACCCGTCCAGTTCGCAGTAAGAGCCGGCCATTGCGGCAGAAGAGGTCATCATGGCCAAAGTCGTCAGAAGTGCTCGTTTCATGGAAATATCCTTTTGAGAAGTTAGAGTGATTGGGAATGTGTCTTTTGAACCTTGCGGCAGACCTGAAAAGCCCCATGAGCGCGAAGCCGATAAATGCCACCCCGAGCCCGACATCCTCGAGGGCCTTTTTTACGCGCGACCCAAGCTCGACATGGGTGGTTTGAGTAAGCTTATGGAGAATACGCTCCGAATTATACGTTTTGAACCGCTGCCGCGGTAAGGCCCGATCCACACATAGGCGGAGCCTAATGGTCTGAAAGTAGTCATTAAAAATCTGTTTTCGCTTTGCGCGAAATTGATAATTTCAACAACGCTACAATGCAAGTCGGCGCGTTCGCGAAAAAATTCTCCTTGGTTTGATTCCCGACTTCCCTGGTTCAGACAGAGAAGCAAGGGAGGCGGCGCGCGGGGTGAACACGGGCGGAGTAAGTGGCGGTGTTCTGGCAGTTCAGATGTGCTACACGGTAGCAATCCTGAATCGAAAACCCCGGAAAACCGGGGGAAACCCCCGGAAATCCACGCCAAGCGTGCTACATCAAGCTCATTCGGAGATGAGGTTAAGCTATTGAAAAGTAATGTTGAAAGAGCAGCGCGCCTAAGCGTGGCACCCATGATGGATTGGACCGACCGCCACTGCCGCTACCTCCACCGTCTGCTCAGCCGCGAGACCCTGCTTTACACCGAGATGGTGACCGCCCCCGCCTTGGTGCGTGGCGGCGCGTTGCATCTGCTGGACCACGACCCCGCGGAACATCCCGTTGCATTGCAACTGGGCGGGTCGGACCCGCAAGAACTGGCGCAGGCGGCGCGGTTGGGGGCCGCGGCGGGCTATGATGAGATCAACCTTAATTGCGGCTGCCCCTCTGACAGGGTGCAATCGGGCGCATTCGGGGCCGTTTTGATGCAGCAGCCGGGGCTGGTGGCCGATTGCGTCGACGCGATGCGCGCGGCCTGCGATGTCGAGGTGACGGTGAAATGCCGCATCGGTGTGGACGATCAGAACCCCGAAGAGATCCTGCCCGAGTTCCTGTCGCGGATCGTGGCGGCGGGCTGCACCCGTGTGACAATCCATGCGCGCAAGGCGTGGTTGCAGGGGCTAAGCCCCAAGGAAAACCGCGATATTCCGCCGCTGGATTATGACCTCGTCCACCGAATGAAAGGGCTGTTCCCGAACCTGCATATCTCGGTCAATGGCGGGATCACCTCGCTTGATCAGGCCGAAGCCTTTCTCGATGCGGGGCTCGATGGCGTCATGGTGGGGCGCAGCGCCTATCACGCGCCCGCGGATATCCTCGCCACGGCAGATCGGCGCATCTATGGGCAGGGCAGCGACAGCAGTGCTGAGGCGGCGGTGCAGGGGATGTTGCCCTATATCGAGGCGCATTTGTCAGACGGCGGGCGGCTCGGGCAGATCACCCGGCATATGCTGGGGCTTTTCGCCGGGCGGCCCGGTGCGCGGCAGTGGCGGCGTATCCTCTCCGAAGGGGCGCATAAGCCCGGCGCGGGCCCGGAACTGGTCGAAACGGCCTTGGCCGAAGTCGCCGCGGCGCAGGACATGGCCGCGGCGGGTTAAGGTCAGACGCTGGGCTCTGCCACAGGGCGGGGCCGCAGCAGCGCCAGCGTGAGCAGGGCCGCCACCAGACCGCAGGCCGCGATGGCCCCCAACATCGGCGTGACGCTGCCGTCGAAAAACGGCCCGGCCAGCGCGATGGAGAGGCCCCCGGCCACCATCTGTAAGGTCCCGCCTAAAGACGAGGCCAGCCCTGCGATATCGCCGTGGTCATCCAGCGCCACGACCATCACCGTCGGCACCACCACGCCAAGGCAGGCATTGGCGCAGAACAGACCCGCCATCACCAGATAGAGACCCGGCTCGGTAACCAACGCGGTGACAAAGATCGCGGCGGAGAAGAGCACGAAGCCCGCGACCCCGCGCCGCACGAGGCTGCGCATGCCCCAGCGTTCGCCCAGCCATCCCGCCAATTGCGAGGCCGAGAAGAAGCCCACCGCATTGACCGCGAAGGCCAGCGAGAACCCCGTCGGCCCCAGCCCGTATTGCCCGGTATAGACGAAGGGCGCGAAGGCGATGAAGACAAAGAAAGACCCCATGGCGAAGCCGCCGATAAAGGTCAGCCCCATGAAAATCGGATCGCTCAGCAGCACTTTCGCCCCGCGCCAAAGGCTGCGCGGGTTGATCCGAACGCGGCGCTCTGCGGGCAAGGTCTCGGGCTGGGCGGTAGCGGTGAGGGCCAGCGCGGCGACCGCCAGAACGCCAAGGGCGATGAATATTGCGCGCCAATCGGCCAAGGCCAGAACCGCGCTGCCCGCCAGCGGCGCCAGCATGGGCGAGATCGAGATCACCAGCATCAACATCGCCATCAAGCGCGTCGCCTGTGTCCCGGTATATTGGTCGCGGATGATGGCGCGCGGCACCACCATCAGCACCGCGCCGCCCAGCCCTTGTAGGGCGCGCCAACCGGTCAGCGCTGCCATCGACGGGGCGAAGGCCGCCCCGAAAGAGGCGACCAGAAACAGCGCGAGCCCGACCATGATCGGCAGTTTGCGCCCCGCCTGATCGGCCCAAGGGCCGTAGAAAAGCTGCCCCAGTCCGAAGGCGATGAAATAGGCGGTGATCGTCGCCTGAACCGCCGTCTCAGAGGCGCCATAGCTGGCGGCGATGGCAGGCATGGCGGGCAGATACATGTCGATGGCGAAGGGGCCGACCAGCCCCAGCAACCCGAGAATGAGCGCTGAACGTAGCACGAGATGTCCTTTCGGATGGGATGGCCGGGGCCATATGGGGCAGGCGGCAAACGGTCGGTGCGCTTGGGGCCCACAGTCGCGGGCAACCTAACTGGCCTTGGGCAAAGTGCAACCCCGGCGTTATCGCCTTGAACCCATCGCGCGAAACGGCTTGATAGAGCCAACGACAGCCGGGGAGGGGCTCATGCCAGAATTGAACGATCTATTGCCGATGCTGGTGCTGCTCGCTCTGATCGGCGGTTTTGCCGGGATTTTGGCCGGGCTCTTGGGCGTCGGCGGGGGCATCGTCTTGGTCCCGGCGTTCTTTTATGTGCTGCAGTCGCTGGGCTACGGCGGGCCGCAGTTGATGCAGATTTGCCTTGCGACCTCTCTGGCCACGATCATCGTCACTTCGGCGCGTTCGGTTCATGCGCACAACAAAAAGGGCGCGGTGGATTGGGAGATTCTGCGCACTTGGGCACCGGGGATCATGCTGGGGGCCATTCTGGGCGTGCTGCTGGTGTCGCAACTGCGAACCCAGACGCTACAGGTGATCTTTGGCGGGCTGGCGCTTTGCGTGGGTCTCTACCTCGGCTTTGGACGGAGCGAGTGGCGCTTGGGGGAGACCATGCCCCTCGGCCTCAAGCGCGCGCTCCTGTCGCCGATGGTGGGCTTTCTGTCGGTGCTCATGGGGATCGGCGGCGGCAGCTTTGGCGTGCCGCTGATGACATTGCACGGGCGGCCCATTCACAAGGCCGTGGCCACGGCGGCGGGCTTTGGCCTTTTGATCGCTGTGCCTTCGGTGATTGCCTTTCTGTTTGTCGATATTGGCCAGAACCGCCCGCCGCTGACGCTCGGCGCGGTCAACCTCGCAGCCTTTGGGATCGTCGTGACGATGACGCTGATCACCGCGCCCTGGGGCGTGCGGCTGGCCCATGCGATGGACCCCAAACCGCTGCGGCGGGTCTTTGCCGTCTTCCTTGTGCTGGTGGCGCTGAACATGCTTAGAAAGGCGCTTTGGGGCTGAGACGACCCGGTTTTGACCTTACTCCTGCCGGAATGCGGCTTTTTCTGCCCAATTTCGGACAATGTTCACTGAATTGCCGCAATCTCGACACAAACTGCGGGCTAAATGGCATAACAAACGCAGAATCATCCGAACCAAGGGACGTGACGAGATGCGCCGAAGCGGGACCAAAGCGATCATTCTAAAAGGGCAGGGCAGCGACCTTGCTTATTGGAAACCTGCGCGCCGGGGTCGTCGGGCGTTTCGTTTCGATGGGATGTTCACCCGTGAGACCAGCCTGACCTTCGCCCGCGCCGCTGTGCCTGCCGCCAACTACAACGCGGCCCCGATGGGGTATCAGGATGTCACCCACGGCGAAGCGGCCCTTATTTTCCTGAACCAGATCGTCCAGCGCCGCGGCGCCTGAGGCCGCCCTAGTCGCGCCGCCGGGCCAGTCGCGCCGCGCGGCCCCCGCGCCGCTTCGCATGGGCGCTTTCGCGTGAGGGCAGTTCCGCCATGATGGCGCGGCGTTCTTCGGCGCTCATCGCGGACCAGCGGCCAATCTCGTCGATCGAACGCAGACAGCCGGTGCAGAGACGGCTTTCGGGATGCACCACGCAGATGTTGATGCAGGGGCTTTCAACCTCATCACGTTGCCAAACCTTCTTAGTCACGGCGCATCACCTGCAAACGATCCAGAAGCCCTTGAAGGATATAGCCCGCCGCTACATGGTCGATGACCTCGGCGCGGCGTTTGCGGGTGGTGTCGGCCTCAAGAAGCGCGCGTTCGGCGGCCACGGTCGACAGGCGCTCATCCCAATAGGTGATCGGCAGCGGGCTGAGCCGGTCGAAGTTGCGCGCGAAGGCACGGGTCGACTGGCAGCGCGGCCCCTCGGTGCCATCCATATTGCGCGGCAGCCCCAGAACCAGCCCGCCGATGCGGCGTTCGGCGATGATCTCGGTCAGCCGGGCGGCATCGACGCCGAACTTCTTGCGCCGAACGGTTTCCAGCGGGGTGGCGACGGATTGGAAACTATCGCTCACCGCCACGCCGATGGTCTTTTCACCCAAGTCCAGCCCGATCAGCGCCTGCATCGGGGGCAGGGCGGCGATGAAATCTGCGGTTTCGTCGTAAATCATCCTGCTACCCCTGCGCGTTCCCCGGCGCTGCGGATCATGTCCAGCGCCGCATTGTCACCCGAGAAGACCTCAAGCGCGTTATCATAGACCGCCCGGGCCTGATCGGTATCGCCCAAGACCCCTAGCGACGTGATCAGCCGCGCCCAGTCCTGCGGCGGGCCGCCTTCGCTGGCGAGACGGTCCGACAGCCCCGCGACCATGCCGCCGATCATCTCCATCCGGTCATCCGCGCTCATCTCCGAGGCGGCTTCAATGTCTTCGGCCGAAGGGCCGCGCGCGGGGGCGCCAGTGCCAATCTGCGGCATTTCGTAATTCACCCCGGCAAGGGCGGCAACTTGGGCGATCTGCGCGCGGATCGGCTCGATCCAGGGGGCATCGGCAGGTCCGCGCCGCAGCAGCGCGTCCCAGATGCGAAAGCCCACGTCGGGCCGTCCGGTCTGCACCATCATCAGGCCGAGGTAATAGCGCGCCCGGCCATCCTGCTCATCGCGGTTCAACACCTCGCGCAGGGCGGTTTCCGCCTCGGGCGAGACATAGCCGCCTGCCGCTAGCACCAAGAGTTCGGCGTAATCCGCGATATCCTTGGCGCTGCGGTCGGCCCCTTTGAGACGCAACACATTGGCCTGCGCCTCGGCAGCGGCGGCGAAATTGCCGATCCGGGCTTCGTTCTGCGCCAGAAGGGTCTGCCCCTGCAGATCTTCGGGCCGGTCTTTGACCGTGGCACGCAGCTGCTGCATCAAAGCGAGGTAATCGGCGCTCAGCCCTTCGGTGGCAGGGCTGGGGGGCAGGCTCTCCACCGCGCTTTGCTGGCTGGGACGGTTGCGGCGCATATCCTCGGCAAAGGCGATGCGGTCGGCGAGGGCCAGATCGCCATAGCCGGGCTGCCCCAGATGCCAGTAGAGCGCCAAAGACCCGGCGCCCAAGGCCACGACCCCGGCGATCAGCACCAAGGGCGCGGGGCGCGCGGCGGTGTGCGGGCCACCGTCGCGGGCGGCATCGGCGGCTAGGATGCGGCGCGAAATCTCGGTTCGGATGCGGGCGGCGTCGGCCTCAGGGACAACCCCGCGCGCCACATCGCGCTCAACCTCCTCCAACTGGTCGCGGTAGACCTTGAGATCATAGTCCGCCTGAGCGGGCAGGGGCGTATCCGCGCCGCGCCAAGCGGCCCGCGCCAAAAGACCGCCCACGACAAGCGCCATCGCGCCAGAGAGAAACCAGAATATCATGGCCTCTACCTAACCTTTGACCGTCCCCGACAAAAGCCCGCAAATGCCGCGTGCCCTGCGGCATTTTTCACCAATCGCGCCGCATGTCGCAAAACCGCGTCCAAATGCCGTGGTGGTCATTTCGCATATCTGCTCCTAGGCTCAGAACTGAGCACAGCCGCCCGCGCGGCCCGAATCCTTGCCGGGAAGTGACGTGATGAAGAAATACTCCGTTTTCGCAGTGGCCCGAGAGGCGATGCGCCATCATACGGGCTGGACCCGCGCTTGGCGCGATGCGCAGCCGAAAAAGCGCTATGACGTGATCATCGTGGGCGCGGGCGGGCATGGGCTGGCGACGGCCTATTACCTTGGCAAGAATTTCGGCATCACCAATGTCGCGGTGCTGGAAAAGGGCTGGCTTGGCGGCGGCAACACCGGGCGCAACACGACGATCATCCGTTCGAACTACCTGCAAGACCCTTCGGCTGCGATCTACGAAAAGGCGCGCAGTCTTTATGAAACGATGAGCCAAGACCTGAACTACAACGTCATGTTCAGCCCGCGCGGCGTCATCATGCTGGCGCAGACCGAACATGAGGTGCGCGGCTACAAACGCACGGCCCATGCCAACGCCCTGCAAGGCGTACAGACCGAGTTCATCGGGCCGGACCGGGTCAAACAACTGGTGCCGATCATCAACATCGACGGGCCGCGCTACCCGGTGCTGGGCGGGCTTTGGCAGGCACGGGGCGGCACCGCGCGGCATGATGCGGTGGCTTGGGGCTATGCGCGGGCCTGCTCAGATATGGGCATGGACATCATCCAGAAATGCGAGGTCACCGGCGTGCGCCAGACGGGCGGCAAGGTGACCGGCGTCAGCACCACACGCGGCGATATCGATTGCGACAAGCTGGGGATCGTCGTGGCCGGGCATTCGGGGCAGCTGGCGAATATGGCGGGCTTTCGTCTGCCGATCGAAAGCGTGGCCTTGCAGGCGCTGGTCTCGGAGCCGGTCAAACCCTGTATGGATGTCGTCGTTATGGCCAATACGGTGCACGGCTACATGAGCCAGTCCGACAAGGGCGAGATGGTCATCGGCGGCGGCACGGACGGGCATAACAACTACACCCAACGCGGCAGCTTTCATCATATCGAAGAGACGGTGCGCGCGCTGGTCGAGACCTTCCCGATGATCTCACGGCTCAAGATGCTGCGGCAATGGGGCGGCATCGTGGATGTCACTGGCGACCGCTCTCCCATCCTCAGCAAGACCCCGGTGGAGGGGGTGTTTATCAATGGCGGCTGGGGCACGGGCGGCTTCAAAGCGATCCCCGGCTCGGGCTGGGGTTTAGCGGAGTTGATGGCCAAGGGGCATTCGCCCCTGACCGACGCCTTTGGGCTTGAGCGTTTCGCGGAAGGCCGCTTTATCGACGAATCCGTGGCTGCCGGGGTGGCGCATTGATGTTGTGGATCGGCCACAATTCGCCGCTGCTCCGCACGGGGGGGAACGCCTGTGCCCGGCCCGGGGTTACCCGTTCAGACATTGAATATAACGGAGCTGAACAATGGCAACCCCGGATCACAACCGCACGGATCACGTCGATCATACCAACACCACCACAACCACGACCACGACGGATCGTGGCGGCAACAGCGGCCTTGCTTTCATCGTGGGCGCAGTCGTCGTCGTGGTGGCTTTGCTGGCCTATTTCCTCTTCGCGGGCGGTGACCTCGATGGCGCGAATGACGTCAACGTTAATATTGAAGGTGCAGCCGAAAGCACTGGTGAGACTATTGAGGGCGCTGCCGAAGGCACGGCGGATGCCGTCGATGAGGCCGCAACCCCGACCGAGTGAAACCCCCTCGGCCACGCGCGCAGCGTCGCCTTTTCACGATTCACGCCGCTCCGCGCCGTCGCGCCGGGGCGGCGTTTTGCCGTTCTCTACCCGCGCAGGAGCCTGCCCATGCTGATCCTCACCTGTCCTTGCTGCCATGTCACCGCCGAAGAGACGGAGTTTCACGGCGGCGGGGAGGCGCATTTGAAACGTATCGGCCCCGGCGGCTCCGAAGAGGATTTCGAGCGCTACCTCTTCATGCGCGAAAACCCCAAGGGCGTGCATCTTGAGCGTTGGCGGCATGTCTATGGCTGTGGCAAGTGGTTCCACATGGCCCGCGATACCGCCACGCTCGAAGTCTTTGGCAGCTATCCCGCGCAGACCCTCGCCCCGCCCGATCACATCCTTGAGGCGATCCGCAAACGCCACCCCGATTGGCAGTGGCAGCGCGCCAGCTAACCCCCGACCTCGTTTCTCGACCCGGCATTCACCCCATCCTCAGCCCCCAAGGTTTTCCACGATGAGCACAAGACTGGCCACAGGCGGCCGCCTGCTGAACAAAAGCAAACCGCTGAGCTTTACCTTCAACGGCAAGCAGATGCGCGGCTATGAGGGGGACACGCTGGCCTCGGCGCTGTTGGCCAACGATCAGGTGCTGGTCGGGCGTTCGTTCAAATACCACCGCCCGCGCGGCATCGTGACCTCCGGCCCAGAAGAGCCCAACGGTTTGGTCGGTCTTGGCCAAGAGGGGCATTTCGAGCCCAATGCCCGCGTCACCACGACCGAACTTTACGAGGGGTTGGCCGCGGAAAGCCAGAACCACTGGCCGAGCCTTGAGTTCGACGTGGGCGCGATCAACAAACACCTCAGCCGCTTTCTGCCCGCGGGCTTCTACTACAAGATGTTCATGCATCCGCGTCCGCTGTGGAAGCATCTCTATGAGCCGATCATCCGCCATTCCGCCGGTCTGGGCAAAGCGCCGAAAGCGGCGGATGCCGACACCTATGAACACTTCCACGCCTTCTGCGATGTGCTGGTCATCGGCGGCGGTGTCGCGGGGCTTCAGGCCGCCTTGGCCGCGGGCCTAAGCGGTGCGCGTGTCATCGTGATGGAGCAGTCAGCCCATTGGGGGGGGCGGGCGCCGGTTGACGGCGGCACGGTCGACGACGCGCCGGTGGAGGACTGGATCGCGCAAACGCTCGACCGGCTGCGCGGTATGGAGAATGTGGACCTGCGCGACCGGACCATGGGGGCAGGGGTTTACGATCACGGCTATGTGCTGGGCTATGAACGGCTGCGGGATCATGCGCCCGATAGCGCAGGCCCACGTCATCGGCTTTGGCGCGTGCGGGCGGCCCATGTGATCACCGCCACCGGCGCGATCGAGCGGCCGCTGAGCTTTGCGGGCAATGACGTGCCGGGCGTGATGCTGGCCTCGGCCATGCGCGACTATGTGGCGAATTACGGGGTCTCACCCGGTGACCGCACCGTGGTGGTGACGAATAACGACAACGCCTATCTCACGGCGATTGCGCTGAAACAGGCGGGGCTTGATGTGCCCGCCGTGCTGGATGCCCGCGTCTTGCCTCAAGACAGCGAATTGGTCGCCCAGGCCCGCGCGCTTGGCATCCGTGTGGTCATGGGCCATGCGGTATCCTCGGTTCAGGGGGGCAAGCGGGTGACCGGTGTGGCCGTCTGTTCGCAGGCAGGCGAAGGGGCCGTGTTGGAAGAGATCGCCTGCGATGCCGTGGCCATGTCGGGCGGCTGGTCGCCGGTGGTGCACCTGTGGTCGCACTGCGGCGGCAAGTTGACGTGGGATGGGGCAAAAGCCTTTTTCCGCCCCGATCAGGACCACCCGCCCACCGGGGCGGATGGCCATGGTTTCGTGACGCCAGCGGGGGCGGCGGCGGGGGTCTTTGCCCTCGACGACGTGCTGCATGACGCCCATGCTGCCGCAGATGGGGTGGCGACGTCGCTCGGCTTCAAACTGCCGCGCGATCTGACCGCGCCCACGGCGGCGCGGCGCGAGGAAGCGCCGATGATGCCGGTCTGGCAAATGCCGCAGGGCGCCAGCGTCAAACTGCGCGAGAAGACCTTTCTGGACTATCAGAACGACGTGAAAGTTTCGGACGTGCGTCTGGCCGCGCAAGAGGGCTTCGTCTCGGTCGAACATGCCAAACGCTATACCACGCTCGGCATGGCCACGGATCAGGGGAAGCTTAGCAATATCAACGGGCTGGCCACGCTCGCCGGGGCGTTGGATGCAGAGATCCCCAGCGTCGGCACCACCACCTTCCGCCCGCCTTACCACCCGATTTCGATGGGGGCGATTGCGGGGGCGGCGCGGGGCGATACCTTCCAGCCGATCCGCCGCACCCCGCTACATGACTGGCACGAAGCCAATGGCGCGGTTTGGGAACCGGTCGGCCAGTGGCGGCGGCCCTATGCCTATGCGCGAGACGGCGAAAGCACCCATGACGCGGTGATGCGTGAGGTGACGAACACGCGCCAGAACCTCGGCCTGCTGGATGCCTCGACCCTTGGCAAGCTGATCGTGCGTGGCCCGGATGCGGCGCGGTTCCTCGACATGATGTACACCAATCTGATGTCGACGCTGAAACCCGGCAAATGCCGCTACGGGCTGATGTGCAACGAAAACGGTTTCCTTATCGACGATGGTGTTGTGGCGCGACTTGATGAGCAGACCTTCCTCTGCCACACGACCACCGGCGGGGCCGACAGCATCCATGCCCATATGGAGGAATGGCTCCAGACCGAGTGGTGGGATTGGAAAGTGCATGTGGTCAACGCCACCGAACATTACGCGCAGGTGGCTGTCGTCGGCCCCAACGCGCGGAAATGTCTGGAGAAACTTGGCGGGATGGACCTCAGCCGCGAAGCGCTTGGCTTCATGGAATGGACCGACGGTGAGCTTGGCGGCTTCAAGGTCCGCGTCTTCCGCATCTCTTTCTCAGGCGAGTTAAGCTATGAGATCGCGGTCGAGGCCGGGCAGGGGCAGGCCTTCTGGGACGCGCTGCTGATCGCCGGGCATGATTTGGGCGTGATGCCCTATGGCACGGAATGTCTCCACATCCTGCGCGGCGAAAAGGGCTTCATCATGATCGGGGATGAGACCGATGGCACGGTGATCCCCCAAGACCTTGGCCTGAACTGGGCGATCTCGAAAAAGAAGGACGACTACCTTGGCAAACGCGCGCAAGAGCGCAGCCATATGCAGGACCCGACCCGCTGGAAACTGGTGGGGCTTGAGACGACCGATGGCAGCACCCTGCCGGATGGGGCCTATGCGCTTGGCGAAGGTGAGAATGAGAACGGCCAGAAGGTGATGCAGGGGCGGGTGACCTCCTCCTATCACTCCCCAACGCTGAACCGGGGCATCGCCATGGGGCTGGTGCTGCATGGACCGGACCGGATGGGCGAGGTGCTGACCTTCCCCGGCACCGATGGCAAGACCTATGAGGCGCGGATCGTCGATCCGGTGTTTTATGATCCCAAGGGGGAGAAACAGAATGTCTGAACCCGTAAGCGCATTGAAGAACGCCCGCTATGACGCTGGTATCGCTGTGGTTTCCGAAGTGGCACCCATGGGCATGATTACGATCCGCGGCGATCTTGATGCGCCCTATCCGCGCAAGGTGACCAAGAAACTCACCGGGGTGGAGCGCCCCGAGCGGGGGCAATGCCGCTTCGCCGGGGACGCCGGGGTGGCTTGGATGTCGCCCGATGAATTGCTGCTCTTCTGCCCCCACGCGCAGGTGCCCGAGGTGTTGGCGCGGCTGCATGCGGCCTTCGAGGATACCCATACCACCGCCATAGATGTCTCCGGCGCGCGGGCGGCGTTTCGTGTCGAAGGCCCCCATGCGCGGGAGGTGCTGGCCAAGCTCGCCCCCGTCGACCTCGCCCCGGATCAATTCACCCCCGGCATGTTCCGCCGCACGCGGATGGGGCAGGTGCCCGCCGCCTTTTGGCTGCGCGACGATGGCGCCTTTGAGGTGATCTGCTTTCGCTCGGTGGCGCAGTATATGTTCGACCAGCTTTGCGTAGCGGCCCAGCCCGGCAGCGCGGTCGGCCATTTCCAAACGGCGTAAGTCGGGAGAAAAACTGACTATTTCTCTCGGAACGGATGTGATTTGCAGACGTTGACCTTGACGTTGCCGCTTGATCCCCATCAAGTGGCCACAGCGAAATTTCCAAATGAGGAGGCCCAGAAATGGCTTTTGAACTTCCCGATCTCCCCTATGCCCACGACGCGCTTGCATCCAAGGGCATGTCCAAGGAAACGCTGGAATACCACCACGACAAGCACCACAACGCCTATGTCACGAACGGCAACAAGGCGATTGAGGGCACCGAGTGGGAGGGCAAGACCCTCGAAGAGATCATCAAGGGCACTTACGACCCGAACGCCGTGGCCCAGTCCGGCATCTTCAACAACATCTCGCAGCTATGGAACCACAACCAGTTCTGGGAAATGATGAGCCCCGAAGACAACAAGATGCCCGGTGAGCTGGAAAAGGCGATCACCGAAAGCTTTGGTTCCGTCGACAAGTTCAAGGACGAGTTCAAGGCCGCGGGCGCAGGCCAGTTCGGCTCCGGCTGGGCATGGCTGGTGAAGGACAAAGACGGCAGCCTGAAGGTCACCAAGACCGAGAACGGCGTGAACCCGCTCTGCTTTGACCAGACTGCGCTCCTCGGCTGTGACGTGTGGGAGCACTCCTACTACATCGACTTCCGCAACGCGCGCCCCGACTACCTGTCGAACTTCCTCGACAACCTTGTGAACTGGGACAACGTCGCGTCGCGCCTGTGATCTAGCGGGGGCGCGTGCGAGAGCCACTCGCGCCTGATGCGTGTGGCGCTCTCCCAGTCACCGACACCCACGGCTACGCCGCAGGTTGGGTGAACTGGGACAACGTCGCCTAGCGTCTGTCATATGACGGCGCGGCCTTACGGCCAGCCCGAACAAGACAGAAACCCCGCAGCCTGCTGCGGGGTTTTTCGTTGGAACCCAAGCCCCTTCGCGGATGTTTTTCTCTTGAGACTTCACGTCAAAAAAGGAGGACAACATGGCCGAGCGGAAGCGATCCAACGACGGTAGCAAGGAGACGGAAAAATTCCTCTCCGATACCGAGACGCCAGACCAAGGTGGCCGCGCCGGGGGTGATCTGCAAAAGGACGTTGGCACCCAAGACGCCATGCGCCGCGCCGACAAGGGCGAAGACGGCGTGACCCGCGTCACCGGCGAAGACAAACGCAACCATGGAGAGCCTTCATGACCAAACTCAGCCAAGACACATGGGTGCTGATCGCGGATGGCGAAAAGGCCCTTTTCCTGCAAAACCACACGGACGGCGAAGACCCCTATCTTCAGGTCGTGCGCAAGGAAGAGCAGGAGAACCCACCGGCGCGGGAGCAAGCCGCCAACCGCCCCGGCCGGATGAGCGATGGTCCGAGCGGGCACCGCTCTGCCTTTGACGACACGGATTGGCATGAGCTGGAAAAAGAGCGCTTCGCCAAAGACTTGTCGGACATCCTTTACAAACTGGCTCACAAAGGCCGCTTCGATCGGATCGTTTTGGTGGCCCCTCCGGCAGTGCTGGGCGACCTGCGCGATGACCTCCACAAAGAGGTGCAGAGCAAGGTGGTAGGGGAAATCCCCAAGACCCTGACCAACCACCCAATCGACGAGATTGAAAAGATCGTGGCCGGGGAATTGGCCCAAGCCTGACTTTTCCCTTGGCGCGGGAATTGATTGCCTTCACAAGAAAGCAGTCTATCGCGCCAAGGATTTCCCATGACCGACACCACCAAGGGTTTCGCCGCCATGATCGCGGCCTGCTGTATCTGGGGGCTGTCGTCTATCTTCTACAAAATGCTGTCGCATGTGCCCGCCGCCGGGGTGCTGGCCCATCGCACCCTCTGGTCGCTGGTGTTCTTCGTCATCGTGCTGGCAGTGCAGCGGCGGCTGCGCGCGATCCTTGACGCGATGGCCGGGCCGCGGGCCTTTGGCCTGCTTGCTTTCGCAGCGCTGGTGATCGCGACGAACTGGTACCTCTTCATCTGGGCGGTTCAGAGCGGGCAGGCGACGGAGGCGGCCTTGGGCTATTACATCTTCCCGCTGGTCTCCGTCCTGTTGGGCCGTCTTGTCTTTGCCGAGCGGCTAAGCCCCGTACAGCTTTTCGCGGTGGGGCTGGTGACGGTCGCGGTCTCGCTGCTCACCTATGGCTTGGGCACTGCGCCTTGGCTCGCCATGGCGCTGGCGGCGTCTTTTGGGCTCTATGGGCTGGCGAAAAAGAGGTTGGCGGTGGGGCCGGTCGTCTCTGTCACCGCTGAGGTGCTGCTGTTGTCCCCCCTCGCGGTGCTCGTGCTGTGGCAAACGGGTGACAATGGGGCGGGGGCCTTCGGGGCCTCCTTCCGCGATACGGCGCTGCTGATACTCGCCGGGCCGATCACCGCAACGCCGCTGATCCTGTTCAGCTATGCGGCGCGGCGGCTGTCGATGGCGACGGCCGGATTGCTAAGCTACATCAACCCGACCTTGCAGTTTTTCTGCGCCGTGGTCCTGTTTCGCGAGCCCTTCACGGGCTGGCATGTGCAGGCCTTTGTGCTGATCTGGTGCGCGCTGGCGGTCTATTCCGTCAGCACCTTCCGTCAGGACAAGGCGCGGCGCAGAGCGCTGAGAGCAGCATCGGCATCCGGCACCACGGTGACGTAATCCAGCAGCGTCGCATCGGCAAAGCCATGGGCCACGACATGGTTCATCAGCGACATGAAGGGAGCCCAGTAACCGTTTGTGTTCAAAAGAAAAATGGGTTTCTCATGCAGGCCCAGCTGGCGCCATGTCAGCACCTCGAAAAGCTCGTCCAATGACCCTGCGCCTCCGGGCAGAACCGCCACGGCATCGCAGTTCATGAACATCACTTTTTTGCGCTCATGCATCGTTTCAGTCACGATATAGCGGGTCAGATCGGTCTTGCCGACTTCCCATGCCACGAGATGCGCGGGGATCACGCCGAAGGTGTCGCCCCCTGCCGTTTGAGCGGCGCGCGCAACGCTGCCCATCAGCCCAACATCGCCCGCGCCATAGACCAGCCGCAGCCCGGCCTCGGCCAGACCCCGGCCCAATGTTTCGGCGTCTTGGGTGAAGGCTTCGTCGTCGCCGGGGCGGGAGCCGCAATAGACACAGACAGAATGTTGCATGGTAAAGCGTCCTGTTGATTAGGAAAATTCGGCGCGGATCGTCTGCGCTTTTGACCCCTGTTAGCCTGCTTGCTAAAAAGGCTCAACCACAGGGGAAGTAGAGAATGTTCAAGGGATTTGGCCGGTTTGGCGGCATGGGGGCGATGGCGGCGGGCGCCTTTGCGGCGGCGGTGCTGGCGCTTGGCGCTTGGATCGGCAGCAAGCGCGGCGCGCCGGAGGAGGCAGCCCCCAAAACGGTGGCCGTGCTCCCCGAACGCGATGCCACCCCTGAGAATGCCACGCTGGTGCCAGATGCTGTGAAAGGTGTCTCGGTCGGCCCTGAGGGCGAGGCGGCAACCGAGCCCGAGGCGCCGCCGCAGGCTCCGGCCTTTGACGAAGTGCGCCGCGAAAGCGACGGCATGACGGTGATCGCGGGCCGCGCGGCGCCCGGCAGCACCGTGGCCGTGTTGAAGGATGGCGAAGAGGTGGCCCGCGCCACCGCCGATGGGGCCGGGAAATTCGCGACCCTTGCCATGATCCCGCCCGACGGCAAGGGCCATGTGCTGACGCTTTTGGGCCAGGACGGCGCGGCGGAGCTTGCCTCGGAAGAGGAGATCATTCTCACCCCTCGCGCAGCGCCCGTGCAGTTGGCGGAGGCCGATATCGCGCCGGAGGAAACCCCGGTTGCGTCGGTTGAGGAGGGGGCCACAGAGCCGGACGAGGCGGCAGAGCCTGAAATCTCTGAGACCACGATGGAAGAGCCGATTCCGGCAACTACAAACGACGCCGAAGAGCAGAGCGCGACAGCGACGGGTCAAAACCCAGCCGCTGCGCAGGCGGAGCAGGCGACCCCTCTGGCCGGCACGGCCACAGCCGAGGCGGAGCCCCCTGCGTCCGACAATGCGGACGTGCAAGACGTCGAGGCGGACCGAGGACAGTCGACGCAAGCCGAGGCTGACACGGACGAAGATACCGTATCGACAGAGCAAGACCCGGCTATCTCCGAAGAAGAGGTTGCCTCCGCCCCCGCTCAGGCCACCCCGCTTTCGGATACCGGGACCGCTGACTTGCAGAGCGCAACGTCGGAACAACCCTCTCAAGCGACGCCAATGGCTGGAACAAGCACCGCGGAAGACGTGAGCGCGGCGGCCTTGGATCAAGATGGTGATGCCGGGCAGGGCGCGGATAGCAACACCGCGCCGTCCCAAGCCACGCCGATGGCCGGAACGGGCAGCGCCGAAGACGTGAGTGCCGCGACGGTGGAGCAAGACGATGCCGCCGAGCAGAGCGAAGATACCAGCACCGCTCCGTCCCAAGCCACACCAATGGCGGGAACGGGTACGGCTGAAGACATGAACGCCGGGCCGTTGGACCAAGACGGAGCCGCCGATCAGGGGGCAGACATCAGCGCCACGCCTTCTCAAGCGACGCCGTTGGCGGAAACCGGCACCGACGAGAGCGACACCGCCGCGCCAAATGCTGACGGTGAGGCGCCATCTCAAGCCACCCCTCTGGCGGAGACAGGCACCGCCGAGAGCGATCCCCCCCCCGCGCAAACACCGCCCGCAGCCGTGACCGAGGCCCCGAACCTCGCGGACCGCAGCCCATCGGCGCCCGATACCACGACCCCCGCCCCTGCGGAGGAGCCCGACACCATCGCCGCACCGGCGAAGCCGCCCGCGCCCGCTCCGGTGTTGAAATCCACCGCCGAAGGGGTCGAACGGCTCGACACCGCACCGCCGCAGGTGATGACCAATGTGGCGCTCGACACCATCGGTTACTCCGATCAGGGCGATGTGCAACTGGCGGGCCGTGCCCAGCCGGACACCCGTGAAGTGCGCGTCTATCTGAACAACAACGCCGTGATCAGCCTGCCGGTCGATCAAGAGGGCCGCTGGAGGGGCGATCTGCCCAATGTCGATGAGGGCGTCTATACCCTGCGCGTAGATGAGCTTTCCCGCGCAGGCGATGTGACGAGCCGGGTAGAGACCCCCTTCAAACGCGAATCCCCCGAGGTGCTGGCCGCCGCCACCGAAGGGCTGACCGGCCCGCTCAGCGCGGTGACGGTCCAGAAGGGCGACACGCTCTGGGCAATCTCACGTGACCGCTACGGCGACCCGTTGCTTTACGTGAAGGTGTTCGAGGCCAATAGCGCCAACATCCGCGACCCCGATCTGATCTACCCCGGACAGGTCTTCGACCTGCCCGAAGACCCGGCATCGGAGTGATCTAGGCGGCCAAAACCGAGG
The DNA here is from genome assembly GCF_017743915.1 of Sulfitobacter sp. R18_1. Classification (NCBI taxonomy): domain Bacteria; kingdom Pseudomonadati; phylum Pseudomonadota; class Alphaproteobacteria; order Rhodobacterales; family Roseobacteraceae; genus Sulfitobacter; species Sulfitobacter sp. R18_1. The sequence continues at coordinate 67,655 of NZ_JAGHRG010000009.1, forward strand.
CGGCATTCGCAGCGCGCAGAGCGGCTGTGCGCCGCCCGGTACTGGCAACCCAAGGCCATGGGGCCTATGTAGCCTGTAATCACTTCAGGAATTCCCATGCCAGCCGATACAGACCAATCTAACGCCGCGCGGCGGCGCGACCGCAAGACGCCCAAGCCCGAACGCATCCCCACAGAGGCCGAGATGATCGACGCCGCCGAGCGGCAGTCGGGCTTTCTGGTACTGCGCAAGGTCGCGCCCTACCTTTGGCCCAAGGATATGCCATGGGTGAAACGCCGGGTGGTTCTGGCCATGCTGGCGCTGCTGGTGTCGAAGCTGATCATCGTCGCCACGCCGTTCTTCTACCGCGACGCGGTGGATGCGCTGGCGGGCGAGGGGACGCCGATGCTGGCACTTGGGGCAATTGGTCTGACCGTGGCTTACGGCATGGCGCGGCTCATGGGGGGGGGCTTTCAACAGGTCCGCGATGCGGTGTTCGCCCGTGTCGGGCAGCGCGCCCTGCGGATGCTGGCGCTTGAGACCTTTCAGCACATCCACAAACTCTCGATGCGCTATCACATCACCCGCAAGACCGGGGGGCTCAGCCGGATCATCGAGCGGGGGGTCAAAGGTGTCGACTTTCTGCTGCGCTTCCTGCTTTTCTCCATCGGGCCGCTGATCCTTGAACTGATCCTCGTGGGCGTGATCCTCGCCGTGCTCTTTGACGTCTGGTATCTGGCGGTGGTGGCGGTGACCATTGCGCTCTACGTCTGGTTCACCTTTGCCGTCACCGAATGGCGCGTGCGCCTGCGGCGGCAGATGAACGACAGCGACACCGACGCGAACCAAAAGGCGATCGACAGTCTGCTGAACTATGAAACGGTAAAATACTTCGGCGCAGAGGGGCGCGAGGCCGCGCGCTATGACGCGGCGATGGCCGATTATGAGAACGCGGCGATCAAGACGAACTATTCGCTGGCCTTCCTGAACTTTGGCCAAGCTCTAATCATCACTGCGGGGCTGGTGGGGGTCATGGTCATGGCGGCGATGGGTGTGCAAAGCGGCGAGCTGAGCGTCGGCGACTTCGTCATGGTAAACTCCTACATGATCCAACTGACCGTGCCACTGAACTTCCTTGGCACCGTTTACCGTGAGATTCGTCAGGCGCTGGTGGATATGGGGCAGATGTTCGGCCTGCTCGAACAACCGGCTGAGATTGACGACAAGCCAAACGCGCCGGATCTCAAGGTGACGGGCGGCCATGTGACGCTGGAAAACGTGCGCTTTGCCTATGACACCGACCGCGAAATCCTCAAAGGCATCTCGCTTGAGGCGCGCCCCGGAGAGACGGTGGCGATCGTCGGCTCGACTGGCTCGGGCAAATCCACCATCGGGCGGCTGTTGTTCCGCTTCTACGATGTCGCGGGCGGGGCGCTCAAGATCGACGGGCAGGACGTGCGCGACGTGACCCAGCATTCGCTGCATATGGCGATTGGCGTGGTGCCGCAGGATACGGTGCTGTTCAACGACACCATCGGTTACAACATCGCCTATGGCCGCGATGGGGCGACCCAGGAAGAGGTCGAGGACGCCGCGCGCGCAGCACAGATCCATGATTTCATCATGGCGCTGCCGCAGGGCTATGAGACCATGGTCGGCGAGCGGGGGCTGAAGCTTTCAGGCGGTGAGAAACAGCGCGTCGGCATCGCGCGGACCCTGCTGAAAGACCCGCCGATCCTGCTGTTGGATGAGGCCACAAGCGCGCTCGACAGCGAGACGGAGCATGAGATCCAAGACGCGCTGCGCCGCGCGGGCCAAGGGCGCACGGTGCTGACCATCGCCCACCGCCTCTCGACCATCGCAGAGGCGGACCGCATCGTTGTGTTGGAGAAGGGCGAGATCATTGAACAGGGCAGCCATGAGGTGCTGCTCGCCCAAGGTGGGCGCTATGCCCAGCTTTGGCAGCGCCAGCAGGCGGAAGAAGAGTAGACGGAGAAGCTGGCCCCGCCTTCTGTTTCGGCAGGCAGGCGGGGCATTGCCGCCGAGGGGTGCATTTGCGGGCGATCTGCTCTTGCACTGTGCGGGGCGGCGCATGATATCTACCGCCATGACCGATCTTTCGACCCCCTCGCAGACCTCGCTGCGCGCCCGCGCCGCCCGGCTGGCCGACCGCCCTTCGTTCCAGAATTTCATTCTGGGCGTGATTCTCTTTAACGCCGTGATCTTGGGGCTTGAGACCTCGGACGAGGTGATGGCGCAGGCCGGGCCGCTGATCCTGCTGCTGGACCGTATCTGTCTCGCCATTTTCGTCATCGAAATTGCAATCAAGCTTTTCGGGCGCGGACTTAATTTCTTCAAACGCGGGTGGAGCATCTTTGACTTCGTCATCGTCGCGATCTCGCTGATCCCAGCGACCCAAGGGCTCAGCGTTCTGCGGGCCCTGCGCATCCTGCGGCTCTTGCGCGTCGTCTCGGTCGCGCCTTCGCTGCGACGTGTGGTGGAGGGGTTGGTCAACGCGCTGCCCGGCATGGGCTCGGTCTTTTTGCTGATGGGGGTGATCTTTTACATCGCCTCGGTCATGGCCACCAAACTCTTTGGCGCGGATTTTCCGCAGTGGTTCGGCACGCTGGGCCAGTCGGGCTATTCGCTGTTTCAGATCATGACGCTGGAGTCTTGGTCCATGGGCATCGTGCGCCCGGTGATGGAGGTCTATCCCTATGCTTGGATGTTCTTCGTGCCCTTTATCATGGTCACCACCTTCGCGGTGGTGAACCTGTTGGTCGGTCTGATCGTGAACTCGATGCAAGACGCGCATCATGAGGAAAGCAACGAGCAGACCAACACCTACCGCGATGAGGTCATGTCGCGGTTGACCGATCTGGAAAACCTGATCAAGGCGCAGAACACCCCGCCCAAACCCTAAATGGCCGGGGCGGGGAGGGGCGTTATTCCTCGCCGATCGCCTTGGCGGTGAGATTGTCCAGCGCCTTGGTCATCTTGGTGAGATATTCCGCCTCTTCGGGCAGGCCGTGGGCGGTGACCAGCGTTTCAGGCGCGGCATAGGTCACATGCACGGCCCCCTCGCCATCGGCGTAGACCAGCACCCGCATCGGCAGGTCCAGCCCGGCGGTCTGGGCATCCTGCATCGCGGGGGTGCCGAGCTTTGGGTTGCCAAAGATCAAAAGCTGCGTCGGGCGCAATTCCATCTCGACCTTTTCGGCCCCGGCGGCATGATCGACCCGCGCAAAGACCTCGGCCCCTGCCGCCTCGACCGCGCTTTCCAACCGGTCCATCGTCGTGGGCACATCATGGGGTGAGACTTTGGCCACCAAATCCTGCGCCAATGCGGGCATGGCCGCCATCACGACACCTGCCGCCAGTGCAATCGCTTTCATCGTCGTCTCCTTTCGCTGCATTCTGCCCCTGACCTAGCGTGACGCGCCCCCGGGCCAAGCGGTCGGCGAAAAGGCGCTGCGGTTCGCTGGGTCTTGGCTTGGCTGGCCACGCGCGGTAAGAGGGGCAAAATCAGGCCGGGGGCAGGGCGCGATGAGCGATACCGACAGTTTTATTGACGAAGTGAACGAAGAGGTCCGCCGCGACCGGCTATACGGCTACCTGCGCCGCTATGGTTGGATCGCCGTGCTGGCCGTGGTGGCCATCGTCGGCGGGGCCGCGTGGAACGAATACAGCAAAGCACAGGAGCGGGCCGAGGCCGAAGCTCTGGGGGATGCGATGCTTGCCGCGCTCGAAGCGGATGCCAGCAATGCCCGCGCCGAAGCGCTCGCCCCGATCGAGGCCGATGGCCCCGGTGCCCGCGCTGTGCTGAACTTCATGCGCGCCGATGCGCTGGCCGAAGCGGGTGAGACCGATGCCGCTGTGGAGCAGCTTGATGCCGTGGCGCTCGACGGTGACCTCGCGCCGATCTACCGGGCCTTGGCGCAGTTCAAGATCGTGACCCTTCAGGGCCAATCTGTGCCCGTGGCTGAGCGGCGTCAGGCGCTCGAAGCGCTGGCCCAGCCCGGTGCCCCGCTGCGCCTGTTGGCAGAAGAGCAATTGGCCCTGATCGACATCCAAGAGGGTGAGACCGACAAGGCCGTGGCGCGCTACCAGTCCATTCTCTCCGATGCGGAAACCACCCCGGACTTGCAACAACGCGCCCTTCAGGTGATTGTGGCCTTGGGTGAAGAACCGGGTGATGAGGGCGCCGCCGCAGAGGCCGCGCTGGAGATCCCCGAAACAACGGGTGACTGACACATATCCACCCGCCAAAAATGGCGGGGGCGTGAAGGTTGAGGAAAGACAGAAAGTGAGCAGGTCCATGACGAAGCATCGCGAAACCGAACCCGGGCAAGCGGGTCTGCGGGGTCTGGGCGTGGCGGGGGCCATCGGTGCCGCGCTGTTGCTGACGGCCTGCGCGGACGAGCAGACCTATCTGCCGGGTAAACGCGAAGACGTGCGCGCGGTGCTGCAAAATCCCGGCGTGCAAGGCCCTGCCTTTGACACCGCCACTGGCCCCGTGCCAGAGAATACCAGCCGCACCATCGCTCTGGGCGGCACGGTGAACAACGCCAATTGGACCCATAGCATCGGCACCGCCGCGACCCGCATCAGCCATCCCGCGCTGCGGACCGCGTTGCAGCCCGTCTGGAGCGCCGATATCGGCGCGGGCGACAGCCGCAAACAACGTATCACCGCCGATCCGGTGGTGGCGGGCGGGCGTGTCTTCACGCTCGACGCCGGGGCGCAGGTCACCGCGACCTCGACTTCGGGCCAAACGCTCTGGACCCGTGACCTCACTCCCGCATCCGACCGCGAGGGCCAAGCCACCGGTGGCGGCCTCGCCGTGGATGGGGAAACGCTCTATGTCTCCGTGGGTTTTGGCGTTCTGGCCGCGCTCGACGTGACGACGGGCGGCGTGCGCTGGACCCAAGACCTTGACGCCACCGGTTCGGGCACGCCGACCGTCTCGGGCGATCTGGTCTATCTTACGGCGGGCGACGATACCGGCTGGGCGCTCGACAAAACCAATGGCCGCATCCAGTGGCAGACCGGTGCGGTCACCAGCCTTAGCAACGTTTTGGGCGCGCCTGCGCCCGCCGTCACCAGCGATCTGGCGATCTTCGCCTTCGGCTCTGGCGAGGTGCAGGGGCTGTTCCGCCAAGGCGGGCTTGAGCGGTGGTCGACCTCTGTTCTGGGCAAGCGTCCGGGCCGCGCGCTGAGCTTTGTGGGCGATGTGACAAGTGCGCCTGTGGTCTCGAACGGGACCGTCTATGTGGGCAACCATTCGGGCCGTCTGGCCGCACTCGACGTCAACAGCGGCGACCGTAAGTGGGTCGCGCGCGACGGGGCGATCGGTCCGGTCTGGCCTGCGGGCGATTCTGTCTTTGCGGTGACGGACCTGAACGAACTGGTGCGGCTCGACGCCAGCACGGGCCGCCGCATCTGGGGTACGCCGCTGCCGAATTTCGTCAAGGACAAGCCCAAGAAGCAATCTGAAGTGGTGGCCCATTACGGCCCGATCATCGCCGGGGGGCGCGTGATCGTGGCTTCCAACGACGGGGTGCTGCGCAGCTTTGACCCCGTAAGCGGCGGGCTGACCGGCACCACCCAAATCCCCGGCGGGGCGACAACCGCCCCCGTCGTGGCGGGCGGCACGCTTTATGTCGTCTCCACCAAGGGGCAATTGCACGCTTTCCGTTAGGCCGCAAATAGGCTAAGGCGCGTGTCTGAACTGGCCCAACCGGGGCCCGGAGCCTGAATTATGTCCTTTACCCTTGCCATCGTGGGCCGTCCCAATGTCGGGAAATCCACGCTGTTCAACCGCCTTGTCGGCAAACGCCTTGCGCTGGTCGATGACCAGCCCGGGGTGACCCGCGACCTGCGCGAAGGCGCGGCCAAATTGGCCGACCTGCGCTTTACCGTGATCGACACCGCGGGGCTGGAAGAGGTCACCGACGACAGCCTGCAAGGCCGGATGCGCCGCCTGACCGAACGTGCGGTGGACATGGCGGATGTCTGTCTCTTCATGATCGACGCCCGCGTGGGCGTGACCCCCTCTGACATGGTCTTTGCCGAGATCCTGCGCAAGAAATCCGCCCATGTGATTCTTGCCGGCAACAAGGGGGAGGGTAAGGCCGCCGACGCCGGCATGATCGAGGCCTATTCGCTGGGTCTGGGTGAGCCCATTCGCATGTCCGCCGAACATGGTGAGGGGCTGACCGATCTTTACACGGCCCTTATGCCGCTGGCGGATGAATATGCCGAACGTGCCACCCAAGACGCGCCCGAGACGGATGTGGACCTGCCCGAGGATGACGCCGATCTCGAAGCCGAATCCCTGCCGATGCCGACCCGCGCCAAGCCCTTGCAGGTCGCCGTGGTGGGCCGCCCCAATGCGGGTAAATCGACGCTGATTAACCAGATTCTGGGTGAGGACCGCCTGCTGACCGGGCCAGAGGCTGGGATCACCCGCGATGCGATCTCGCTGACAACCGAATGGGCCGGGCCAGATGGTGAGCCGGTGCCGATGCGCATTTTCGACACCGCGGGGATGCGCAAGAAGGCGAAGGTTCAGGAGAAGCTGGAAAAACTCAGCGTTAGCGACGGTCTGCGCGCGGTGAAATTCGCCGAGGTTGTGGTGCTTTTGCTCGACGCCGAAATCCCCTTCGAGCAGCAAGACCTGCGCATCGCCGATCTGGCCGAGCGTGAGGGCCGTGCCGTGGTCGTCGCCGTGAACAAATGGGACATCGAAGAGAACCGGCAGGAGAAACTGCGCGATCTCAAGGAGAGCTTCGAGCGGCTTTTGCCACAGTTGCGCGGTGCGCCGCTGATCACCGTGTCGGCCAAGACGGGCAGGGGCCTCGACCGCCTGCAAGCCGCGATCATGCGCGCCTATGAGGTCTGGAACCGCCGAGTGACCACCGCGCAGCTCAACCGCTGGCTCTCGGGGATGATGGAGGCGCATCCGCCCCCCGCGCCGCAGGGCAAGCGCATCAAGCTGCGCTATATGACCCAAGCCAAGACCCGTCCGCCGGGCTTCGTGGTGATGTGCAGCCATCCCGACAAGGTGCCGGACAGCTACACGCGCTATCTGGTCAACGGGTTGCGGTTGGATTTCGACATGCCCGGCACGCCGATCCGTCTGTGGATGCGCGGCCAGTCGGATGCCAACCCCTATAAAAACCGCAAAAAGGCCGCGCCGTCGAAGCTGCGCAAGCACACTGACGGTCGCCGCAAGGACTAAGCGCGCTCAGCCGCGCCGAAACGCCCTGACGGTGGGCAGCGCCACGATGACGCTGCCCCCGAGCGCCAGATAGGCGACCAAGGGCGTCTCGCCCCAATTGGTCACGACCACGCCCACCAGCCCCCAGATCACCGCGATGCCATAGGTCGGTGTCCGCCCCAAAGCGGTCTGGACGATGGTGCCGATTGCGATCGCCAGCCCGACAAAGACCACCGCCGCCGTCTGCTCTTCCAAATAGCCGTATCCTGCGGCCAGCAGTGCCAGCGACACGCAGGAAGCGGCAGAGAGCCAGCCCGCGTAGAGCCCCACCGGGGCGGCGGCCCAGAGCGGGTCTTCGACCGGGGCGAGGAATAGGGCGATGAGGGCGGTGATCAGCATGATCCAGATCAGTATTGCGGCCCAGACCGGGCTCATGGTCGCCACGGCGAGCCATGTGGTCCCCACGGCGAGCGACAGGCAGAGCGGCACGCGCATGTCATGCCACTGCCCATCCCGCGGCGCGCGCAGCAGGCCATAGCCAAGGCCCGCGATCAGCCACAGGTAAATCATCCCCCAGATGGAAAAGGCATAGCCCGCAGGCTGCGCGGGCGGGTTGTCCTGCGGAATGGGGAATTGGTTCGGATCAAAGCCCGAGAAGCTGGGAACGAAAAAGGGTGAGATCGCGAAGGCGATGCTGAGCAGCAGGGCAAGCACGGCGATCAGAGTGCGGGAGGATTTGGGCAAGGTCGGCCTCGCGGGATTAGCTGTTGCGGTACAGCTAATCCTAGAGCGCCCGCGCGCCACGGCAACCAAGGGCCAGCGCCTATCCGGTCGCATTAAAGGTGCGCCCAACATAATCTGGCACGCCCCCGGCGTGACGGGGCGGGCAGGCGATGGCCCGAGCCCTGCGGCGCGGATCGGGCCTAGCGGCGGCTTACCCTTAAGCGAGCACACCTTCCGCCGTCACGGTCGTCTTGCCCCCCAGATAGGGCGCAAGCGCTTCGGGCAGTTTCACCGAGCCATCCGCCTGCTGGCCATTCTCCAACACCGCGATCAGGCAGCGGCCCACGGCGAGACCCGATCCATTCAGCGTATGCACGAACTGCGGCTTGCCGCCGCCCTCGGGTTTGAACCGCGCGTTCATGCGCCGCGCCTGAAAATCGCCGGTGGTCGAGACCGAGGAGATCTCGCGGTAGCAATCCTGCCCCGGCACCCAAGCCTCAATGTCATAAGTCCGCCGCGCGCCGAACCCCATGTCGCCGGTGCAGAGGATCACCGTCCGGTAGGGCACACCGAGTTTTTCGAGAATGCCCTCGGCGCAACCCACCATGCGCTGCTGTTCGGCGTCGCTCTCATCCGGGTGGGTGATCGAAACCATCTCAACCTTTTCGAACTGGTGCTGGCGCAGCATCCCGGCGGTGTCGCGGCCAGCACTCCCGGCTTCGGAGCGGAAGCAGAGGGTATGGGCGGCCAGCCGGATCGGCAGGGCGCTTTCCTCTAACGTGTCGCCGCCCACCGAATAGGTCAGCGGCACTTCGGAGGTCGGGACCAGCCACCAGCCGTTGGTGGTTTGATAGCTGTCTTCGCCGAATTTGGGCAGTTTGTCGGTGCCATACATCGCCTCGTCGCGCACCAGCACGGGGGAGTTCACCTCAGTCAGACCGTTCTCATCCACATGGGTGTCGATCATGAACTGCGCCAGCGCCCGGTGCACCCGCGCCACGGCACCTTTCAGCATGACGAAACGCGCGCCCGAAGTCTTGGCGGCGGTCTCGAAATCCATGCCGGGTTTGACGCCCTTGATCTCGTAATGCTCAACCGGTTTGAAATCGAAGGCGGGCTTTTCGCCCCAGCTTTTCACCTCGACATTGTCGTTCTCATCATCGCCTTGGGGCACGTCATCGGCGGGGTTGTTGGGGATGCGGGCGAGCATGTCGTTGAGCTTCGCGTCCAACTCCTGCGCCTCGGCGTTCATTGCGGCGACTTCGGCCTTCTTGTCGCTGACCAGCGCGCGCAGACGCTCGAACTCGGCCTCATCCCCACGGCCCTTAGCGGCACCGACTTCCTTGCTGGCCTTGTTCTGCTCGGCCTTGGCAGTCTCGGCGGCGGCGATCTTGGCGCGGCGCGCGGCATCGAGGGAAAGCACCGCCTGCGACATCGCCGCCTCTCCCCGGCGGGCAAGAGCGGCGTCGAAAGCCTCGGGATTGTCGCGGATGGCGCGGATGTCGTGCATGGGTTTGTCCTCAAGATCGGGTGAGTCGGTTTTGCTGCCTTATGCCTTAATGTGCGGTGCGGGGGTAGGGGCCGCAACCATGCGGCGATTGGCCCCGCGCGGGCGGGCAGGCGGCATCGGCTTTCCACCTTGCACCCCGCTGCCACCGCGCATAGGTTCTGGCCAAATTCTCAAGGCCCATTTTGCGGCCCAATACCCATCGAAAAGGACGACCCCCATGGAAGGCATCCAGCAATTCGTGCCGCTGATCCTGATCTTCGCGATCATGTATTTTCTGCTCATCCGCCCGCAGCAGAAGAAGGCGAAGGAACATCAGGCCATGGTGGCCGGTCTGCGCCGAGGCGATCAGGTCGTGACCCAAGGCGGCATCATCGGCAAGGTCTCCAAGGTCAAAGACGACGGTGAGCTTGAAGTGGAAATCGCCGAAGGCGTGAAAATTCGCGTGGTGCAGGCCACCATCGCCACCGTGGTCTCCAAGACCGAACCGGCGAAATAAACCCTACCCCGAGGCCGCAACCCAAAGGCGGAACTATGCTACAGATTGATCTGTGGAAGCGGATTGTCATTGTCCTGACCTGTTTGGCAGGGCTTTGGCTGGCGCTTCCCAATGCCTTTTACGCTCCTGTCGAAAAGCACAATGACGCCGTTGCGGCCATCGAGGTTCAGGGCAGTACGCCCGAACTGGAAGCGCAGCGCGCGCTTTGGCCCGAGTGGATGCCCTCGGGGCTGGTAAACCTTGGACTTGACCTGCGCGGCGGTGCGCATCTGCTGGCCGAAGTGCAACTGGCCGATGTCTATGCCTCGCGCATGGAAGCACAATGGCCCGAGGTCCGCGACGCTTTGCGCAGCCTGACACCGGTGCGCCGCCAAGAAGCGCCAGCGGGGGAGTTGCGGGTCCGTCTGAACGATCCGTCGAAAATGGCCGAGGCGCTGCAGATTACCCGTGATCTGGCCCGCCCCGTCACCACCGTGACCGGCGCAGGCGGCAGCGACATCGACGTGAGCGGGGCCGATGGCATCATCACCATCACCCTGTCGGATGCCGAAAAACAGGCGACCGACGAACGCACCATGCAGCAGAGCCTCGAAATCGTGCGCCGCCGCATTGACGAAGTCGGCACCCGTGAGCCGACGATCCAGCGTCAGGGGGCGGACCGCATCCTGATCCAAGTGCCGGGCATCGGCTCGGCGGCCGAGTTGAAAGCCATCATCGGCACCACGGCGCAGCTGACCTTCAACCCGGTGGTGAACCGCGGCTCGAATGAGAACGACAACCCCGGCATCGGCAACGCCATCCTGCCCGCGGCGGATGAAGAAGGCGTCTTCTACACGATCGAGACCGCCCCCGTCGTCACCGGTGAGCAATTGGTCGACGCGCAGCCAAGCTTTGACCAGAACGGCGCGCCTGCCGTGTCTTTCCGTTTTGACACCTCCGGCGCACGCAAGTTCGGCGATTACACGGCCGAGAACATTGGCTCGCCCTTCGCCATCGTGCTCGACGATGAAGTCATCAGCGCGCCGACGATCCAGAGCCATATTCCCGGCGGGTCGGGCATCATCACCGGGCGCTTCTCGGTCGAGGAGAGCACCAACCTTGCTGTGCTGCTGCGTGCAGGCGCCCTGCCTGCGGGGCTGAGCTTTGTCGAAGAACGCACCATCGGCCCGGAACTGGGCCAAGATAGCATCGACGCAGGCAAGATCGCGACCATGGTCGCCTTCGTCGCCGTGCTGTTCTTCATGTGGGCGTCCTATGGGCTGTTCGGCTTTTTTGCCAATATCGCGCTGATCATCAACGTCGGGCTGATCTTTGGCCTCTTGAGCCTGATCGGGGCCACGCTGACGCTGCCGGGCATCGCCGGGATCGTGCTGACCGTCGGCATGGCCGTTGACGCCAATGTGCTGATCTTTGAGCGTATCCGCGAGGAGCAACGCAATGCCAAAGGCGCTGCGCGGGCAATCTCGCTGGGGTATGAGCGCGCGCTCAGCGCCATTCTGGATGCCAATATCACCACTTTCATCGTGGCGGTCATCCTCTTCGCTCTCGGCTCTGGCCCGGTGCGCGGCTTTGCAGTCACGCTGGGGCTGGGCATCGTCACATCGGTTTTCACCGCCTTCTTCGTCACCCGTTTGCTGGTGGTGATCTGGTTTGAACGCCGCCGTCCCAAGACAATCGAGGTTTGACATGCGACTGAAGCTGGTACCCGACAATACGAACTTCGATTTCTTCGGCTATGCCAAGATCACCTTTGGCGCTTCGGTGGTGTTGATGGTCCTGTCCCTGATCGCTTGGAGCGTGATGGGGCTGAACTTCGGCATCGACTTCCGTGGCGGCACCACCCTGCGGACCGAAAGCTCCCAAGCCGTCGACGTGGGCGCTTACCGCGATGCGTTGGCCCCGCTGGAGCTGGGCGACGTGACCATCTCTGAGGTCTTTGACCCCGGTTTCGGCGCAGACCGCCATGTGGCGATGATCCGCGTGCAGGCCCAAGAAGGGCAGCAGGCGGCGACCACCGACACGATCGAAACCATCGAAGCGGCACTGCAAGGCGTCGCCCCCGATATCAAGTTCACCTCTGTCGAATCCGTGGGCCCCAAAGTCTCGGGCGAGCTGATCCAGACCGCTTTCCTTGCCGTGGGCGGGGCGCTGGCGGCGATCCTGATCTACATCTGGTTGCGGTTCGAATGGCAGTTCTCGGTCGGCGCGGTGGTGGCGCTGTTCCACGACGTGGTGCTGACCATCGGGCTTTTCTCGCTCCTCCAGATCCGTTTCGATCTGCCGGTCGTGGCGGCGATCCTGACCATCATCGGCTATTCAATCAACGACACCGTGGTGATCTTTGACCGTCTGCGGGAGAACCTGCGCAAATACAAAAAGCGGCCCCTGCGCGATGTCATGAACCTCAGCGTGAACGAGACGCTGAGCCGTACGCTGATGACCTCGGGCACCACGCTGCTGGCACTGATCGCGCTGCTGATCTTGGGCGGTGACGTGATCCGGGCCTTCGTCTTTGCCATCACATGGGGCGTGATCGTGGGCACCTATTCTTCGGTCTATGTGGCCAAGAACGTGGTGCTCTACCTTGGCGTGAAGCGCGACTGGTCCAAGCCCGACGCGGGCGCGGGCACGCAATTCGCCAATATTGATGCCTGACCTGCTGGCGCAGGCCATCGCCGCCCCCGGGGTGGCATGGCTTGCGCTGGCCGTGATCGTGGCGGGGCTGGTGCGCGGCTTTGCCGGTTTCGGCTCTGCCATGATCATCATGCCCGTCGCGGCCTCTGTCCTTTCCCCGGTCCAAGCGATTCTGTTTCTCACCGCTGCCGAATTGATCGGCCCCCTGCCAAATCTCCCCGATGCCCTGCGCGAAGGCGCGCCCCGCGAAGTGGGGCGGCTGCTGCTCGGCGTGCTGATCGGAATGCCGCTGGGGCTCTGGGGGCTGTCGCTGATCTCGCCCGAAGGGTTCGGCTGGATCGTGTCGGGCGTGGTGCTGGGGCTTCTGGCGCTGCTGCTCGCGGGCTGGCGCTATCACGGCCCACTTGGCGCGAAGCTGGTGACGGCCACCGGCGCTCTGGGTGGCTTTATGACCGGTTTCGCGGGCATCGCCGGGCCGCCGGTGATCCTGCTCTATATGGCAAGCCGCAGGCCCGCTGCGGTGATCCGGGCGAATTTCTTGCTCTATCTTCTGGGGCTCGACCTGATGCTTTTTGCCATGCTCAGCGTAACGGGGCAGGTGGTCTGGCCGGTGCTGTGGCTGGGCCTCTTGGCCGGGGTGCCCAATGTCATCGCCAATATCATCGGGGCGCGGCTATTTGACCCAAAGCGAGAGCGGCTTTTTCGCGCGGTGGCCTATATCGTCATCGCTGCATCGGCTATCCTCGGCCTGCCGCTGTGGAATATCTGAGCCTGTGAGGGACGCGACATGCGATTGAACGAGATCACCTATACCGACGCCAAACCGATCGACGGCTACGGCCCCGGCTTCTTCCGCATCGACGGAGAGGTCGTCGAGGGTGCGCAGGTGATCGGCCCGGAGGGCATCACCGGCTGGGGCGGTTTGGCCGATCCCGCGCCAGTGCTGGCGCTGGCGGGCAAAGTGGATGTGGTCTTTCTCGGCACCGGGTCGGAGGTGGCGCATATCCCCGATGACCTGCGTGAGACCTTGGAAGAGGCCGGGTTGGGGGTCGAGGTGATGTCCTCTCCCGCTGCTTGCCGCACCTACAACATCTTGCTGAGCGAGGGGCGGCGCATCGCGCTGGCTCTCTTGCCGGTCTAAGGGCGGAGCGGCGCGGCCAGTGCAAGTCAGCAACCTTAGCGTCGCACGCGGCGGAGTGCCCGTGCTCTCGGGCCTGTCCTTCGCGCTGGCGGCGGGGGAGGCCTTGGTGCTGCGCGGCCCTAATGGCGCGGGCAAGACGACATTGCTGCGCTGTATCGCCGGGCTGCAGGCGCCGCTTTCGGGGCAGATCGAAGGGGCGGAGGACCGTGTCGCCTATGCCGCTCATGCGGATGGGCTGAAATCCATGCTGACCGTGCGCGAGAACCTGAGCTTTTGGGCGCAGGTCTTTGGCAACACTGACATTTCCGCAGCACTTGATGGCTATGCGCTGCGCCCTTTGGCGGACCGTTTGGCCGCGACGCTCTCCGCCGGGCAAAAGCGCCGTTTGGGCTTGGCGCGGCTCTTGGTGACGGGGCGGCCGATCTGGGTCTTGGATGAGCCGACGGTCTCGCTTGACGCGGATGCGGTGGCGCTGTTCGGTTCTGTCCTGCGCGGGCATTTGGCGGCGGGTGGATCGGCCCTCATGGCCACGCATATCGATCTGGGGGTGGAGGCGTGCATGCTTGACATCAGCGCCTACCGTGCGGCCCCCGATGCCGATCTCGGCGCCAGCGATGCGGCCTTCCTATGAAGGCGTTGCTGCTGCGAGACCTGCGTTTAGCGCTGCGGGCGGGCGGGGGCTTTGGCCTTGGCTTGGCGTTCTTCCTGATCGTGACGATGCTGGTGCCCTTCAGCGTCGGGCCAGAGGCCACGCTGCTGCGCGCGATTGCGCCCGGTGTGCTTTGGCTCGGGGCGCTTCTGGCCTGTCTTCTGTCGCTCGACCGTCTGCTGGCGCTCGACCTCGAAGACGGCTCCTTGGAGCTGCTGTTGACCGCCCCGCTGCCGCTGGAAGGCGCGCTTGCGGTCAAGGCTTTGGCGCATTGGTTGACCACTGGGCTGCCGCTGGTTCTGGCGGCGCCCTTTCTGGGGGTGATGCTGCAACTCGCAGCGCCGGGGCATCTGTGGCTGCTGCTCTCGCTGGCGCTCGGCACGCCTGCGCTCTCGGTGATCGGCATGTTCGGCGCGGCGCTGACGGTGGGGATCAAACGCGGCGGGCTGCTGCTGTCGCTGCTGGTGCTGCCGCTCTATATTCCGACGCTGATTTTCGGGGCCGAAGTCGCCCGGCGCGGGGCGGCGGGCTTGGAGGCCACGACGCCGCTTTTGATGCTGGCGGGGCTGACGCTGGCCGTGGTGGCCTTGATGCCATTTGCCGCAGCCGCCGTGCTACGGATGGGGTTGCGATGACCTGGGTAAATCGTGCATTGAGCACCACCCAACCGCGCGATAGGTAGTCTGCATGTCCTTTTGGCAATACGCAAACCCGGTCAAATTCCTTGCGCTTTCGCAGCGCGTGCAGCCTGCGCTTTGGGTGCTGGCGGCGGCCTTCGTGAGCGCGGGCTTGCTTTGGGGCTTTTTCGGCACCCCCGATGACGCGCGCCAAGGCAGCACGGTCAAGATCATCTACCTGCATGTGCCCGCCGCCCTGATGGCGATCAATGCGTGGTTCATGATGCTGGTGGCCTCGCTCATCTGGTTGATCCGCCGGCATCACGTCAGCGCATTGGCGGCCAAGGCCGCGGCCCCCGTGGGGCTGGTGATGACGCTGATCGCGCTGGTGACGGGGGCGATCTGGGGCCAGCCGATGTGGGGGACATGGTGGGCCTGGGATCCGCGGCTCACGTCCTTCCTGATCCTCTTCCTTTTCTATCTGGGTTATATCGCGCTGTGGCAGGCGGTGGAGGATCCGGACACCGCTGCCGATCTCACTTCGGTTCTCTGCCTAGTCGGCTCAGTCTTTGCGGTGCTGTCGCGCTACGCCGTGCAATTCTGGAACCAAGGGTTGCATCAAGGCACCTCGATCCCCGTGGCCACGGGCAACCGCAGTGTGGCGGATGTTTTCTTTTACCCGCTGGTCCTGGCGATGCTGGGCTTTGGCCTGCTGTTTCTGGCGCTGGTGGTCTACCGCACAGGCACCGAAATTCGCTTGCGCCGTACGGCGGCGCTCAGGGCGCGGATGAACAGGGGGGCGTGATGCCGGATCTTGGAAAATACGCGGCCGAGGTGCTCTCGGCCTATGCCGTATCTCTGCTGCTGCTGGCGGCGCTGATCGGCTTGACCCTCTGGCGCGGTCGCGCAGCGCGCCGGGCTTTGGAAGAGACAGAGCAGGAGGCCGGACGCCGTGGCTAAACTCTCGCCCATGATGATCGCGCCGCCGGTGATTTTCGCCGCCTTCGTCGCACTGGCCGCCGTTGGCATGTACCGCGATGATCCCGAGGGGCTGCCCTCGACGCTGGTGGGGCAACAGGCGCCTGCCATGCCCGAAGCCACGCTGCCCGGCTATCCGCAGGCCACGGAGGACATGCTGCGCGCAGGGCAAGTGAGCTTGGTGAACTTCTGGGCCAGCTGGTGCCCGCCCTGCCGTGCCGAACACCCCAAACTGCTTGAGATGCAGGCAGAGGGGATGAACATCATCGGCGTCAATTTCAAGGATACCGAGAAGAACGCGACCGCCTATCTCGAAGACGAAGAGAGCCCCTTTGCCGGGGTCGGTTTCGACCCGCAGGGGCGTGTGGCAATCGACTGGGGCGTGACCGCCCCGCCGGAGACTTTCATCGTCGACGGGGACGGCACGGTGTTGTTCCGCTTTGCCGGGCCGCTGGTCGGCAGCGATTACGAACAGCGGTTCCTCCCGGCCCTGCGGGATGCGATCACCCGCTGATCTTGTCGGCGTATTCAACCAGACGTTTCGCCTGATAGGCGACGGATTTCTTGCCGGTGTCGCTCAGCGGGCCGGGTTCGCAGGAGTATCCGTAGGGGTTCCCGCCATCCTCGAATTTGATGCCATCGGCATAGCCCGGCGGCACGATGATCGCGCCCCAATGCATGGCGGTGACATAGATCGACTGAAGCGTCGTTTCCTGCCCGCCATGCGGGTTCTGCGCCGAAGTGGTCGCCGTAATCGCCTTATTGGCGAGCGCCCCTGACTGCCAGAGCGGCCCCAGCGTGTCGATGAAGGCGCGGAACTGGCTGGCGGCGACGCCAAAGCGGGTGGGGGCCGAGATGAAATAGCCATCGGCCCATTCCATGTCCTCGGGTTTGGCCTCGGGGATGTCTTGCATCTTGTCCAGCTGCGCGCGCCACGCGTCTTGGCCATCGACGACGGCCTGCGGGGCGGTTTCGGCGCAGCGGCGCAGGCGGACCTCGGCGCCTGCCTCTTCGGCAGCGCGGGCGGCTTGCTCTGCGATGGCGTGGTTGGTCCCATAGGTGGAGTAGAACAGAACGGTGATTTTCGGGCTCATGGTATCTCCTTTCACGAGGTGTTTCGGGATCAACGGGAATTCCCGGTCTTCTGTTCCTCGGGGTCAGAGCGAATAGGGCCGCGCCCATTCGCGCAGGCGGTCGATAAATTGGGCGTTGGTCAGTTGGTCCGAGCGGCCCTCGGGCGCGGTGAAACCGGGCAGCGGCTCAAGCGCGATGCGCAGGCGGCGCATCTGTTCGGGGTAGGGGGCGACCCGCTCGGCCAGTTCCACCATTCCTGCGGGCACCCGGCGGGCGGGGTGTTCGGCGCTGTAGTAAAGCGCGAACTGCATCGCATTGAGGTTCGACACCAGATCGGCGAGGGCGGGCATGATGACCGTGTTCATCTCATCGCTGTCCGCCGCGAACATCGACGCCTTGCTCAAAAGCCCCCGCGCTTGCGCGACCGTGGTGGTGGTCGACAGCACGAAGCTGACCGAGAGCGTGAGGATCACCATCCCATTGACCCCGACGAGCACCGACATCACCATCCAGAAGGGGCTTTGCGTTTGCAACGGCCCGCCGCCGAGGGTCGAAAGCAGATGACCCACAAAGGCGGAGTCGCGGACAAAACCCGCAGGCTCTGTACTGTCCGACATGACCACGGCATCGCGGCTCAGCTGAAACACCAAAGTCCAGCCGAGGGAGACGAGCACGATCCAAGTCACCGCGATGGCTGTCATCACCACCGGGCCGGAAAGCCGGTGCCGGGCATTTCCCTTTGGCATGAGTTTGGTGAAAAGGAAAAACGCCGCCCGTGCCACCCGTTCCGACAGGGGGGCCACAGGGGCCGCGCCAATCGCGGTATAGAGAAAATCCAGCAGCACGATAACAAGGATCACCGCGCCCAAAGCGCCAAGTGCGTAACTTGCTAACATTGCTGTGCCTTCCTCGAAAATAATCGTCTTACGAAGGCAACCCGTGATGAGGCGGCAGGTTCCCGCCTAGGGCGTTGGGGCAAAGAAAAGGAGCGGCCCATGGGGGCCGCTCCTTGGAATTGTTTGGCATTGGCGATGGGCGTTTAGGCCGATTTCGCCAGATTGCGCAGCACGTAGTGCAGCACGCCGCCGTGCTCAATGTATTCGATCTCGATCGCGGTATCGATGCGGCACTTGAGGGTGATTTCCTTGGTGCTGCCATCCGCCATGGTGATCTTGCAGGGCACTTCCTGCAACGGCTTGATTGTGTCCAGCCCTTCGATTGAGACGGTCTCATCCCCGGTCAGGCCCAGCGATTTGCGGGTGTCGCCGCCGGTGAACTCGAAGGGGATGACGCCCATGCCAACGAGGTTGGAGCGGTGGATACGCTCAAAGCTTTCGGCGATCACGGCCTTCACACCCAAAAGGGCGGTGCCCTTCGCGGCCCAGTCGCGCGAGGAGCCCGCGCCGTACTGTTCGCCACCGAAGATCACCAGCGGGGTGCCGTTCTCCTGATGCGCCATGGCGGCATCGAAGATCGACGTCTGCGCGCCATCGGGGCCCTTGGTGTAGCCACCTTCGACGCCATCCAGCATCTCGTTCTTGATGCGGATGTTGGCGAAGGTGCCGCGCATCATGACTTCGTGGTTACCGCGACGCGAACCATAGGAGTTGAACTCCCGCACCGGCACCTGACGTTCGGTCAGATACTGGCCCGCAGGCGTGGTTTCCTTGAACGACCCGGCGGGCGAGATGTGGTCGGTGGTGATCATGTCACCCAGCACGGCCAGCACTTTCGCGCCTTCGATGTTCGAAATCGTGCCCGGCTCAGGCGACATGCCTTGGAAGTAGGGCGGGTTCTGCACGTAGGTCGACTGCGGCGGCCAATCGTAGGTCTTGCTGTCGGTGGTCTCGACCGCCTGCCACTTCTCGTCGCCCTTGAAGACATCGGCGTATTTCTCTTGGAAGGCTTCGCGCGTCACGGTCTGTTCGACCAGTGCGGCGACTTCCTGCGTCGAGGGCCAGATGTCTTTGAGGTAAACGTCATTGCCGTTCTTGTCCTGACCCAGCGGGCTGTTTGTCAGGTCGTGGTTCATGTCACCCACCAGCGCATAGGCCACCACGAGGGGCGGGGAGGCGAGGTAGTTGGCACGCACGTCGGGGCTGATCCGGCCTTCGAAGTTACGGTTGCCCGAGAGCACCGAGGTGCCGATCAGATCGTAATCGTTGATCGCTTTGCTGATCGGCGCTTCCAGCGGGCCGGAGTTGCCGATGCAGGTGGTGCAGCCATAGCCCACGAGGTTGAAGCCGATCGCATCAAGGTCTTCTTGCAGGCCAGCGGCCTCAAGGTAGTGCGACACGACCTGCGAACCCGGCGCCAGCGATGTCTTGACCCAAGGCTTGCGGGTCAGGCCCAGCTCACGCGCTTTGCGTGCCACGAGGCCCGCGCCGATCATGACGTAGGGGTTCGAGGTGTTGGTGCAGGACGTGATCGAGGCGATCACGATGGAGCCGTCGTGCAGCTGGTAGTGGCCGTCGTCGGTCATCACATAGCCGCGGTTGTGGTGGCCCTCGTCACCGGGGATTTCCTGCGGCTCAGGCTGGCCGCCTTCGCCTTCCCAACGGATTTCAGAGTTCGCGGAGGTGTCTTTGCCTTCGCGGATGCCTTTGACGTATTCGGCGAAAGCGGTGTGCGCCTTGTCGAGTGCGATGTAATCCTGCGGACGCTTGGGGCCCGAGATCGCGGGCACGATGGTGCCCATGTCGAGAGACAGGGTGTCGGTGTAGACCGGTGCGTAATCCGCATCGCGCCACATGCCGTTTTCCTGCGCATAGGCTTTGACCAGCGCCACGCGATCCTTGTCGCGGCCGGTGTTGGTCAGATAGCGCAGCGTCTCGTCGTCGATCGGGAAGAAGCCACAGGTCGCGCCGTACTCAGGCGCCATGTTGGCGATGGTCGCGCGGTCCGCCAGCGGCAGGTGGTCAAGGCCGTCACCGTAGAATTCCACGAACTTGCCGACCACGCCTTTTTCGCGCAGCATCTCGACCACTTTCAGCACGAGGTCGGTGCCGGTGGTGCCTTCCATCATGCGGCCCGTCAGCTCGAAGCCCACGACCTCGGGGATCAGCATGGAGATCGGCTGGCCCAGCATCGCGGCCTCGGCCTCGATCCCGCCGACGCCCCAACCCAGAACGGCGGCGCCGTTGACCATGGTGGTGTGGCTGTCGGTGCCCACCAGCGTGTCGGGGTAGGCGACTTCCTCGCCGTTCTGGTCTTTGTCGGTCCAGACGGTCTGGCTGAGGTATTCGAGGTTCACCTGGTGGCAGATGCCGGTGCCGGGGGGCACAACGCGGAAGTTGTTAAACGCCTTCTGACCCCACTTGAGGAAGGTATAGCGCTCGATGTTGCGCTCATATTCGCGGTCCACGTTCATCTGGAAGGCGCGCGGGTTGCCGAATTCGTCGATCATGACGGAGTGGTCGATGACGAGGTCGACGGGGTTGAGCGGGTTGATCTTGTCGGCGTCGCCACCAAGCGCCACCAGACCGTCGCGCATCGCGGCAAGGTCGACCACCGCTGGCACGCCGGTGAAGTCCTGCATCAGCACGCGGGCCGGGCGGTAGGCGATCTCACGCGGGTTCTTGCCGCCCTTGGTCGCCCATTCGGCAAAAGCCTTGATGTCGTCTTGGGTGACGGTCTTGCCGTCTTCAAAACGCAGCATGTTTTCCAGAACGACTTTCAACGCCGCTGGCAGTTTGGAGAAGTCGCCCAGACCAGCCGCTTCGGCGGCGGGGATGGAGTAATAGGCGACGTTCTGGCTGCCAACGGAGAGGGTTTTCCGTGTCTTGGCACTGTCGTGACCGACTTGGATTGTCATGGCGGGCTCCCTTCGGGGTCTGATGGGTGGCTAGATTGCCGTCTCAATGCCACTACGGGCGCGGCGGTTCAACTGTTATCAGGCGGTTTCGCGTGAATTTGTATACCATTGTGTACCGACTTTAAAGGGGGCATCATGCGCAGCATGCGGCTGTGGGCGCTAACGGGCGTTTCAACAAAGGTTGATTGGTATTTTACCCTCCCAGCCGTTAGACCAAACCCATCACCGAGATATTGATCCGTCTGGAATTTTATGAAGCCCCTGATTTTTCCCGTCCTTGCCGCATTTTCGCTGCTGGCCGCGCCATTGCAGGCTCAGCAGGAGCAGCCTGTGGTGGTCGAACTCTTTACCTCTCAGGGCTGTTCCTCTTGCCCCGATGCCGATGCGATGCTCGCCGAATTAGCTGAGCGGGAGGATATCATCGCGCTCGCGCTGCATGTGGATTACTGGGATTACATTGGCTGGGAGGATCCCTTTGGCGATCCGGCCCATGCCGAGCGCCAGCGCGGCTATGCCGCTGTCGGCGGGCGGCGCAGCGTTTATACGCCTGAGCTGATCGTGCAGGGGCAGACCGATATCGTCGGCGCGAAACCGATGAAACTGATGGACGCGGTCGAACGTCATGCAGAGGCCGCGCCGCAGGTGGCGCTGACGGTCGCGCGGTCAGGTGCAGCGGTTGAGATCACGGCAGATCCTTTGGCCGAAGGCGTAGGACCGATGCAGATCCACATGCTGCGCTATTCCCCGATGGAGCGGACCAAGGTCACCCGGGGTGAAAACGCGGGCCATGTCATGGAGCACAGCAACGTGGTGCAGGGCTGGCAGGTCTTGGCGGACTGGGACGGGGCGGCGCCCCTGTCACTGCGTGCCGAGGCCGAGGGCGATCTGCCCGTCGTGGTCATCGTTCAGCGCAAAGAGCAGGGCGGCCCGGGGGCGATCCTCGCCGCTGCGCGAGCCAAGTAAGGCGCGACGTTAGGTTTCGTGGGGCCGCCAGCGGCGGTGCACCCAGAACCACTGCTCCGGCGTCTTGGTGACCTGCGCGGTCAGACTGTCGTTTAGCGCCTGCGTCATGGTCATCGGATCGCTATGCGGCACCGGCGCTTCGAGCACCACGTCAAAGCTGACGCCATCGTCCTGACGAATGCCGTAGAAAGGGATCAGCAGCGCATTATAGCGCAGCGCCAGTTCCGCCGCCGAGATGGCGGTGCGGGCAGGTTTGCCGATAAAGTCGAGGATCGGCGCGCGGATGACATGTTGGTCGAACAGCAGCACCAGCCGACCGCCCTGTTTCAGATGCCGCACGAAACCCGCCGTGCCACGCCGCCCTTGGGGAAACACCGGCCCGCCGAAGGCTTCGAGCGTCTTGACGTAATGCGCGTTGAAATAGGGGTTCTTCATCTTGCGGTAGAGGCCGCCGATGTCATAGCCCCGCGCCACGAGGGAGGCCCGCGCCGCTTCGTAATTGCCGTAATGCCCGGTCACGAGGATCACCGGCTGGCCCGTACGGTTGGCCTCTTCCAGCGCCGCCATGCCCGGCCCCTGCGGGGCGACGTCGGCCATGCGTTTGGGAAAGTCCTCGGCGGAATAATTTTCGATGAAGGACCGGCCAAGATTGTTCAGGCAGCGGGTCGCGATTTCCTCACGCCGGGCAAGCGGCATCTCGGGCCAGACATGCTCAAGATTGTCCAGCGCACGGCGGCGGTAGCCCGCGAGCGGGGCCAGAACATGCTGCACCAACCCGCCGACAAAGCCGACCCGCGTCTTATAGGGCAGGGCCAAAGCCGTGCGGATGATGCCGACGATCAGCAGGTTGCTAAGGTAATGCCGGGCCCGGCGACCGAAGGGATAGGGCTTTTTGGCTTTGGTGGCTGGGTCCGACATGGGCTCTGACAGGCTGTTAAACTTTTCCTGACATAGCCTGCGCCGACGCGCGCAACAAGCCATGCCGGGCGGCATAGGCCGGGGTCAGCCGTCAGAGGCCCGGGCAGGGGGCATTGTATTTTGCCGCCGGTGGAAAACTCAGGCGGTGGCGTCCGGCACGCAGGTGCCGCTGCTGATGTCGAGTTTCATACCCTCCGCGCAGGTCATGACCTGTTTGTCATGGACGCAGCCCGAGGCGAGGGCGAGGGAGGGGGCCGTGAGCGCCATAAGGGCGCCGAGTGTCAGTGCGAGTTTCATGTCGTTTGCTCCTTTGACAGGCGCGGATAGGGTACACCCACCCGCGCCAATCTCAAAGCAATAGGATGAACGCCTTACGCGCCGAAGACGCGTTTGAAGATCGTGTCGACATGTTTGGTGTGGTAGCCCATGTCGAATTTCTCGTTGATGCCGTCTTCGCCGAGGGCGGCGACGACCTCTTCATCGGCCAGCAGCAGCTCGCGGAAATCGAGCCGTTCTTCCCAGACCTTAAGCGCGTTGCGCTGCACCATGGAATAGGCATCTTCGCGGCTCACACCCGCTTGGGTCAGGGCCAGAAGCACCCGCTGGCTCATCACGAGGCCGGGGAACTTGTTCATGTTCTCCAGCATGTTGTCGGGGAAGATCAGCATCTTGTCGACGACGCCCGCCAGACGGTGCAGGGCGAAGTCCAGCGTCACGGTGGCATCGGGGCCAATGCCGCGCTCGACAGAGGAATGCGAGATGTCGCGCTCGTGCCAAAGCGCCACGTTTTCCATCGCCGGGATCACCGACATGCGCACGAGGCGGGCCAGACCGGTCAGGTTCTCGGTCAGCACCGGGTTCTTCTTATGCGGCATGGCCGAGGAGCCTTTTTGCCCCATGGAGAAGAATTCCGCCCCCTCCAGCACCTCGGTACGCTGCATGTGGCGAATCTCGATCGCGACGTTTTCGATGCTGCTGGCGATGACGCCGAGCGTGGCAAAGAACATCGCATGACGGTCGCGCGGGATGACTTGGGTCGAGATCGGCTCGGGGTTGAGGCCCAATTTCTCACAGACATGTTCTTCGACGCGCGGGTCGATATTGGCGAAAGTCCCGACAGCGCCCGAGATCGCACCGGTGGCAATCTCCTCACGCGCGGCGACGAGGCGGGCGCGGTTGCGGTCCATCTCGGCATAGAAACGGGCAAAGGTGAGGCCCATGGTGGTGGGTTCTGCGTGGATGCCGTGGCTGCGGCCCACGCGCACGGTGTCTTTATGCTCAAGCGCGCGTTTCTTCAGCGCGGCAAGCAGCTTGTCCATACCGTCGAGCAGCAGGTCGGCGGCACGGGTCAGTTGCACGTTGAAACAAGTGTCGAGCACGTCGGAGGAGGTCATCCCCTGATGTACGAAACGCGCCTCGTCGCTGCCGACATGTTCGGCCAGATGGGTGAGGAAGGCGATGACGTCATGTTTGGTCACGGCTTCGATCTCGTCGATGCGGGCCACGTCGAACTCGACGTCTTTGGCTTTCCACACGGCGTCGGCGTTTTCGCGCGGGATGGTGCCCAGATCGGCCATGGCGTCGCAGGCATGGGCCTCGATCTCGAACCAGATGCGGAATTTCGTTTCCGGCGACCAAACGGCAACCATATCGGGACGGGAGTAGCGGGGGATCATGCGCGCACCTTTTTAGGACAGGGGATGGGTCAAGGGCGGCATAGACTGACTTGGGGTTAAGGACAAGTCTGAGGGGGGAGGGTGACGATGGCCCGGCGCCTGCGGCTTGATTCCGGGCTGGGGTGGTCAAGTCACCGTACCTACAGCAGCTCCGTCACCACCGTCGAACTCCGCTCCAACGTCCGATGCACCGGACACTTGTCCGCAATCTCCAAAAGCCGCTGGCGCTGCTCCTCGGTCAAATCCCCCTCCAGCCGAATACGCCGCCGCCAAGTGTCGATCTTCTCTGCCGCGCCGGTGCATGCGTCCTGCGCGTGCACCTTGTCGTGGCAGACATCCACGCTCACGCCGTCGAGCGGCCAGCCCTTGCGCCGGGCATACATGCGGATGGTCATCGAGGTGCAAGCCCCCAATCCGGCGGACAAAAACCCATAGGGCGACATGCCGCGGTTGGTGCCGCCATAGGCCCGCGGCTCATCCGCCAGCGCGTGGTGATGCGGGCCTGCGTTCACGTCTTGCAAGAACCCATCGGCATCCGGTTCGGTTACGCGCACGATCCCTTCCGGCGCGCCGGGGGGCGGGGCGGGGGATTTCAACGACATGTAGCGATCCGCCCATGTGGCGATGATCTCTGCCGCATATTCGGCGTCGCGCGGGCGGGTGATCAGGTGGTCGGCATCGTCGAGGGTGACAAAGCTTTTGGGGTGTTTCGCGGCCATGAAAATCTGTCCGGCGTTGTCGATGCTGACGATCTCATCGCGCGGCGCATGCATCACCAGCAGGGCGGCTTTCAGCCCCGCGATATCGGGGGCGAGCGTTGCCCCCTGCAGATCGTCGATGAACCCCTGACTGATGGTGAAAGGCCGCCCGCCGAGATTGACCTCGGCACTGCCATTCTCCGAAATCTCGGGCAGGCTCTCGGCAAAGTTATGGGTCACATGGGCGGGATCGAATGGCGCGCCGAGCGTGGCGACAGCGCTGACATGAGGCAGTTGGGCTGCGGCTTTCAGAACCGCCGCGCCGCCCAATGAATGGCCGATCAAAAGCGCGGGGGCCATGTCACGGCCCGACAGATAGCGGCACGCGGCGAGCAGATCATCGACGTTGGACGAGAACGAAGTCTCTTCGAAATCACCCTCTGAATGGCCTAGCCCGGTGAAATCGAAGCGCAGCACCGCAATCCCCATCGCCGCCAAACGGCCCGCGATGCGCCGCGCGGCGGGGATGTCTTTGCCGCAGGTGAAACAATGCGCGAAAAGCGCGGTCGCCAGATGCGGCCCCTCCGGCATGTCCAGCCGTGCGGAGAGTTCCGTGCCGCCCGGGCCGGGAAAGGTGATGCGTTCGATGGCCATGAGGCTCTCCAATTTGCTTGGGCTAAAGGTGACATCTCCAGCGGGCGGATCAAGGGCCGGGGCCGCGCGCTCACCCAAGCGTGACGCGAAAGCACTGCGCGTGATCGCATTTGCCCCCGGTTGTTGCTTTGTATACGATTTGTGCAAAACCCCTGTCGGAGACATATCTTGGCCCAGCCCCCCAAACCGAACCTCCACCCTGCCACCATCGCGGCCCAAGCCGCGGGCGCTGTCGATCCCGCGTCAGGCGGGGTGGTGCCGCCGGTGCAATTCGCCACCACCTATCTGCGGGATGAGAATTACGATCTGGTCAATCCTGACAACGTCTATCTGCGCTCGCATAACGAAAACACCCGCGTGGCGGAGCGTCTGCTGAACGCGCTGGAACGGGCCGACGAGACGCTGATCTTCCCCTCGGGCATGGCGGCCATCGCGGCGGTCTTTCGCACCGTGCCCAATGGGGCGAGCGTGGTGGTGCAGAGCCAGATTTACTGGGGCACGACGAAATGGATCCGCGATTTCTGCGCCCGGCGGCAGATCGCGCTGCATGAGGTGGACGCAAGCGACCTTGATGCCTTTGCCGCCCTGTGCCGCGCCGAAAAACCCGACCTGTGCCTGATCGAGACGCCGTCGAACCCGTGGCTGCGGATCACCGATATCGCCGGGGCCGCCGCCGCCGCCCATGAGGTGGGCGCGACGCTTGTGGTCGACAGCACCGCGGCCTCGCCCGTGTTGAGCCACCCATTGGAGCATGGCGCGGATATCGTGATGCATTCGGCGACCAAGGGGATCAACGGCCACTCCGATGTTCTGGCCGGATCGCTCGCCACCAAAGACGCCGAGACACCGCGCTGGCAGATGATCCGCGACGACCGCAATGAGGCGGGCGCGGTGATCGGCCCGATGGAGGCGTGGCTGCTGGCGCGTGGGATGCGCACCCTGCCGCTTAGGATGCGCGAAATGTCTCGCAATGCCATGGCCTTGGCCGAGTTCCTGTCGGATCATCCGCAGGTGGAAAAGGTGATGTACCCCGGCCTGCCGGACCAGCCCGGCCATGCGCTGGCCGCGCAGCAGATGCGCGGGGGCTATGGCGGGCTGTTGTCCTTTGTCGTCAAAGGCGGGGCCGAGGCGGCGTTGAAAGCGGCGGGGCGGTTGCAGCTGTTCCACCGCGCGACCTCGCTCGGCGGGGTGGAAAGCCTTGTCGAACACCGCCACACGATCGAGCCGCATACCGGGATCCCCGAGGGGCTGTTGCGCCTATCGGTCGGGATCGAGGATGTCGAAGACCTTGGCGCCGATCTGGGTCAAGCGCTCGGGCAGTGAAACGAAATTGGCCGCGCACCCTCGCGGCCAATCTTGCCTCACCTTTCAGACCATTCCTGCAACTTGTCGATCACCCCATCGGTCAGCGATTGCAGATCCTCCTGCACTGCCAGCGCCGGGCAGGGCTGGTCCAGCCGCGCGGCCATATCGCCCATGTGGAAGCCATTCGCGCTGTCGAGCGTCTCTAATTCCTCCCAAGTCACCGGCACGGCGACCGGCGCACCGGGGCGCGCGCGAAGGGAGTAGGGCGCGATGGCCGTGGCACCGCGTTCATTGCGCAGCCAGTCGATGAAAATCCGGCCCCTGCGCTTGGCCTTGGACATGGTCGCGACATAGCGGTCGGGGTCTTGCGCGGCCATGACATGGGCAAAGGTCTTGGCGAAAAGCTTGACCGTCTCCCAACCGCGCGTGCGGCGCAGGGCCAGCCAGACATGCACGCCCTTGCCGCCGGTGACGATGGCCCCCGATTGCAGGCCGAGGGCCGCCAACGCATCGCGCAGCTCGAACGCTGCCGCGCGAACATCGGCCCAGTCCAACCCTTCATCGGGGTCGAGGTCAAAGACCAGCCGGTCGGGGCGGTCCAGCCGATCCACCCGCGCGCCCCAGATGTGATATTCCAAACTGCCCATCTGGGCCGCCGCGATCAGGCTTTCGGGGCGCGTGGCATAGAGGTAATCCGCCGCGTCGCCATCGCTTTCCTCGATCGAGACGCGTGACAGCGCGTCGGGCATCCCGCCGCTGTCATGTTTTTGAAAGAAACATTGCCCGTCGATCCCCGAAGGGCAGCGAAAAAGCGACAGCGGACGGTGGCCCATGAGGTCGATCATCCGCGCCCCGACACGTTCGTAATGCCGTGCCACATCGCCTTTGGTGCAGCCCGCATCGGGAAAAACCTTGCGGTCGGCATTGCTGATCTGCACGCCGCCGATCTTGTTGTCGCTGTCCATCTTAGGCTCCTCTTGCGGTTCCTCCACGGTCACGCTGCTTGCGTCTTTATCCTCGCGCAGGCCCAGAAAACTGCCGTGCCGGATCACGCCATCGGCGGTAAACTCGGCAAAATCGACCTCGGCCACCAGATCGGTGCGGACCCATTTGGCATCGCGCGCCACCTCCGTTGGCACATCGCTCGCGGGCGGGGTCTTGCGGGCGGTCATGGCGCGGGTGAGGTCGGCCATCACCTCCTCGGAAAACCCCGTGCCGACGCGGCCCTTATAGCGCAATTCGCCGCCCTCATGGCTGCCCAGCAGGAGCGAGGCAAAGGCGCGACCCTTTTTGTCGGAGGGGGAATAGCCGATGATGACGAATTCCTGCCGCCGGGTGCATTTCACCTTGAGCCAGCTTTTGCTGCGCCTGCCAGTATAGGGCGCGTCGATGCGTTTGGAGATGATCCCCTCGGCCCCGGCTTTGCAGGCGCGGTCGAAGACTTCGGGACCATGGCCGATGACATGCTCGCTCAGCCGCAGCGGCCCGCCTGCAGGCACGCCGGATAGCAACTGCGCCAGACGCGCGCGGCGGTCCGTCTGCGGCGCGTCGCGAAAATCCTCACTGTCGAGCGACAGCAGATCGAAGGCGTAAAAGACCAGCGGATGCCCCTCTTTCAGCGCCTTTTGCAGCGAAGAGAAGGCCGAGCCGTTGATCTTGGCCGCCATGACCTCTCCATCCAAGAGCGCCCGGTCGCAGGGCAGCGGGTCGAAGGCGGCCCCAAGCGCGCCGAACTTATCGGTCCAATCCTTGCCGGAGCGGGTGAAAAGCCGCGTGCCGTTCTTGCCCAGGGACACCAGACAGCGGTAGCCGTCGAACTTGGTCTCATGCATCCAACCGTCGCCCTCGGGCGCGTCGGCGACGAGGGTGGCAAGCTGGGGTTTGACGAAAGCGGGGTTCTTGCCTTTGCGCTTGGGGCGCGGGTCGGCGACCTTTTTGGCGGGGGCATCTTTGGCGATCTCGGCCATTGTGCGGCCCGTTGTGATCGACCGGGCGGTGCCTTTGGTCAGCCCATCGGGGAGATCGCGGGCATAGTCGTCACGCTCCTTGATCAGCAGCCAGTTTTCACGCTTTTCCCGGCCCCGCATCCGCACCAGCGTCCAACCGCCCTGCATCTGCTGGCCTTGCAGCGTGAATTTGAGCTTGCCGTCTTTTAGCCCCTTGGCCACATCGCCCTGCGGCATCCATGTGCCCCGGTCCCAGAGCATGACCGTACCGCCGCCATATTGCCCCTTGGGAATCGTCCCCTCAAAGCCGCCATAGTCGATCGGGTGGTCCTCGGTCCGTACGGCAAGGCGTTTTTCCGACGGGTCGGGGGAGGGGCCTTTGGTGACAGCCCAGCTTAGCAGCACCCCCTCCCATTCAAGGCGAAAATCATAGTGCAGGCGGGTGGCATCGTGTTTCTGAACGACAAAGCTTTGCCCCGCGCCGCTGCCGATCTGGCCACGGGGTTCGGCTGTCGTCTCGAAATCGCGCTTGGCGTTGTAGCTGGCAAGCCTGTCGGGGGATTTGGCCATCACGAGGCCTTCTTGCGTGGCGCCTTCTTCTTGGCGCTGGATTTACCGCCCGCTTCCTTCAGGCTCTCTTTCAACGCGCCCATCAGGTCGATGACATTCTCGCCCTCGGCAGGGCCGTCATCCCCGGTTTGCACGCGCGGGGTTTTCTTGTTCTTCACCTTCGCATCCAAAAGCTTTTGCATCGCCTCGGCATATTTGTCGGTATAGGCGGAGGCGTCGAAGGGCGCGGTTTTCTTATCGATGAGCGAGGTCGCGACATCGAGCAACTCCTTGTCGGTCTTGTCGTCCTCGATATCGGTGAAGATCTGATCCGCCTCGCGCAGCTCATCGGCATAGTGCAGCGTCTCCATCAACAGCCCATCGCCGCAGGGTTTGACGCAGGCCAGGTATTCCTTGCCGCGCATGGTGACCTGCCCCAAACCAACCTTGCCGGATTGGCGCAGCGCATCGCGCACCACGCGGTAGGCGTCTTGGGCCAGATCGTCGGAGGCGGTGATGTAATAGGGTTTGTCGAAATAGAGCGGAGAGATTTCGCAGGCATCGACGAACTGCACCAACTCGAAGGTCTTTTTCGTCTCTAGCTTGATCTCATCCACCTCATCGGGGTCGAGCAGGATATATTCGTCGCTGCCGACCTCGTAGCCTTTGACGATATCCTCAGCCTTGACCGGGCCGATGCCGGGCACGGATTTCTCATAGCGCACCCGCTTGCCCGAGGGCTTGTGAATTTGCCGGAACGAGACTTTGGAACTGGTCTTGGTGGCCGAGAATATCTCGACCGGGATCGACACCAGCGAGAGGCGAAGTTGACCTTTCCAAAGTGCGCGCGGTGCCATGAGAACTCTCCTATTTGCCCTTCGCGCGGCCCAGCTTATCGGCCTTGACCGCGTCGCGTTGGCCCATTGGCTCATCGGGGCCGGTGGTGCTGTCCTTGCGGGTCTGGGCCTCCATCTCGGAGTTAAACTCAGCCCCCAGAAGCACGATGAAGGCCGAGATCCAAAGCCACATCAGCAGGATGATCGCCCCGGCCATACTGCCGAAACTTTCGTTGTAGCTGCCGAAGTTGCTGACGTAGATCGAAAACCCGACGGAGGCGACGATCCACAGGATGCAGGCGATGATGGAGCCGGGGGTGAGCCATTTCCACTCCGCATCGTCACGGGCAGGGCCGTAGCGGTAGAGCACGGCCAGTGCGAGCGCGGTAAGTGCGGCCAGCAGCACCCAGCTGCCATAGGTGAGCAGCGTCTCGACCCAATCCGGCAGGGCGAGAAAGGCGACCACTGCCGGCACGGCCAACGTGGCCGCAAGGCCCAAGAGCAGCACGCCGATCAACATGAGGGTGAGGCCAAGCGTCCAGATCAGTTTGGAGACGAAACCGCGGGTCTCATCCTCGTCATAGGCGACGTTTAGACCCTCCATCAGACTGCCCACGCCTTTGGACGCGGAGTAGAGCGCGAGGGCCAGACCGATCAAGAAGGCCCAGCCCAGACCGGTTTCTTCCGACCCCGTCACAGCGACGGCTTGGTCGAGGATGATATTGGCGGCTTCTTCGGGAATGAGGTTGGTCAGGGATTCAAGCTGCGCGGTGACCTGAGCGGGCTCCATCACCAATCCGGCGAGAGCCATCAGGGCGGTCACGGCAGGGAAAATCGCCAGCAGCGCGTAAAAGGCGACACCAGCGGCGACAAGCGACACATGATCGGCGGCGATCTCATCCTTGACCCGCAACAGGATGTCTTTCCATCCGGGTGCCGGTATCTCCATCGGCGTTTCCGCTTTCCGTCCGCGCGCCATATCTGGTCCTTTGACTTTGAATTCGTAACGTAAAATATGCCCGCCCCCGAGGTCGGGAGCGGGCGTGGCTTGGCTTAGCTCTTCACGTCGCCGAGCTTTTGCTTATCGGCTTCGCTTTTAGCCGCATCTGCAACGCGCTGACCGCTTTCCTTAGCCTTTTTCACGGCGGCATCGGCGGCGGTCTCTTCGTCGGCGGCGGCATCGGCATTGTCTTTGGTCTCTTTCAAGACTTTGCCTGCCTCATCCGTCGCGGCCTTGGCGACCTTGCCCAGCTTGTCACGCTCTTCCGCGTAGATACGCTCGGCTTCGTTAAAGAGCGCATCGCTGTGCTCGCCCATATAGGCGTCTTCGGTGCGGCTGCGGGGCAGGGCGGCGCCGATTGCGGCACCCACTGCGAGGGCCAGGGCACCGGCAACCATCGGATGCTCTTCGAACATGTCCGACGCACGCTCACTGCCCTGACGGGCATAGCGCCCGCTGGCGTTCCACGCATCCACGGCGCGGGCACGGGCCATCACGATGCGTTCACGCGCTTCGGCGGTCATGTTTTCAGTGCCTTCCGACAAACGGTCCCGCATGGCATGTGCACGCTCATTGGCGGCATTGGCGCTGTCGCGCACGCTGTGGGCCGCGCCGCTGGCGGTGCTGCGGATGCTGTCCACGGCGGAACGTGTGCCATAGGACGCGCGGTCACGGGCATAGCGGGCACCGCTGGCAACCGAGGACCCGGCAGAGCGGGCACGACCAGCAGCCGAGCTTGCAGCGTCTTTGACGCTACCGGCGGCGGAGCCTGCGGCACCGGACACACCACTCGCGGCGGAGCCTGCGGCCCCCTTTACGCTACCAGCGGCAGAGCGGGCACGATCGCCGAAGCCGCGGCCATCATCGTCGTCGTGATGGACGTCACGGGCCCAAGCGGGCACATCATCGGCAGCGCCGCGTTCGGAGCCATAGCTTGTGGCATAGGCGCTCGCAGGGGCAGAGGAACGACGCGCGTCGCGCACGGCGGGGCGGTTTTCGGTATTGGTCACCGGCACCGGCACGGGATGTGCGCGGTCGCGGTCCAGACCTTCGTAGCCCCGGCGGTCACGGCTGTTGCCGCTGCCGAACATCATCCACGCAAGGCCCGCACCTGTCAGCGCCAATGCGACCGGGTTGCGCTTGGCCGCGTCAGAGATGGAGCGACCCCAGTCGCCTCCATGCTCGCGGAACTGGTCAGAGAACTGACGCGCGATGCCTTCGACCGAAAAGCGGTCTTGCAGATCGTCCAGCGTATCGGCCAGACCGGCACGCTCCCGCTCGATTTCGCGTTCAATTTCTTCGGGGTTTCTGGAGTCATTTGTCATCGTAGACCTCCTTCATGGTCTCTGCGTCACGCTTGACGTTTTTGGCGGTGCGGCTCGGTGCAAGGCTGCTGAGCTTCAGATCATTGGAGCCTTTCTGGATCATCACATAGGCGACGATGGCCAAAAGAACGCCCACGATCACGGCGGACCAACCAGCGGCGATGCCAGCTTCGGTCAGGGCAGCCACGAGGGCGGCGCTCAACACGTTCAGTGCAGTCAGGGCCACAACCACGGCGCCAACGATCAGACCAATGGCCACGCCCGCATGTTTCAGGTTCTCATTCACTTCGGCGCGGGCCAGATCGACCTCTTTGCGCATCAGCGAACTGACATGGGACAGTGCTTCGGTCAGCAGGCTCCCGGCGGATTTATTGCTTTCGGTGGTCATACTTTATCTCCTGTAACGACGTTGGGCGCGGCAGGCTGAGTTGTCGGCTGAGCGGCGGTGCGGCCGGGCACGGTGCTGGCAGCACCAGTGGGCGGCGTGCCGGTCATGGGGCGGTCGATGCGGTCGTCGTCGTCATATTCGACGCCGGTGCCGCCGTAGCCGCCCTGAGGCCGATCGCTGGAGGCTTTGGCGAAACGGGTCGCCACGAAGCCCAGAAGGGCGGCGCCACCGAGGAAGACCATCGGGTTGCGCTTGGCGAAACCGTTCAGGTCGCCCATCATCTCGCCCAGATCTTTGTCGCGCATTGTGTCTGAGACATCGGCAAGGCCATCGGCGAGTTGGCTAAAGCTGCGCTCCTGCGGGGAGCCGCTGCGCAGCTCATCGGCTGCGGTGCGCAGTGCGGATGCGACGCCTTTGACTTCGTCGGCGGCGGTGTCACGCGCTTGGTAGGCATAGTTGGTGGCTTCGGCGGACACGGTGTCGGCCACGTCGCGGGCCTGTGCTTTGGCGGATTCAGCGGCGTTGCTCGCGGCAGCGGCGGCTTTGTCTTTTGCAGCGGTCGCCTGCTCTTTGGCGGCGGCGCTTTGGGTCTGTGTGGTGTTGTTGTCGGGCATGGTGACCTCCTTTAAAATACGAGATTCAGGATCGCGAGAACGACCACGATCAGGCCGATGAGGTAGAAAATTCCGTGCATGGGTCCCTCCATTTGTCTGCAGCAATTATCTTATCTACAGTCCAACGACTGACGCCGCGGGGGGTTCCCCCCGGGGGGGCAAAAGATTGCAAGGAACCCTTTGGCAGGCCGAAATTAAATGGGCCGCGGGGGGTGCTGCGCGTCAAATGCAAACGACGCGCCCCGGGTGGGACGCGCCGCCGCTTAACTTAGGATAAATGGGCTGTTAGCCGTCGATGCGGCTGGCCATGATGGCGATGGCCTTTTGGTACACGCCCGCCGCGTTCCACGCTTGGATCACGCGGAAGTTCGGCTGTCCCTCTTGATAGCCCGCCCCCGGCTGCCAGCCTTTCTGGCGCAGGAAATTGGCGGTAGAGGCCAGTGCATCGACCTGATTGTAGAAATCGACCCGACCGTCGCCGTTGCCGTCAACGCCATAGCGCAGCGCGTTGCCGGGCAGGAATTGCGTGTGGCCCAATTCACCATGTTTGGCGCCTTGGGTGTTAGAGGTAATGGCCCCGCGGTCGACCAGTTTCAGCGCGCCAATGGCATGGGGCACGAAAAAGTCGGAGCGGCGGCAATCATAGGCCAGCGTGGTGATGGCCGAGACAACAGCGCTATTGCCCATGAAACCGCCAAAGCCCGTCTCCATCCCGTGGATCGCCAGCAGGACACCGGCAGGCACGCCATAGCGCTGCTCAAGCGCGTTATAGAGCCCGGCGTTGCGCGCTTTGCGTTTGCGGCCTTGGGCCACGATCGTATCCGCGCCGCGCACCTGCATGAACTTGGACAGGGAGTATTTGAAGGATTTCTGATTCCGGTCGGCGGCGATGGTGCCATTGGCGTAGCGCGCGCTTGCCAATGCGTCCAAGCCGCGCTGGCCAACGCCTGCGGCGCGGGCCTCTTGGGCGAAAGCGCCTTTCCATGCCTCAAAGCCATTGGCCGTATTGCCGCATTGCGCGGCCAAAGTCGGCGCGGCCATGAAGGTGCAGATGGCCGCGGTGGTGGTGAAAAGTGTTTTGAACATGAGATTGACCCTCTGCGTCTGTGTGCCGAGCAGAGGTTAGCCCATATGGGCAACGGTTCAACTCACTTGGCGACCGAAAGGGAAAATCTTTGGCCCTCAGCGGGGCAGTAGGGCGCGGATATATTCAAGGGCGGTGCCAGCCCAGAGATTGACCTGCGGCGCGCTGTCTTGGGCGAAGCTGGCCCCGCCAAAGAGCAGGCCGACGGTCACCAGAAAGCCCAGCCCTTTGCGGCTGTGCTTGGCGCGGCGCTGCTTGCCACGCGCCTGTTTTGCGCGCTGTTCGATGCGGTGCAGCCGCTCGTTAAAGGTCGTCGTGGAAATCGCCATCTATCCGCTTCCTTAGCCCGGTCTTGGTAAAGAGTGCTTAAGCGCTGTGGCTCTTTTATGGCGATGGTGGGGCGCGGGGGGGTCAGCCGCCCAGAAAATAGGACGCGCCTGCAAAAGCCGCGATCCCGGCGCCGATAAAGCCCAGCAGCATGAGCAGCCCGTCGCGATAGAGCAGCGCCAGCCCGAAGATGGAAATCACGATCATCGGCGCGGAGGTGGCGAAGGGCACAACTTCAAGCGGGGGGACGAAAAAGCACAGGCAAAGGATGACGACACAGGCAACCTTTTGACCAGTGGCGCCCGCGATGCGCGACAGCCGGGCCTGTAGCTTGTCGTCGATCCATTGTGAGACGGGCCGCAGCCATTCGACGGATTTCAGCACCTTGTCGGTATCCAATGTGCGCTTGCGCAGCCAGTTCGGGGCCCAGAAATGCTCATACCCCAGCAGCATCCGCAGGGCGAGCAGCCCCACCAGAAGGGCCAGCGCAGTGGGAAAGCCGGGAATACCGCCGAGGGGGGTAAGCTCCATCAGCGGCAGCACGGCAAGGGCGGGGCCATAGCCGCGCTGGTCGAGCGCGTCGATCAATTGGCCAACTTCAACGGTCTCTTTCCCCTCGGAGGCGTCCTTCAACTCATCGACAACATCCGTCAGCGCCGTTGAATCATCGGCCATGATGCGCACCCTTTTCTTGCTGCTCTGCCAAGCCAACGCGGCAAGGCAGGCTCTGTTCCGGGGGGTGCCACGCAAAAGGGCGCGGAATGAACCGCGCCCTTTCGAATTTCTCTCGCCGTCCCGTGGGGACGAACGTCGGATCAGCAGCTGTAGTACATGCCGAATTCAACGGGGTGCGGGGTCTGTTCGAATTTCAGAACTTCTTCCATCTTCAACCCGATATAGCCTTCGATCTGGTCGCGGGTGAACACGTCACCGGCCAGCAGATAGTCCATGTCGTTGGACAGCTCGTCCAGCGCTTCGCGCAGCGAACCGGCCACTGTCGGGATGTCCGCCAGCTCTTCCGCGGGCAGGTCATAGAGGTTCTTGTCCATCGCCTCGCCCGGGTCGATCTTGTTCTTGATGCCGTCAAGGCCGGCCATCAAGAGGGCCGAGAACGCCAGATAGGGGTTCGCCGCCGGATCGGGGAAACGGGCCTCAACGCGCTTGGCTTTGGGGCTTTCGGTCCACGGGATACGCACGCAGCCCGAACGGTTACGCGCGGAGTAGGCGCGCAGAACCGGCGCTTCGAAACCCGGGATCAGACGCTTGTAGCTGTTGGTCGTCGGGTTGGTGAAAGCGTTGAGCGATTTGGCGTGGGCCAGAATACCGCCGATGAACCACAGTGCCTCTTGGCTGAGGTCGGCGTATTTGTCGCCTGCAAACAGCGGCTTGCCGTCTTTCCAGATCGACATGTTCACGTGCATGCCCGACCCGTTGTCGCCAAAGACCGGCTTCGGCATGAAGGTCGCCGATTTGCCATAGGCGTGGGCCACGTTGTGGATCACGTATTTGTACTTCTGGATTTCATCCGCCTGTTTGGTCAGCTCACCAAAAATCAGACCCAGCTCGTGCTGGCAGGAGGCAACCTCGTGGTGGTGCTTGTCGACCTTCATGCCAAGGCGCTTCATGGTCGAGAGCATTTCGGCGCGCAGGTCTTGCGCTTCGTCCACCGGGTTCACCGGGAAGTAGCCGCCTTTGAGGCCCGGGCGGTGGCCCATGTTGCCCATCTCATAGTCGGTGTCGGTGTTCCACGAGCCGTCGGATGCGTCAACTTCGTAGGATACCTTATTGACTTCGTTCGAGAATTTGACGTTGTCAAAGAGGAAGAACTCAGCCTCGGGGCCAAAGTAGGCGTTGTCGCCAATGCCGGAGGAACGCAGATACGCTTCGGCCTTTTCCGCGGTGCCACGGGGGTCACGCTCATAGCTTTCGCCGGTGTCGGGCTCAACGATGGAGCAGTGCAGGCAGATGGTGGTTTCGGCATAGAAGGGGTCGACATAGGCGGTGCTGACGTCGGGCATCAGCTTCATGTCGGAGGCTTCGATGCTTTTCCAACCTGCGATGGAAGAGCCGTCGAACATGAAGCCTTCTTCGAGGAAGTCTTCGTCGACCAGATCGCTCACGATGGTAACGTGCTGCAAGGCGCCGCGGGTGTCGGTAAAGCGGATGTCGACATATTCGATGCCTTCATCTTTGATTTTGCTCAGGAATTCCTGGGTATCCATCGTGTAGGTCCTTTATGGTCTATTCGTAGTCTGGGCCCGAGGGCCGTTGTCAAAGCGCGTCTGAACCGGATTCACCGGTACGGATGCGAATTGTTTGTTCAACAGGGGAAACGAAGATTTTGCCGTCACCGATTTTCTCCGTCTTGGCGGCGTCGACGATGGCCTCGATAGCGGCATCGACCTGATCGTCATCCAATACCACTTCGACCTTCACTTTGGGAAGGAAATCTACAACATACTCCGCACCGCGATAGAGCTCGGTGTGGCCTTTCTGGCGGCCGAAGCCTTTCACTTCAATCACACTCAGACCTTGAACACCCACGTCTTGGAGGGCTTCTTTGACTTCGTCGAGTTTGAACGGCTTGATGATGGCTTCGATCTTTTTCATGGTAATCCCCTGACAATTCCCGCGCATTTATGCTCTGGTTTCGACAGAGCATCCCGCCCGCGTAACGTCCAGCGCCGGGCAGGGGGTAACATGGCGCGGCGGATGCATTTGCCAAGGGGCGCTGAGAATTTGCGCAACGCGCCTAAAAAATAAGCATTCGTGAATCGGCTCCGGGCTGTACCTTTGGGCGGCAGTTGCTAGATCCCTTCGCATGCGTATTTCCGAGATCACCCGCGAGAGCCTGAACGTCGATTTACTGCGCAAAGAGCCGGGGCATAAATATGACCACGGCCATGCGCTCGTCCTATCCGGCGGGCCGGGCCAGACCGGGGCCGCGCGTATGGCGGCGCGCGGGGCGCTGCGGATCGGGGCAGGGGCCGTGACCTTGGGCGTGCCGCCCGCCGCGCAGCTTGAAGCGGCGATGCAACTCACGGCGGTCATGCTGCAGCGGATACCGGATGGCGCGGCATTGTCCGAAACGCTCGAAGACAGCCGGATCAACGCGCTCTGCCTCGGGCCAGCCTTGGGATTGGGCGCGCGCGCAGCGGGGCTCGTCAAAGCAGCCCTCGCCGCGCCGCATGTCGTGTTGGACGCCGATGCAATCACCCTGCTGTCGCAAGATGCGGATCTGCGCGACGCCCTGCACGACGGCTGCGTTCTGACGCCTCATATGGGGGAGTTCGCCCGGCTCGCCCCAGATCTGGCCGAGGCAGCGAAGGCTGAGGGTGAGGGGGCCAAGGCGCAGGCCGCGCGCGAGGCTGCCGCGCGGTTCGGTTGCGTGGTCCTGTTGAAAGGCCCGGAGACGATCATCGCCACGCCCGAGGGGGAGGTGCGGCGCCACCATGCGACCCAAGACCGGGCAACCCCTTGGCTGGCCACCGCTGGGGCGGGCGATGTCTTGGCGGGGCTTATCACCGGGCTGCTCGCGCGGGGGATCGCCCCGGTCGAAGCAGCCTCCACCGCGGCATGGATACATGCCGAGGCAGCGCTGCTGCATGGGCCGGGGCTGATCGCCGAGGACCTGCCCGATCTGATGCCGCAGGTGCTGCGGGACTTGGGGGTTTAGGCCGCGTGCAAAACCGCGCCGCGTGCGCGGGCGGCATCGGCGGTGCCAAGCTCCAGCCCGTCGGCATAGATCACATGCGGGCCGTCGCAGAATATCTGGATCAGGGTCGTCTCTTCCTCCCCCAAATCGGTGATGAATTCATCGTCGACCAAAGCCCGCGCCGCGACCAAGGCGCGTTCGGAATTGAAAAGCGCCCGCGCGCGCCAATCCCGCACCAGCACCATCTGATCCCCGGCAAGCGCGACGTCCCGTTCGGGCCGTGTGTGGCCCAATGAGCCCGCCGCCAGCGCGATGCGCCGCACGCTACGGGTTGTGCGTTGAATATGAAGGATTTTTGCAAAGCCACTGTCGCGCGTAATGACACGATCCCCGACCGAGAGATACTCAACCGGGATTTCACCATCCAGCGTCAGAATAAGGGCGCCCTGCACAAGACCGGTGTCCAGCGCAGCGAATGGGGAAAACTGCCCCCCATGGCGATCTTTGCCGCCTACGCACCCGACCGTATTCGGTTTCATGGGCGTCTCTTTCTATTGTACCTGCCTCAGGTATCACCAACCATATGCAAACATCCGGTTAATGTCTTGTGCTTTTTTGCTCTCGCATTTGCCGCGCGGGTTTGCTAATCAGCGCGGGCACCGGTTGGTGCAGTGCGGGTGTGGCGGAATTGGTAGACGCACCAGATTTAGGTTCTGGCGCCTATGGCGTGGGGGTTCGAGTCCCTTCACCCGCACCACTTTCCCCTCTAAATGACGGATATTGCAGGCTTCTCGCGGATGCTTTCGTTCAGCCCAGAACCGTCAACCAAAGCCATACCGTCAAGATCGAACTGCCCGTCGCGATCAGCACCGAGCTTGCCGCGACACGGCGCGCGCGGCCGTACATATTGGCGAAAATATAGGCGTTGAACCCCGGTGCCATGGCCGCCGTTAGCACGCCGGACCGAAATCCCGCCTGCGGCAGGTCAAACATGGTGCCAAAGCTCCAGACCAGCGCGGGATGTACCAAGAGGGCGATGGCGCAGACCATGAGGATCGCTTTCATGTCGCCTTCGGGCTTGTATTGCAGCAGCACCCCGCCAAGCGCAAAGAGGGCGGCAGGCAGAGCGGCGCGGACAATGAGCGACAGCGCGTCATCCACCACACCGGGGATCGGCAAGCCGCTGAGGTTGACGGCAAATCCCCCAAGGATGGCGATCACCAGCGCGTTGCGAAACATCGCCCGGCTGACGTTGCGCAGCAGCGACAGGCCCGATTGCCCGCGGTTGCGCACGAATTCCATTACCGTGATGCCCAAACCATAGCAAAAGGGCGCGTGGAACGACAGGATCGCATAGTTCCCGGCCAGCGCCTCGGGCCCATAAGCGCGTTCGGTGATCGGCAGGCCCAGAAGGATCGAGTTCGAGAACAGGCAGCAAAATCCGATCGCCACGCTGTCCTCCCAATCGCGGCGAAAGAGCACCCGCGCGCCGAGGATGCCAAGTGCAAAGCACAGCGCCGCCCCGCCGTAGAAACTGCTCAGAAGACGTGGGTCATAGCTGCTGGAAAGGTCAATGCGGGCAATGGCTTGGAACAACAGGCAGGGGATGGCGAAGTTCTGGGTGAATTTCATCACCCCGTCGATGCCAGAGACGGGGAAGAGCCCGCGCCAGACCGCAACATAACCAAAGCCGATGACCAGAAAGACCGGCAGAATGACGTCTAAAAGAGTTTGCACTTGAAAGGGGCCTTATGGGGTGCGGCGGGGGCGCCGACCCTCAGGCCCGCGCCCGGCGCTGCCTAGTCTGAATGGGGAAGGGGGAAATGAAGGGTCAGCCCGTCATAGGCCGGTTGAATGTGATCCGGCGTCTCTGCGGCGACGGTGTGGTAATCAAGGTCGTTGTGCATATTGGTCAGGACCGCCGTCTGCGGCGCCACCCGGTCGATCCAGCCAAGGGTCTGCGCCAGATGGCTATGGGTCGGATGCGGCTCCCGCCGCAGGGCGTCGACGATCCAGCAGCGCAGGTTGTCCATCATCGGCCAGCAGTCCTCGGGGATGGCCGAGACATCGGGCAGATAGACGATATCGTCAAAGCGAAAACCGAGCGCGTCAATATTGCCATGGGTGACGGTGAAGGGGTTGAACTTCAGGGTGCCACCCGGGCCGTCGATGCTGACCTCGCCGGTGATCTCATGCATGTCGAGAATGGGCGGGTAGCTTGACCATTCGGGCTGCACGAAGGCATAGCCAAACCGTTCGATCAGCGCGTCCCGGGTGGGCGCATCGGCCCAGACCGGCAACCGCGCGCGCATATTCATCACCACCATGCGCAAATCGTCCAGCCCGTGAACGTGATCTGCGTGGGAATGGGTGTAGATCACCGCATCGAGCCGCCCGATGCCTGCGTCCAACAGTTGGCTGCGCATGTCGGGGGAGGTGTCGATCAAGACGGTGGTCGTGCCTGCCTCCGTCACCCGCTCCACAAGGATCGAGCAGCGGCGGCGGGCGTTCTTAGGCTCATTCGGGTCGCAAGCGCCCCAATGGCCGCCGATCCGCGGAACCCCGCCGGAGGAGCCGCAGCCCAATATGGTCACCCGCAGGTCAGCCATCAGCGCGCAGGCTCCCAAGCGGCGGCTTTCGCGAAGAGACGCTCGAAATTCTCCTGCGTGCGGGCCGCGAAATCGGCGTAGTCGAGGCCGAAGGTCTCTGCCGCGCTGCGGGCGGTATGGGCGGTAAAGGCAGGCTCATTCGGTTTGCCGCGATGCGGCGGCGGGGCGAGATAGGGCGCATCGGTTTCCACCAAGATACGGTCGAGCGGGGCGGCGGCGAAAATATCACGCAGGTCTTGCGATTTGGGGAAGGCGGTGATGCCGGACATCGACAGGTAGAACCCCAGATCAAGCGCGGCACGGGCCAGCGCAGCGGAGGAGGAGAAACAATGCATGACGCAGCTATAGGCGCCATTCGCATGTTCCTCGCGCAGGATGCGGGCCATGTCGTCATCCGCATCGCGGGCATGGATGATCAGCGGCAAGCCACTTTCCCGCGCCGCCGCGATATGGATGCGCAGAGAGGTCTTTTGCACCTCGGCACTCTCGGCGGTGTAGTGGTAGTCGAGGCCCGTCTCGCCAATGCCGACCATCTTGGGGTGCTGGGTCAGGGCGAGGAGTTCGTCGACCGAGGTGAGCGGCTCTTCGGCAGCGGACATCGGGTGGGTGCCTGCGGCGTAGAACACCGGCTCATGCGCCTCGGCAATGGCCCGCACGCTCGGCTCGTTCTTTAGCCGGGTGCAGATGGTGACCATGCGGGTAACGCCAGCCTCCGCCGCGCGGGCGATGACGCCGGGCAGGTCTTCTTGCAGGCTCTCGAAATCGAGGTGGCAGTGGCTGTCGGTGATCTGGGGCGTGTCGGTCATGCTGTCCTTTCGGCTATCTTGGCGCCGTCTGGCCTATCTGCCGCAGGGTATCTAGGACCAGCGCGGCAGGGTCAAGGTTCACCGCCAGCCCGTGACGGGCGCGGTCGGATATCTGCTGCGCCGCGTCGGCCCATGCGCGCCCCTGTGCGGGGCTGGGCGAAAGGCGTTGCAGCACGGCAATCTCATCGGCGCAGGCGGGCTGCGCGGGCGGCGCACCGGTGGCGCCGGTGCGGGCCAGACGCACCAGCAGCAGGTCCAGCAGAGTAAAGAGGAGGTCGAGTTTCGCCTCCCCCCCGCGCTGTGCTGCGGCTTCGGCCAGTTTGATGGCGCGGCCCCGGTCGAGTTGCGGCAGCGAAGAGAGCAGCCCGACGAGATCGGCATAGGTTTTCACCCCGCCCATCAGCGACAGGCGCAGCGCCCCGCCGACCGACCCGCCGGAAAGCTCGGCCAGGGCGGCGGGATCGTCCTCGACCTCCACACCCGAGCCGGCCAGCGCCTCGGCCATCTGACCCGCGTTGAGCGTGCCGAGCCGTAGGGTGCGGCAGCGCGAGCGGATGGTGGGCAACAGGCTGGAGGGTTGGTGGCTGAGCAGCAACAGGACGGCGCGCTCGGGCGGTTCCTCCAGCATCTTGAGCAGCGCGTTGGCGGCATTGGGGTTCATCTCATCCGCGTCGTCGATGATGACCACGCGGCGGCCCCCATCGGCGGCGGACATCTGGAAAAAACCGTTCAGCGCGCGGATGTCATCGACGACGATCTGCTTGCGCATTTTCTTGGTGTCGGGGTTCAGCGTGCGGGTGACGGATTTCAGCCCCGCCTCGGCCCCGGCGGCGACGCGGCGGGCGACCGGGTGGTCGGGGTCGATCTCAAGCGTCTCGGCCGGGGGCAGGTCGAACATCCCGCCATCGGGGTCGGGGGTCGCCAAAAGAAACCGCGCGATGCGCCATGCCAGCGTCGCCTTGCCCACACCGCGCGGGCCGGTCAGCATCCATGCGTGATGCAATTTGCCGCTGTTGAAAGCGTCGAGAAAGGCAGCCTCGGCGGCGCTTTGGCCGATCAGTTTCGGCGTGTCGCGCGGGTGGCGGGCACCTTCCACACGGTCTGGCTGGGGGGCGTCGTCTGTCATGGCCTCGGTCTAGCATGTTTCGCCGCAGAGGGAAGCGGGCAGGGCGCGTGGATCAGCCCAATCGCGCGGTGACGCAGGCGGTCACGTCACGGGTCACGCTGTCGATGTCGCGGCCCCCGTCGATCACATGGAAGCGGTCACTGAATTCCTTGGCAAGGCTCAAAAAACCCGCGCGCATCTTGGCTTGGAGTTCCACGCCGAAATCCTCGAACCGCTCCTCTGCCGTCTGGCGCGAGAGGGCGCGTTCAAGGCCATGGGCCGGATCCATGTCGATCAAGAGGGTCAGGTCAGGCTCTACCCCGATCATCAGCGCATGCAGGTCATCGACCATCTGCCGCAGATCGCCGCGCGAAAGGCCCTGATACATCCGCGTGCTATCGGCGAAACGGTCGCAGATCACGACCTTTCCGGCGTCGAGCGCGGGGCGAATGGTGCGTTCAAGATGATCGCGGCGGGCGGCGGTGAAGAGCAAGATTTCCGTCTGCGCCGACCAGCGGTCGGGATCACCCTGCAAGACAAGCGCACGGATTTCCTCGGCCCCCGGGCTGCCGCCCGGTTCGCGGGTCAGCACCACGTCATGGCCCTGTGCCGTCAGATGATCCGCCAAAAGCCGCGCTTGGGTGGACTTGCCAGAGCCATCAATGCCTTCGAAAGTGACGAAGAGGCCCGGCGCGCGGGCCTTCTCTGCGCTGGTCACGAAGCTTCCGCTTCCACGGTGGGGGCTGCCTGCGGGCCTGCGTTGAGGCGGTTCATCAGATGCAGCGCGGCGGCGGTCATCTTGACCATGAAACCGCCCGGCGCGATGGAAGTTGAGGCCACCAGCGGCACGCGCATGGCGGGCAAATCGCCCCGGTCGACCACCAGTTCGCCCAATTCGTCGCCCTTGGTGATCGGCGCTTGGAACGGGCCGGTGTAAATCACCTCGGCCTCGACCTCATCACCGCCGGTGACAGGCACCAGCATTGACAGATCGTCTTTCAGCTCAAGCCCGACCGATTGGGTCGTGCCAAGGGCCACGGGGGCTTCTGCGATGCGGGTGCCCGCTTCGCCCAGATCGCGCTGCGTGAACTGGCGGAAGGCCCAGTTGACCACCGATTCAGCCTCCTGCGCGCGGGCGGCGGCGCTGTCGAGACCCGAAAGGACAAAGATCACCCGGCGGTCGCCCTGTTTGGCCGAACCGACAAGCCCATAGCCCGCCTCATTGGTGTGCCCGGTTTTCAGGCCATCCGCGCCGATGCCCAGACCCAAAAGCGGGTTGCGGTTGGTCTTGTTCTGCGGCGCGCGGCCATCAAAGGCGAACTCACGTTCGGCGAAAAGCGGGTAGAACTGCGGGAAATCGGTGATGATCCGGTTGGCCAGCAGCCCCAGATCGCGGACCGACATCAGATGCCCCGCCTGCGGCCAGCCGTTGGAATTGGCAAAGGTGGAATTGGTCATCCCCATCTGCTGCGCGCGCTGTGTCATCAGCCGGGCAAAGCCGTATTCGGTACCATCGGGGCTCAGCGCTTCGGCAATCACGGCGCTGGCGTCATTGCCCGACAGCACGATGATCCCGCGGATCAGGTCCTCGACCGAGACACGGTCGGTGGTGTCGAGGAACATGGTCG
The DNA here is from genome assembly GCF_017743915.1 of Sulfitobacter sp. R18_1. Taxonomy (NCBI): domain Bacteria; kingdom Pseudomonadati; phylum Pseudomonadota; class Alphaproteobacteria; order Rhodobacterales; family Roseobacteraceae; genus Sulfitobacter; species Sulfitobacter sp. R18_1. The sequence continues at coordinate 112,578 of NZ_JAGHRG010000009.1, forward strand.
AGCCGCCATAGGACATGGCGTGCTCTGAGACGGGCAGTTTCTCGACCAAATCGAGCCCGCCGTTCTGCTTGCCACGCTCCACGGCCTCGAAGGCCATGTAAAGTGTCATCAGCTTGGACATGGAGGCGGGCGGCAGCGGCTCATCCGCGTTCTTGGCCAGCAGCACGGTGCCGGTGGTCTGGTCCAACACATAGGCGGCGGTGGCGCGGGTATCGAAAGCGGCGGCGGGCTGGAGCGTCAGCACCAGCGCCACGGCGGCGGCAAAAAGGCGGATCATAGGAAGCATTTCCTCCGGTTTGTCAGTTCGACACGGCGTAGGCGTCGGTAAAGCCCTCGGCCTTGACCTTCTTGAGAAGGGTATCGAGTTCGGATTTGCTGGTGGCGGGGCCGATCACCACGCGCCAGAAGGGTTTGTTGTTGATCGCGCTTTGCTTGACGGTGGGCACCATGCCGGCGCCGCGCATCTGTTTGGCGGTGCGGGTGGCATTGGCCTCCACGCTGAAGATGCCCAGTTGCACGTAGGGTTTGGACAGTTTCGCACCAGCCGCCGTGCGCGCCGGTTTCGGGGCCGCAGGGGCGGGCGGTTTGGCCGCCGGTTTGGCGGTGGCAGGGGCAGCGGTGCTGGCCGTCGGCGCAGGGGCCAGCGCCGTGGCGGTGACAGGGGCAGGGCTGGCGAGAGTGGCTGCAGCGTCACCGCTATTCTCGGCCTCAAAGCTCTCTTCCGGGGCGGCGCTTTCTTCGCGGCGCAAAGCGGTCACGTTCAGCGGCGCCGGAGCGCCGGCCAGAATGCCAAGCGCGGCGGCGGCATCCGAAGAAATTTGCAGTTTGGGTCCGGGCAATTCGCGCTCACGCCGGAACAGGGCACCGATGACGAATTTGCCGTTCGCCTCATTGCGCACGATCACGCGTTCAGGTTCGGTGACGTCCGGATGCGCCACCCAGACCCCGCCGAGCGAGGGGCGCCCGTCCCAAAGACCCTCATCCGTGGCTGAGAAAACCTCAGGTGCTTCGACATCACGTTCCACGAGTTTGGTCGAGGTGCTGCGCGGCGCGCTGGCACCTTCGTTTGCACCGAAGGGAAGTTTGAAATCACCGCCCTCGCAACCGGCCAGCAAACCAACTGCCAGAATGCCCACGCCCAAGCCCGCCGCGCGGCTTTTCTTGATGCGCAACGGTTGATTATCCCTGCTCATGCCTTTGATGTCCTTGCCTGCTGTCGTCGCGCGCCGCGACCCATGTCCCGCGAGAATGTCGCGCCGTTGGATCGGCACGCCCTGCGCCCCTCTAAAAGGGGCTTTGGCGCAGAGTAACCCGACCGGGCAGCGCTTGAAAAGACCGCGCAGGGCAGATCGGCGAATTTCCCCAAAGGGGCGCGGGGGGCTGGCCGCGAAAATGTGCGTTTGCCGAATCAATCCCGGCGCTCTAGGAGGAGCGTGCTGCGGAGGAGTGGCAGAGTGGTCGAATGCACCGGTCTTGAAAACCGGCGTGCGTGAGAGCGTACCGTGGGTTCGAATCCCACCTCCTCCGCCAGCTGTTCAGCTGAATATATGTGGCTTTGAAAACCTTTCTCGTCTGGCTGGGCGTCCAGCCTTTAATCCACCCCACAAAAGCTGCCCTAAAATGTGATCCTAAGTGGGCCAAATTAATAACGTTTGTTGTAGAAGACGGTTTTTATTATCAAAATTTCACCTGCATTTAGGGAGGGACCATACACGTCCGTATTTTATGTGAACTGCGTGACGCCTTGTTTGAATTTTGCCGAACAAAGCTGTCTTCGATCAAATGCCCACGGAGTATCGAGTTCCGCAAGGCATCTATTGTAAAGACTAATCGGGCTCCGGGCGCGGCTGGATGAAAATTCAGTGACAGGTCACGCCTCCAATAGAGCGCGAATTGGTTCGCGCGTTTGCTTCGAACCATCAACATGACCAATCGCCTGCTCTAACGCCGCGCGCTCAAATCCACAGGCCAGAAAACACAACAGCCAGCCCACCTGTGCAAAGCGCGAGCGTCGGCACGGGCCGTCGCGCGCCGATCAACCCGTATGAAAGCAGGGTCAGCCCCAATGCGACACGACCAGCCGCCAAGAGAGCTGCCAATGGGGCGTCCGAAAGGGTCAGCATATCCGGGTTCGCGACCATACCGAGCGGGATAATGTAGAGCCCAATGCCAAGCGCCATCGCTGTCAGAGCGACCTTCAACCAATTCTCGCCAATCATTCCCGCGGCGATAAAAACAGCGCCGCAGACCGGGGGCGTGATTGTCGAGAGAAGCGCGAACCAAAAGACAAAGAGATGCGCTTGAAGCGGCGAAAGTCCCAGTTCAATGAGCGCAGGCCCGGCGACGGAGACGCAGATCACATAGGCCGCCGTGGTGGGCACCTCCATGCCCAGGATGAGGCAGGCAAGCGCCGTCAGCAGCAGGGACGGCCAAAGAAGCCCCCCAGACCCCGCCAGAATGAGAGAAGTGATTTTCACGCCAAGCCCGGTGATCGACAGCACACCGATGATGATTGAGGCGCAAAGGATGATGGAGGCGATCAGGGCAACCTGCCGCGCGGCATTGAGAACTGCACTTGCCATTCGCGTGGCGATCTGGCGCGGCTCGAAAGTGAGCTGCGCATTGAAGAACAAGAGCAGCGCCGCTGCGAGGATCGCGATAGCCGCCGCATATTCCGGCGTGAACTGCGCGACGAACATCCCCCATAGCAGGACCGAGAAGGGGACGAGAAAGAAGAGCGATGTGACAACCACGTCGCGCAATGCGGGGCGATCCGCTTCTGCGATCCCTTTGAGGGCGAAGCGCTGCGCGTAGGCGTTGATGCCAACCCAGACCGCCACAAAGTAAAGCACCGCCGGAAGCGCGGCGGCAGCCATGATGCCGGTGTAGGGCACGCCGGTCAGCTCGACCATAACGAAAGCGCCTGCGCCCATCAGGGGCGGCATGATTTGCCCGCCTGAGGAGGCCACGGCCTCGACCGCGGCGGCGAGGCGTTTGGGATAGCCAAGCTTGGTCATCGCGGGCAGGGTGATCGCGCCGGTGGAAGCGACATTTGCGGAGGCCGAGCCGGAGATCGACCCAAAGAGCGCCGACGACAAAACAGACACCTTCGCCGCGCCGCCTTTCAGCCGCCCCGCCGCGGCGGCGGCGACATTCATGAAACCTTGCCCCGCTTCGCCAGCGTTCAGAACTGCGCCGAAGATGACAAAGATCGCCACGACAGAGACCGAGACACCGGTGAGCGTTCCCCAGATGCCGCCCTCGGCGATGGTCAGTGTTCCGAAATAGCTTTCGATCGGCGTGCCGGAATGGCCGAACTCGCCGGGAATATGCTGCCCAAACAGGCCATAGAGCAGGGCCAGTGCGGCGACCAGTGGCAAGGGCCAACCGATCACGCGCCGCGCCGTTTCCAGCACCACCAAGAGCAGGGTCACCGCCACGGCAAGCTGGAAGTTGCTTTCGATGAACCCGTATTGATCGCCAAGCGCATCGCTGTTGAATGCCACCCAAAGCGCTGCGGCGATGCCCAATGCGGCCAAGATGCTGCCAGTGATCCGCCGCAGCGGCGTCTGCGCGTCAAAGACCAAAGCGAAGGGCAGGATGAAGGCCATATGCAGCGGCCTGCTGATCAGGTTCGGCACCAGACCCGAAAACACCAAAGCCAAGTGATAGCTGACCAGCGCGATGGCCAGCGCGATCCAGAAACTCGCCGCCAATCGGCTTTCGGGGAGATTTGTCATCTATGGGGGTCCGGCTTTGGCTGGGCAAGCGCGGCGCGGAAAACCCGCGCCGCGCAACCTGTTATTGCGAGGTCTCTGTCGCGATCCCGGCTTCTTCGTAATAGCGCAGCGCGCCGGGGTGCAGTTCAGTGGTGATATTGGCCATCAACTCAGGCGTGACATTGCCCCACCAAGGCGAAGTATCGGCCATCTTGGCCTTGTTTTCCCAATAGGTCTTGGTCAGTTGATAAGCCGTTTCATCGTCCATCTTGGTTGTCGTGAAGGCGGCGACGGGCAGGGACGTTGTGGTCACATCCTGCTCTTGGCCCGCATAGGTGCCCGCCGGAATGACAATGCGGGTCCGTTTGGATTGGGTGATCTGCTCGTCCGACAACGGGACCACGGTCACGGGGGTGGAAGCGGCGGCTTCGACGACATTTGGCGCCGGGAATGAACCCGCAGTGACAAAGCCGTCAATCTGCCCGTTTTTCAAAGCGGCCACGGCGTTGCTCAATTCCGCATCCGCGATCTCCACACTGTTTGCCAGCCCGAACATATCCAGATACTTCGCGCCTTCGGTCGCGCCGAAAGACCCTTTGCCCAGGAGGATGCTCTTGCCTTCCAGATCCGCAAGCGCGGTGGCGCCGCTGTCCTGAGACATCACGAAATGCATGGTCAGCGATGGGATCGGGAAAAGCGCGCGAATCTCATCGAAAGCCGGTGCGGTCTTGCCTTCGAACATGGCCTTGCCGTTTTGGGCCAGACCAACGAGGGAGGGCGGGGTGGTAAAGACATAATCGGCCCCGCGCGCGCGGACTTCCATGACGTTTTGAACCGATCCTTGGCTCTCTTCCACGGTAACCGAGATGTCTCCGCCGCTGCCCGCTTTCATGGCTTCGGCAAGCTCTACGCCCATTTGATAGTAGGACGAGCCCGATTTGGCCGACTTATAGGTCACACGGGTCTCGGCGCTTGCGGCGCCCCCCACAAGCCCTAGGGCCAATGCCGCGCAAATAGTTTGTCTCAACGCATTCATGGTTTTTTCTCCTCCAAGCGCAAGGCGAACGTTCTCCCGGCGAAACATGCGCGGGACTGCCTTTAGGTGACTTTGTGGCAGCACACTACGGCATTGTCGAGAATGGGGTTCGCTGTTGGGTGGCTCTTGCAGAGCAATACGGTGGGCCGTTTCGGCCTCGCGGGGGCGAAGATGGCAGAGGCGGCAGGTTCGCTGCGCCCCGCAACCAGTTCTGCGATGCGCGGATCGCAGGCCATAGAGGGCGAAAGATATCGACGCTTGAGATGCGAAGAAGCGCAACTGTCTGCGCGCCTCCGCCAAGGTCGAAGCCCGATCAAAGGTCCATACCCTTATCAATCGGGCAAGGCGCAGTTCGTCAGCTATCGCCCTTTAGAGGATCATGGCCCCAATTCATCAGCGAATAGCGCCATTTCGAGTCTTCAACACCATCTTTCGGCCCGCCTTGGGAGAGATGCCGTTTGATATAGCCAACGACGGTTGCCATGTGATCCCACTGATCGTCGGTCAGGTCGTCCTTGTTGGTGCGTTTGATCTTGACGATCCGGCGGCCGGACTTGTGCCCGGTGCTTTCACCGCTTCCGCTGTCGCCCACGGACTTGGACTCCTCGGTCTCCAGCCAGTCCTCAAGCTCCGCCGGTGCCATGTTGACCAGATCGCGCCACTCGTCCCAGATTTCGTCCTTCGATTTCGATGAAGACATTTTCTTTCCCAATCCATTACTGGGAAGAAACCGGCCCGCGCGCGCTTTGTTCCCAAGGGTCACAGCGGTCCGCCACGGTCGGCGAGGCGCGCGCCGATCGGTCTGCCATTAGCTTGTCAGTGTCCGAACGGCCCGCGCCTCGGGCGGGCCGGATAAAGCTCAGGAAGCTTGCGAATAGCGCATGCCCTCCGGCACCTCCTGGTCGAGCAGTGATGCGATCATGCGGGTCAGGGCGCGACCTTTGGGCAGGATGCCGAGGCGCGTTCCGGACAAGCGCACGAATGGCGTGTAGCGGGTTGCCATGGCCTTTAACTCGGGCGCGAGATCGAAGGCCCGCGCGCCGAAGGTTTCTGCCAAGGCGTTCAGGTCAAGGGTAAAGTCGCACATCAGACATTCGATCGCCCGCGCGGTCATGCGGTCCGTATCGTCCAAGGCGTAGCCGCGCGTACCGGGCAAGTCGCCATCGGCGATGCGCGCGGTGTAGGCCGCCGTCGCGGGGGCGTTCTGTATGTAGCCCCCCGGAAAACGCGAGATTGACGAGGCGCCGAGGCCGATCAGGGTTTGGCAATTGTCATCGGTGTAGCCTTGGAAATTCCGGCGCAGACGGCGGTTGTTCTTTGCTTGGGTCAGCCCATCCTGCGGCGTGGCGAAATGATCAATGCCGATTGCCTCCATGCCCGAAGCGGCGAAGCGTGCCGCGGCCCTCTCAGCGAAGTGATAGCGTGCGACCGCGTCGGGCAGTGTCGCCTCGCGGATGAGTTTTTGCCGTTTCGCGACCCATGGCACATGCGCATATCCGAAAAGCGCCACGCGATCCGGGGCAAGGGACAGGGTCTTGTCGATCGTATCCTCCAGCCGGGCCATGGTCTGATGAGGCAGGCCGTAAACCAAGTCAGTATTGAGCGAGGTGACCCCCTCGGCGCGCAACTGATCGACACAGCGGCGCGTGACCTCGAAGGACTGAAGGCGCCCGATGGCCTGCTGCACCTCAGGGTCGAAATCCTGAATGCCGATAGAGGCCCGTGTGAGGCCCGCCGCGCGCAGGGCGGCGATTTTGGTGGGGTCGATCTGGGTGGGGTCGATCTCGACGGAGAACTCGAAATCCTCGGTCGGCGTGAAGAGCTGATGAAGGGCGCGGTTCAGGCGGTCGATGAGGGCGGGCGGTAGGATGGTCGGTGTCCCGCCACCCCAATGCATCCGCCCCATCCGCATGCCCGCAGGCATCGCGGCGCGCAGAAGCTCAAGCTCGGCCTCAAGAGCCTCGATATAGCGCTCGACAGGGCTGAGCGTCTTGGTGCCCTGCGTGTGGCAGGCGCAGAAATAGCACAGCCGCTCGCAAAAGGGGATGTGGACATAGACCGAGACCGGCGCGCCGGGGTCCAACGCGCCAAGCGCTGAGCGCTGAAACGCGGCGCCCACCGCGGAGGTGAAGGCCGCCGCGGTGGGATAGGAGGTGTAGCGCGGCACGCGCGCGTCGAAGAGGCCGAGAGCCTCGAGCATCTGTATCTGTTCCATGGCACCGGTTTAGGGGGCCGCCGTTCTGCGGTCTTTGCGCTGGATCAATTCGGACGCAAAAATTGCGCAGCGCATTGGCTGAGAGCAGACGTGGAGGGGGCGGTGGACGTTTAGGGACGTAGGCCGTCGCGGGATTGATGCACGCCGCGCCTGCGGTTTGCCGGAACTGCACGAAAGACGACAGGATGGCGAGGGCAGCAGCGCGCTATTCTCGCGGCGCGCGCCACAGGCTGGATTAGCAAACGTGCCGGCTACCTATGCAAGCAGCGCATTTCTCCTGCCCTGTTCGATCTCTACTCCGGGCGGGTCGGCTTCCCATCTTGGACTTGAGATTGGAGACATCATGCACACCGCCGTTCCAGAACTTCTTTCCGTTCCCCTCCCGCTTCTAAAGCAGACCCTATGCGAACATTACCAAAGACTTAGCCCCGCCTCGCGGGAGCTCAGGTTCATGGGCCAGCTTAACGATGATGCCTTGCTGCGCGTGGTTCGGGGCTCCAACCCCGACCTGACGCTCGGCGTCGAATGCGATGATGCTTTGCGTGCGATACTGGAGCTTCATTGCATTGACAGCACCCATGCGGAGATCGGGCTTTCGGTTGAGGACGCTTATCAAGGGCGCGGCTATGGCCGGAGGCTCTTCCATCGCGGTCTGGCCGAAGCGCGCGCGCGAAATATTGAGACGGTGGATGTGAACTTCTTACGCAGCAATATCGCGATCAAAAAGCTCTGCATCGAAGAAGGGGGAGAGATACGTTGCCGCGGGGCCGAATGTGTCGCGCAGCTGTCGTTGAACTGACCGGAATATTCGAAAGGGGCATGTGTATTTGCCTCTGGCTATCAGGTGAATGGCCGCCACTTAGGTTGCGGCGGCCAATTATCACGTCTTAGCTTTTAGGTGATGGTGAACCCGCGCCCGACGGGGTCGGTTTCATCGATTAACCATTTCACATAGCCGATAACTTTGGCTGTGACCGGATATCCGCGGACGCTGGGGCGCGGATCACCATGCCGTGCCGCATACGAGCATCACGCTATCCATGGGGTTCCAAGGCACCTAAAACCGCCGTGCCGTCCAGCGGGCGAGCGCTTCGACCGCGGACCAGAGCAGCAGCGACAGCGCCGCGAGCACGATCAGGGCCGCGAACATGAGCGCGGTTTGGCCGCGGCCATTGGCCATCAGCATCAGATGCCCCAGCCCGCGGGAGGAGCCGACCCATTCGCCAATCAGCACCGCGAGAGGGCCATAGACCACCGCCAGACGCAGGCCCGAGATTAGGCCCGGCACGGCGTGGGGCAGGCGCAGCAGCAGTGTTTCGCGCCAGCGGTTGGCGCCCGAGAGATGCGCCAGATCGCGCAGGCCCGGGGGCAGCGCCATCAGCCGGTCGAAGAGGGCCGAGGCGATGGGAAAATAGGTGACCAGCGCGATGGTCACGATCTTGGAGGGCATCCCGTAGCCGAGCCAAAGGGTGATGACCGGGGCGAGGGCGAAGACCGGCACGGCCTGAGCCACCACCAGCATCGGGCGCAGCAGCCAGCGCGCGCGGCGCGAGAGGGTCAGCAACAGCGCCGTCTCGATGCCGAGGAAAATGCCTAAGCTTAGGCCCAGCGCAAGATTGCCCGCCGACCACAGCGCATTCTGCCAGAGCAGCGCGGCATTCCCGCCCAGCGCTTGCAAGACAAGCCAAGGCCCCGGCAGGATGAAACGCGGCACGCCGCTGAGGGTAACAACAAGCTGCCAAATCGCGACGGCGAGTGCGAAGCAGACCATGCCGCGCCATAATTTATGCAGCGTAGATACCATCAGGCGACCTGCGCGGGTGAGGCCAGCCCCATGCGGCGCAGCAGATCGGCTTGGGCGGCGAGGGTCTCGGGGGCGTCGATCCGGCGCGGTGGCGGCGTTTTGGGCAAGGGGCAGGGGGCGGCCCCATGGCGGCTCACGATCCAAGCGTGATTGGCGAGCCTTAGGGCCTCCGCCGGGTCATGGGTGATCAGCACGACGGTTCGCCCGCAAAGCAGCCGCGCCGCTAGATCCTGCATTTTAAGGCGGGTCACCACATCAAGGGCCGAGAACGGTTCGTCCAGCAGGACCACGGGGCGGTCTTCGTACAGCGTGCGGGCGAGGGTGACGCGCTGGCGCTGACCGGCGGAAAGCTGGGCAGGTTTCCGGCGCAGCTCCGCGCGAAGCCCGACCTCGGCCAAAAGTGCTGCGGCGCGGTCAGGGTCCGCCCGTTCTCCGCGCAGCCGGGCGGGGATGGTGACATTCTCAACCGCATTCGCCCAAGGCAGCAGTTGATCGTCCTGCGCCATCATTGCGACACGGGGGGCGAGGGGACGGTCGTCATCGGCAGCAATACGGCCCTCCAGCCGGGCCACAGTGGGCAGACCCGCAAGCAGACGCAGCAGCGAGGTTTTCCCCACACCCGAGGGGCCGAGCAAGACGTTCCATTGCCCGGCCTTGAGGGTAAGATCAAAATGGTCGATCAAGAGGCCCGCAGCGCCGTGAAGCGCGCCCGATAGATGCACCACAGGGGCGGTCATGCTGCCGCGGGCGACAGCGCCATGTCCCAAAAGCCAACCTCAAGCGCCGTGGCCGTGTTGAAACGCTTTTGCAAGGTCTTGGCTCGGGGCAGGGTTTGCCAATCCGCACCCAGACGCCGCGCTAGCGCGCCATCGATCAGCGCTCCGACATCGCGGCACAGTGCTTGATACTCCTCGCCGCCATAGACCGCGCACCAATCGGCATAGGGGCCGTCATTGCCCCGCAGGGCCAACCCAATCTCACCATAGCCCAGAACGCAGGGGGCGAGGGCGGCCATCAGGTCAAGGAAATCCCCGGAATAGCCCGCCTCCAAAACATAGCGCGTATAGGCGAGGTTGCCGGGGGCCTCTGCCGTGGCCTCAAGCGTGGCGCGGTCGATGCCATGGCCTGCGCAGGTTTCCACGTGGAGGGGCATCTCCACATGCACGAGCGCATGGACCGTGGCACTCGCGGCGGCCATTTCATCCAGCGTTTCCGCCTTGGCCGCGGCAAGGGCCCACGCGCGGGCGAAGTGGATGAGGAAAACATAGTCCTGCCGCAGGTAATGCAGATAACTGGCCTGCGACAGACTGCCGTTGCCCAGCTGTTCGACAAAGTCATGGCGGGTATAGGCCCGCCATGTCTCTCCGGCACCATCGCGCCAAGCGGCGAAGGCATTGCCGTAATCGGGCGCCATCATGGTTTCGCCTGCGCTGTGACGTCGACCACCAGATCGGCGGCGGGGATCACGGTTTCCACCACGCCGCTTGCCTGCATGAAGGTCTCGAACCGGTCATAGCGCCCGTGGTCCACCGCGGCGGGGCGGGTGGCGAAACGGGGCCATGTGTCTTCCCACGCGCGGGTGTTCAACTCGTTGCGCAGCTCGGCGTCGGAGGCAAAGAAGACCTCTCCGCTGGCGGCCGGGTCGTTTACGATATCGGCGGCGGCCCGTTCGGTGGCACGCAGGAAGCGGGCGATCATCTCGCGGTCCATCTCTTCGGCATGGGCGACATAGATCAACTCGTCATAAGCGGGCACGCCCTCGGCTTCGGGGTAAAAGCAACGGCCCTCATGGCCTTCGATTTGCATCTGGTTCAGCTCGAAATTGCGGAACGCGCCGATCACCCCGTCGACTTGGCCCGACATTAGCGCGGGGGAGATCGACCAGCCGATGTTGATTTGCTCGACCTCGGCAGGCGCCACGCCGTTGTGGCTCAGCATCGCATCCAGCAGCATCTCTTGCACGCCCGCCACGGCGAAACCTACCTTTCGGCCCTTGAGGTCCGCCATCTCCTGCACTGGCCCATCGGCGCGGACGACGAGGCAGGTGAGCGGGGTTTCGACCAGCGTGCCCACGCGGCGCAGGTCCAACCCCTCGCGCTGGGCGAGATGCAGTTCCGGCTGGTAAGAGACCGCAAGATCGACCCGGCCCGCCGCCACCATGCGCGGCGGCTCATTCGGGTCGGCGGGGGAGACGAGTTCGACCTCCAGCCCCGCATCGGTGAAATAGCCCTTTTCCTGCGCCAGAATGATCGGCCCGTGATCGGGGTTCACGAACCAGTCGAGCATGACGGTCATCTTGTCTTGGGCCAAGGCGGGGGCTGCGATCAGCGTCAGGGCAAGGGGGGCGAGGATGTTTTTCACGAAGGGTCTCCAGTATATCGTTTATGCGGGAAAAAAGGTCAGGCGCCCGGGAGGGCGAGCAGGGCGATCTCGCCCGGCCAGCGGGGGCGGAGGGTGTTGGCCGCGTGATGCGCGCGCAGGCCGGTGCGGCAGGCGAGCACGATGCGGGGTGCATCGGCTGGCAACGGCAGGTCCGGCAGCGCCTCGGGCGGGACATGGCGCGCTTGGGCTGAGAAAGGCGCGGGCGCCTCGGCGCGCAGGTCGATGACCATATCGCGCGGGGTGATCTGGCTTTCGGCGATGAAACCCGCGGCGCGCGCAGGTTCGGGCGCGCTGTCGAAACGAAAGCCCGACATGCGCCATTGCGCGGAGTCCCAGATCATGAGTTGCCCCAGCGGGGAGGGCGTGAGACCCAGCAGGACCGAAAGCGCCATCTGCGCCTGTGCCGCGCCGATCATCCCGACCACCGGCCCCAAGACGCCCGCCGTGTCACATGTCGCTGCCGTCTGCGGCAGGTCAGGGAAGAGGGCGCGGAGCGAGGGGGCGCCCCCGCAGAAACCACCGACATAGCCCGACAGCCCAAGGGCCGAGGCTGAAATCAGCGGTTTGCCCTGCGCGCGGGCTTCGTCCGACAGGGTCAGGCTGGCGGCGAAAGTATCGGCGCAGTCGAGGGCGATATCGCAGTCCGCCAGCAGGGCGGGCGCATTGGCGGGGGTGAGCCATTCGGCACGCGGGACAAGCGTCACCTCGGGGTTCAGCGCCGCCATCGCCTCGGTGGCGGCACGGACCTTGGGCCTGCCGATATCGTCCATCCGGTAGAGCGGTTGGCGGTGCAGATTGCTCAAGGCCACCTGATCGCCGTCGACCAATGTGATCCGCCCGACACCGGCCCCGACGAGATATTGCAGCACAGGCACCGCCAGCGCTCCGGCCCCGACGACCAGCACATGCGCCGCCGTGAGACGCGCTTGCCCCTCGGCGCCGACTTGCGGCAGAACCGTCTGGCGGGCGTAGCGGCTCATGCCGTCACCTCAAGCCATTCGCGCATCCGCGCTTCGGGGTCTGCGTTCAGCGTGATATCCGTGACCGCCGCCACCGTATCGGCCCCGGCGGCAAAGGCCCCCGGCGCACGGGCGACAGACATGCCGCCGATGGCGCAAAGCGGGATATCCCCGATCCGCGCCTTCCATTCCGTCAGCCGGTCGAGGCCCTGTTCGGTCCATTTCATCTTTTTCAGAATGGTCGGATAGACGGGGCCGAGGGCGATGTAATCGGGGGCGAGAGCCAACGCGCGGTCAAGCTCGGCATGGTCATGGGTCGACAGGCCCAGCTTCAGCCCGGCGGCGCGGATCGCGGGGATGTCGGCACTGTCCAAATCCTCTTGCCCCAGATGCAGCCAATCGGCCCCCAGTTCAATCGCCAGTTGCCAGTGGTCATTCACCACCAGCAGTGCGCCGTGCTGGCGACAGAGGTCGAGCGCGGTTGTGATCTCGGCCCGCAGCCGGTCTTCCGGCGCGTCCTTGATGCGCAGTTGCACCAGCTTCACGCCCAAGGGCACGGCCCGCGCGACCCATGCGGCACTATCGAAGACGGGGTAGAAACGCGGCAAGCTCATAGCCAAGCCTTTCCGATCACGGGGGTGGAGGGCACGGCCATGTCACGCTGGCCCATGGGGCCGGAAGCGGCTGCAAGCGCGCCCGCGCGGCAGGCCAGCGCAAAGGCTTCGGCCATGGCGGCGGGGTCGCGGGCCTCAGCCACGGCGGTGTTCAAAAGCACTGCGTCGAACCCCATCTCCAACGCCTGTGCCGCATGGCTGGGCAGGCCGAGGCCCGCGTCGATCACCATGGCCACATCGGGAAATGCCGCCCGCAGGCTGCGCAGCCCGTGCAGGTTGTTCAGCCCCAGCCCAGAGCCGATGGGCGCACCCCAAGGCATCAGCACCCGGCAGCCTGCATCGACCAGCCGCGCGGCCAGCACCTGATCCTCGGTGGTATAGGGGAAAACCTCGAAGCCATCGGCGCAGAGCGCCTCGGCAGCCTCGACCAGCCCGAAGGGGTCAGGTTGCAAGGTGTCGGCATGGCCGATAACCTCCAGCTTGATCCAATTGGTGCCAAAATACTCCCGCGCCATCTGCGCCGTGGTGATCGCCTCGCGCGCCGAATGGCAGCCGGCGGTGTTGGGCAGCAGATGCACGCCCAAGCCGCGCACCATGTCCCAAAACGCCTGTCCCGCGCCTTGTTCGCGGCGCAGCGAAACCGTGGCGACCGGCGCGGCGCTTTGGCGAAAGGCGGCCTCCATCACTGCGGGCGAGGGGTAGCGCGCGGTGCCCAGCATCAGCGGCAGGGGCAGGGCGGTGCCGTAGAAATCGCGCATCGCTCAGCCCCCCTGCATGGCGCTGAGCACTTCGAGCCGGTCGCCGTCGCTTAGCATGGTCTCGCCCCGCGCGCCTGCGGGAACGAAGCTGCCGTTGAGGGCGGTGGCGACTTTTGCCTCGCCCCAGCCCAGCTCTGCCAATGCTGCGTCAAGCTGCGCGGCGGTGACCTCACGCGGCTCGCCGTTCACTTCAATCTTCACGGAATAAATCCCCCGTTGTCGCTGTTGCCAGAAAGCCCGCAGCCTGTTCGGCCAAGGCGGGCGCCATGAGAAAGCCGTGCCGGAACAGCCCGTTCAGATGCAGCACCGCCCCGCGCTGCACGATGCCGGGCAGGTTGTCGGCGAAAGCCGGGCGCAGGTCGGCGCCCATCTCGATGATCTCGCCCTCGGCAAAGCGCGGGTCGAGCGCATAGGCGGCTGAGAGCAGTTCCAGCGCCGAGCGGGCGGTCATGCCGCTGCGGCTGGCGCTTTCGATCTGGGTCGCGCCCAGCATGTAGATGCCTTGCCCGCGCGGCACGACGTAGAGCGGGTGGCGCGGGTGCAGCAGGCGGATCGGGCGGGTGAGGGCGATCTCAGGCGCGCGCAGCAGGATCATCTCCCCGCGCACGGCACGCAAACCGGGCAGAGCGTCGCGGGCCACCATGCCACGGCAGTCGATCACCGGGCCTGTGACCTCCGAAGGGGTGAGGGCCGTGGTCTCAACCGTCACGCCCTCGGCGGCCAGCGCATGGGTCAGGTCTTGCAGCGCTTGGCGCGGGTTCAGATGCGCTTCCTCGGCAAAGAACAACCCGCGGCGATGGCGCCCGGCGAGGTCCGGCTCACAGGCCGCGATGGCTTCGGCGTCGCAGTCGCTGTGGCCTTCGGTGCGGGCGGCGAAACGCTGCAATTCCGCGCGGTCCCGCTCGGGGGCGAGGACCAGCGTGCCCCGATGGGTGACTTCCGTGATCTCCCCCCATAGCGCCGCAGCACGCCGCCCATGGGTTACCACCGCAGGCTCGCTCAGCGCGCCTTCGCAAAAGGGGGCGAGCATGCCGCCCGCCCACCACGAACAGCCGTGCGGGCCGGGCGGGCCTTTGCGGTCAACGAGCCGGGGCCGCAGCCCCTGCGCCAGACAGGCCCGCGCGGCCCAGAGCCCTGCCACGCCCGCGCCGATGATGGTGACATCACTCATGAGGCCAAACGCCGTGGAAATGATGCACCGGCCCGTGGCCATGGCCGATGTTGAGGGCGTCCGCCGCGGCAATGGCGCGTTGCAGATAGCTATGGGCGGCCTCCACCGCCTGCGGCAGAGGCTGGCCCCGCGCCAGACCGGCGGCAATGGCGGCAGAGAGCGTGCAGCCGGTGCCATGGGTGTTCGCCGTCTGCTGGCGGGGCGCGGAAAGGCGCAGGGTGTCGGCCTCGGAAATCAGCAGATCGACGCAGGTCTCGCCCTTGCCATGGCCGCCCTTCATCAGCACCGCGCGGGGACCGAGCGACAGCAGCGCGCGCCCCTGCGCCAGCATCATGGCCTCGTCGGTGGCTTCTTCTGTGTCCAGCAGCCGTGCGGCCTCGGGCAGGTTCGGCGTCAGCACATGGGCGCGGGGCAGCATCCGGTCGCGCAGGGTTTCCACCGCTTCGGCAGAGAGCAGCGCATCGCCGGATTTCGCCACCATCACCGGGTCGAGCGCAACGGGCGCGGGGCAGTGGGCCAGCCCCTCGGCCACGGCAGAGATCGTGGCCGGGTCGCCCAACATGCCAATCTTGACCGCGCCGATGGCCAGATCGTCAAAGACCGCCGCCATCTGCGCGCGGATCATCGCAGGCGCGATCATGGCGACCGCGGTGACGGCGCGGGTGTTCTGCGCGGTGACCGCGGTGAGCACGCTGGCCCCATAGACGCCAAGCGCGCTGAAGGTCTTGAGATCGGCCTGAATCCCCGCCCCGCCGCCGCTGTCGGACCCCGCAATCGTCAGTGCTTGAAACGCCATTCGGCCCCCCATTCGTTAGATGGGCCAAGGGCATGGAGATACGGGGTAAACGACCGCCCGGATGGGGCTGATGCTTGCTTCCGTTCCCTACGCCGGTACGACCCGGATCAGGTTCGATGGGTCGGTTTTCACCTCTCAGCCCTGCGGCACCCCAACGGATTTCCGGCAGGCTAGCGAGGGGCGTTCAGAGGGTCAACAGGGGATCGGTCATTTATTTCGTTTCGTTTTATATCAGTTAGTTGCGGCGCGTACCTCATGCATTGCATGAGGATTCGTTAATGAAAATCCCGCGATCTGGGGATCACCTTGGCGTCGCGCGGATGGCTATGCATCGCCACCTGACCGGGCAGCGGATGGGTCGGGTGATCGCCCCGCGTGGTGATGCCGGGCATCGGTGCGTCCGACAGCGCCGCCAGCCGGTCGGAGCGGTTCTCGAGCCGCTCGGCCACCACGTGGATCACCCGCCCGTCGGTCTGCACGCGCCCCTCCACGACCAGAAGCCGCGACGACATGATCGTGGGGCGGTAGAGCTTGAACATATTGGGCCAGATCACGAGGTTGGCGACGCCAAACTCATCCTCCAGCGTGATGAAACAGACCCCCTTGGCGCTGCCGGGTTTCTGGCGCACCAGCACCAACCCCGCCAGCTTTACCCGCCGCCCGTGGCCCATGCGCGAAAGGTCCCGGGCCGAGGAGAACCCCTGCGCGGCGAGGCTGGAGCGGTAGAAGGACATCGGATGCGCCTTCAGCGACAGGCGCAGCGTCTGGTAGTCGGCCACGACCTGTTCGGCTTTTGGCATCACCGGCAGATGCACCTCCGGCTCCGGACCGCGGGCCGAAGCCTCGACATGGTCGAAGATCGGCAGGGCGGGCGCGTCGCGCAGCCCTTGGGCCTGCCAGAGCGCTTGGCGCCGGTCGATCCCCATACTGCGCATCGTGTCGGCGGCGGCGAGTTGGCGGATCGCTTTGGCGTCGAGGCCTGCGCGGGTCTTGAGGTCTTCGACATCGGCGTAAGGCGTCTCGCGCCGGTCCATGATCCGCGCACCGGCCTTTTCCTGCAGCCCGTCCACCATGCGCAGCCCTAGCCGCAGGGCGAAACCGTCCCCACAAGGCTCCAGCGTGCAGTTCCAGTCCGAGAGGTTCACGTCGACATCGCGCACCTCGACCTGATGTTCGCGGGCGTCGCGCACGATCTGCGCCGGGGCGTAAAACCCCATCGGCTGGGAGTTCAAGAGCGCGCAGGCAAAGGCCGCCGGGTAGTGGCATTTCATCCATGACGAGACATAGACCAGCTTGGCGAAACTCGCGGCATGGCTTTCGGGAAAACCGTATTCGCCGAAGCCCTTGATCTGGTCGAAACAGCGCTGCGCGAAGATGGGATCGTAGCCGCGTTTGGTCATCCGGCCCACCATCTTGTCCTGTAGCTTTTCGATCGTCCCGCGCGAGCGGAAGGTGGCCATGGCCTTGCGCAGCTCGTTCGCCTCGGACGGGGAAAACTGTGCCGCGTCGATGGAAATCTTCATCGCCTGTTCTTGAAAGATCGGCACGCCCAAGGTTCGGCTGAGGATACTGAACAATTCGTCCTGCGGATAGGCCGGGCCGGGGGCGGGGTAGACGACGCTCTCCATCCCCTGACGGCGGCGCAGGTAGGGGTGCACCATATCGCCTTGGATCGGGCCGGGGCGGACGATGGCGACTTCGATCACCAGATCATAGAAGACGCGGGGGCGCAGCTTCGGCAGCATCGCCATCTGCGCGCGGCTTTCCACCTGAAACACACCCAGACTGTCGCCGCGGCAGAGCATGTCGTAGGTGGGTCGCCCTGTGGCGTCGTCCTCGTGATCCTCCACAGGCACCGTGGCCAGTTCCAGCGGGCGGTCGTAATGCGCCTCGATCAGGTCGAAACATTTGGCGATACAGGTGAGCATGCCGAGGGCGAGGATATCGACCTTGAAGATTTGCAACGCGTCGATGTCGTCCTTGTCCCATTCGATGAAACTGCGCTCGGGCATGGCGCCGTTGCCGATGGGCACGATCTCGGTCAGCGGGCGTTCGGTCAGGATGAAACCGCCGACGTGCTGGCTCAGATGCCGCGGCATGCCGATCATCTGGGAGGCCAGTTTCAGCACCATGCGCAGGTAGGGGTCCGACAGGTCCAGCCCCGCCTCGCGGGCGCGGGCGTCGTCCATCTCGCCCTCGAAACTGCCCCAGACGGTGCCGGCGAGCTTCGAGGTCACGTCTTCCGAAAGCCCCATCGCCTTGCCAACTTCGCGAATGGCCGAGCGCGGGCGGTAGTGGATCACCGTGGCGCAGAGCCCGGCGCGGTGGCGGCCATATTTGCCGTACATGTACTGGATCACTTCCTCGCGCCGCTCATGTTCGAAATCGACGTCGATGTCGGGCGGCTCGTCGCGTTCCTCGCTGAGGAACCGCTCGAACAGCAGGTCATGCACCGCCGGGTCGACCGAGGTGATGCCGAGACAGAAGCAGACCGCGGAATTGGCCGCCGAGCCGCGCCCTTGGCAGAGGATCGGCGGCTGCGCCTCCTCGCGGGCGAAGCGGACGATGTCGTAGATGGTCAGGAAATAGCGCGCGATCTTCTTGGTCTCGATCAGGGCGAATTCCTTCTCGATGGTCTTTTTTACTGCTTCGGGCGCGCCTTCGGGGTAGCGCCGGGCGGCGCCTTCCCATGTCAGGCGGGCGAGTTCCTCCATCGGGCTGCTCCCCTCGGGGACGATCTCATGCGGGTATTCGTAGGCCAGATCGGTGAGGCGAAAGGTGATCCGGTCGGCAAGGCGGCGGGTCTCGGCAATGGCATGGGGCCAGTCGGCGAAGAGGCGGATCATCGCCTCGGGGGATTTCAGGTGTCGCTCGGCATTGGCGGCCAGCAGGTAGCCCGCCTTGGGCACGATCACGCCCTCGCGGATCGCCACCATCACGTCTTGCAGGGGGCGGCGGTGGCGGGCGTGGTAGAGCACGTCGTTGGTGGCAAGCAGCCTCAGCCCATGGGCGCGGGCCAGCGCATCCAGCCGGTTGATTCGCGCCCGGTCGTCGCCCCGGTAGAGGAAACTCGCCCCGATATGGCGCATCCCGGGCAGCGCTTTCAGCAGCCGCGGCAGGCCGGCGGCGAAGAGATCGAGGTTCTCGGGCGGCATGACGATAAGGTGCAGCCCTTCGGCATGGCCCTCCAGCATTTCCAGCGTCAGATGGGTCTCGCCCTTTTGCTGCCATTCGCCGTCCACTGATTGCATCTTGCCCGCCGAGAGCAGCGTCGAGAGCCGCGCATAAGCGGCGCGGTCCTGCGGGTAGGCGAGGATCTCGGTCCCGCAGAGCAGCACCAGACGCGCGCCGATCAGGGGGCGGATATGGGCCTTTTCCGCCTCTACATGCAGGCGCACCACGCCCGCCAGCGTGTTGTGATCCGCGATGCCGAGGCTGTCGTAGCCGTGGTGATGCGCCGTTTCGACCAGATCGACGGTGTCCGAGGCGGCGCGCAGGAAGGAGAAGCAACTCGCCAGCCCGAACTCGACATATCCCGCCCGGGGCGGCGCGCTGAACCCGTCTTCGCCCAGCGTGCGGCGCTTATGTCCCTCCTGCTCGGGCATCAGGCGAAGAGCCCGTGCAGGAACCAGCGCGGCTCGGCCCCGCGGCCGTCGTGGATCACGCCCTCGCGGTAGAGCCAGAAGCGCTGGCCGCCCGCGACCTCGACTTTATAGTAATCGCGCAGCCGGGTGCCGGGACGGTCGCGCCACCATTCGGGGGCGATCCGCTCAGGCCCCGCGTGGCGGGTGGTCTTGTAGGTGACGCGGCGCCAGTTGAACTGCGAGGGCGGGCCTTCGGGCACGGCGTAGATCACGCGCACCTCCTCGGGCGGGGTCAGCAGGCGCAGCGGGCGCTCGCGCAGCAGCGCGGGGGCGGCTGTGGGGCTGGCCTGCAACGCCGGGGCGCGTTCTTCGACTGCTTCGGGCTTGTGGGTCTCGCGCCACTGCGGCCAGCTCACCTTTTCCGAGCCGAGCTTGGCCACCAGACGGTCCAAGAGCCCGGCCACGTCGGCCGAGGGGTCGCGCTTGCCGTCGAGGTGGTCTTGGATCAGCGGCAGCGGCTCGCTCGCGAGCGCCTCCAGCGTCAGCAGGTCAAAGCCAAAGCCGCTGTCGATGTTTTCCAGCTTGCCATCGAAAAGCCTGCGCAGGTGCGCGGGGTCACGGCTGGCCCGCGCCGTGGCGACCCCAAGCGCGCGCCAATCGCCGTCGATGCGGTAGATGGTCAGGCGCAACCGCCGCGCGCCAAGCTCGGCGCGGGCCAGAAGAGTGCAGAGGTCATCGACCAGCGCGGGCAGATGCGGGGCGGGGTCGAGCACCGGTTCGGGCAGGCGACTGCGGGCCATGAAATGGCGATGGTCGGGCGGGGCGTTGAGCGGATCGGCGGCCTTGCCGAGCGCTTTGTCGAGCAGGATCAGCGGGTTGCGCTCGGGCTTCAGGCTGGCAAAGCGGCGCATCAGTGCGGCGCGGGGCAGATCGCTCAGCGCGCCCATGGTCTTGAGGCCAAGCCGGTCCAAGAGCCGCGTGGTCTGGGCATCGAGCCGCAGGGCAGCGACGGGCAGGGGGGCGAGGGCGGCGCCCACGTCCTCGGCGGTGCAGATCTGCGCGCCGGAGCCGAAACGCGCCAGCGCCTGCGCGGCCCCGGGGGTGGGGGCCATGGCGCAGCGCGCGGTCAGCCCCTGCAGGGCAAAACGGCTGCGGATGTCGCGCAGCATCGCCGCCTCGCCGCCAAACAGATGCGTGCAGCCGGTCACGTCGAGCAGCAGGCCGTGATCCTGATCCTGCGCCGTCCAGGGGCACCAGCGCCGCGCCCAATGCACCAGCCGCTTGATCAGGGTGATATCGCCTTCCAGATCGGCGGGCTCGACATGCAGATCGGGGTGGATCGCCTGCACGTCGACCACCCGCGCGCCCGTCTCGATGCCCCGGGCGCGGGCGGCGGCGCTCAGCCCATGGACCACCGGCCCATGCGTCCCGTCGCGTGACAGGACGACGGGGACCTCATCGCTCGGAACGCTGCGGTATTGGCCGATCACCCGGCGCCAGCGCTCCATCGTCAGATCGGGGAACCAGACGGAGACGATCCGCGGCGCGGGGGCTGTGGCGTTTGTCGGGCTCATGGTCGGCCACCCAACGGCCCGGCGCATGGCCGCGCGCGCGAAACAGCTCCAGATCCCAGCGGGCCGCGCCCGGGGCCTGCGGATCGTCGGGATGCGCCTGCGCGGGCAGGGCGGCGATACGCCAGCGCATCCGCGCCGCGCTCAGGCCCCCGGGGTCGCCGCTGCGGATGAGGTAGAGCGGCACGCCCGAGGCCTCGGCTCGAAGCGACAGCCGCTTGGTGGCGGTGAAATCCAGCACCTCCGGCCCGCCATGCACCTCGCCCACCACGGCGGAAAGACCCGCGCAGGCCGCGCCTTCCTCCATCGTCCAAAGCACGTCGCGCGGATGGCTGGCACTGACCAGAAGCACCGGCTGCTCCAGCCCGAAGGCCGCGAGGCTCGGGGTATAGGGCGCGCCGTTCTCGCGCCGCGACAGGAAGTCCTGCACCCAAAGCACCGGCCCCTTGCCGCGTGGCAGCAGCGACAGGACGAAGCCACTGGCCGAAGCACTGGCGAAGGCCTGCGGAAAGACATCCGTCAGCGGCGCATGCGTGTCCAGAACCCCCGGTTCGGGCGGTGTCGACGGCCGTCGCCGCGGCAGGGTAAGGACCTGCCCATATGTAGAATCGGTTGTCATGCACGACTCCATATGTTCACATTTTGTTCTATTCATAAACGATGAACTGCGGCCCTGTCAAAATTTTGAACCGCCCCCGCGAAGCCCTTGCCGGGGCGTGGAAAAACCGCATCTACTGGGCTCAGGGCAGCGACAGGAGGCGAAAATGTGCAATCTTTATTCCCTCACCAAGGGGCAGGACGCGATCCGCGGCTGGTTCGACGGGATCGAGGACAATGCAGGTAACCTGCCGCCCATGCCCGGCATCTACCCCGATTATCCCGCCCCGGTGGTGCGCCACGGCGACATCGGCCCGGTGCTGCAGATGATGCGGTGGGGCATGCCGTCCCCGGCCTTTGCGCTTAAGGGCAAGAAGACCGACCGCGGCGTCACCAACATCCGCAACATCGCCTCACCGCATTGGCGGCGCTGGCTGGTGCCGGAGCACCGCTGCGTTGTGCCCTTCACCGCCTTTTCCGAGCCGCTGAACCGCCCCGGGGAGCGTTCGCGCCCGGTCTGGTTCGCGCTTGGCGAGGACCGCCCGCTGGCCTTCTTCGCCGGGGTCTGGACGCAGTGGACCTCCGTGCGCAAGCTGAAGGACGGGGAGACCACCGACAACCTCTATGGCTTCCTGACGACCGAGCCCAATGCCGAGGTCGCGGCCGTGCACCCCAAGGCGATGCCGGTGATCCTGACCACGCCCGATGAGGTGCAGACGTGGCTCAGCGCCGAGACCGCCGACCTTGCGGCGTTGCAACGCCCGCTGCCGGATGGTGCCTTGCAGGTCATCGACCCCGAGGACTAGGCCGCCTCGGCCATCATCCGCGCGGCCATCGCGAGGTCCGAGCGGAACTGCGCCTGCGCCTCCTCGCGCACCCGGGGATCGGGCACGCGCAAGAGGTAGGAGGGGTGCAGGGTGATCAGCACCGGAATGCCCTCCGGCCCCGCTTCGATCGTGCCGCGGCGTTTCAGGATGCCCGTGCCCTTGCCGGTCAGGCTCTGCGCCGCCGTCGCGCCCATGGCGAGGATGAGCTTGGGCTGCACCTGCGCCACCTCGGCATTCATCCACCAGCGGCACTGGTCGATCTCCGGCGTCTCGGGGCGCTGGTGAATGCGGCGCTTGCCGCGGGCGGTGAACTTGAAGTGTTTGACCGCATTGGTGACGAAGGCGGCGTCTCGGTCCAGCCCCGCTTCCCCGGCAATGCGGTCGAACATCTGCCCCGCCGGCCCGACGAAGGGGCGACCCGCGAGGTCTTCCTGATCGCCGGGTTGTTCGCCCACGACCATCAGATCGGCATGCGTCGACCCTTCGCCCGGCACGGCCTGCGTGGCGTGGCAATGAAGCGGGCAGCGGGTGCAGGCGCGGATCGCGGACGGAAGCTCTTCGGCCGGGCCGTCCCAAGCGGACTCAAAAGCCGAAAGCTGCGCCTGCACCCGGTCCATGCGCGCGGGCGGCAGGGTCGGGGCGGCCTCGGCCATGGCACGGGCGCGGGCCGGGGCCTCGGCGATCATCTGGGGAATGAAGGCGGCCTCGGGCATGTTCTTCCAGTATTTCTTGGGCATCTCCGACTGCATCGCCTTCACCATCAGGCGGGCGGGGTTGAAGATGTTCTGGAAGTAGGTGATCCACAACTGCTCGCCCGCGTCCTCGGGCAGGTCAGGCTTGGCGTGGCCCTCTTGAAAGCTGAGCTTGCCGCCCTCGAAGATGGCCGAGACATCGGGCGTCAGGATGCGCCAGTCCATGTCGGAAAACCGCCGCGCGAAGAAATCCGCCGTCGGCTCCACCGTGTGATGCGTGGGCTCGAACCATGCCGCAAAACTGCGGCGTGGGGCGTTTGGATCACCGATCTCGCGGAAGCGGACGAAGGCCTTCATCTTGTGCTGGCAGCGGCGGACGTTCTTCTCCATCCCGCGCAGCACGGCGAGGTCGGCATCGCCGCGGTCCGACATCAGGTGCGGCGCGTCCTTCACGCGCCACAGAAAAGCATAGAGCCGCGCGAAACGTTCCGGGTCACTGTGCCAGACCGCCGTCTCGGCCATCGACACGAAGCTGCGCGGCACCGCGACGCGGCCCTTGGCCGTCGGCGCGGCCTCCTCGCCAAACAGGTCGGGCGCGGCGGCATGAACGCCCCAGAGGATTTGCTCGGGCGGCACGCCCGCGGCCAGAAAGCCACGCGCCGCCTCTCGCCATGCCTTGGCGGTGCCGATCGGGGGCAGGGAGACGCGGTGCATCAGAACAGGGTCAATTGCTCGGGCGGCGGCGCGAAACGCGCGCGCAGGTCGGCGCTGTCGGTAAGGCCGCCGGGCGTCCAGCCCCCCGCGGTGACGAAGGCGCGGGCCTTTTTCATCGAGGCGCCCATGCGGGTGAGGTCTTCGTAGCGCAGGGCGCGATGGCGGCGCGCGGCAAGGATGCGGTTGACGGTCTTGACCCCGAAGCCGGGCACCCGCAGCAGCATCTCGCGGCTGGCGCGGTTGACGTCGAGCGGGAAATGCTCGCGGTGCACCAGCGCCCAGGCGAGCTTGGGGTCGACCTCTAGATCGAGATTGCCGTCGCGGGTGACCGAGGTGATCTCGTCGAGTTGGAAGTCGTAGAACCGCAGCAACCAGTCGGCCTGATAAAGCCGGTGCTCGCGTTGCAGGGGCGGGCGGATCAGCGGCAGTTTCGACGAACTGTCGGGAATGGGCGAGAAGGCGGAATAATAGACCCGCTTCAGCTTGTAGCTGGAATAGAGCCGCGTCGATTGCCCCAGCACGGTGGCGTCGTTCGACCCATCCGCACCGATGATCATCTGCGTCGACTGGCCCGCGGGCGCGAAGCGCGGCGGGCGCTTGCCGGAGAAGGACTTCTCCTTGCTCGCCTCCTTGGTCATCCGCACGTTGGCCATGGCGCGGCGGATCTGCTCGGGCTTTTTCTCGGGCGCATATTGCTGCACCGCCGTGTCGGTGGGCAGTTCCACGTTGATCGACAAACGGTCCGCCAGTCGGCCCGCTTCCTCGATCAACTCGGGCGAGGCGTCGGGGATCGTCTTGAGGTGGATATAGCCGCGAAAATTTTCCTCGTGGCGCAGCTTGCGGGCGATCTGCACCATGTCGGACATCGTGGCATCGGGTGAGCGGATCACGCCCGAGGAGAGGAACAGCCCTTCGATATAGTTGCGGCGGTAGAACTCGATGGTGAGCTTGACCACCTCGTCCACGCTGAAGCGCGCGCGTTCCACGTTCGAGGAAACGCGGTTGATGCAATAGCTGCAATCGTAGATGCAGAAATTCGTCATCAGGATTTTAAGCAGGCTGATGCACCGCCCGTCCGGGGCATAGGCGTGGCAGATGCCGCTGCCTTCGTTGGAGCCCAGCCCCTTGCCATCGCGCGAGTCGCGCTTGGTGGAGCCCGAGGAGGCGCAGGAGGCGTCGTATTTCGCCGCGTCGCTGAGAATCGCCAGTTTCTGATCGAGGGTCTGTTTGGTCATGCGTTCTGTATATGTTCTCAAGGGGGCGGCGTCATTAATCTATCTTAATGCCGCGACAATTTGCGCGGGGGGCTGCTGAGGGGGCGGGGTGGCCCCGTGGCGCCGAGATTAAATTGACGTAGGGAAATCTAGTCGCTACCAATTACATGCAGATACATATTATGCATTTGCATGCGAGGGCACCGAGGCAAAGATCGCGGGCTTTTGATCACAACTGGGAGACGACCATGAAAACAACAACCACGCTTAGCGCGGCGGTCTTTGCCGTCAGCACATTTGCCACTGGCAGCATCGCTCAGGCCGAAGAAGTGACCCTGCGCGCCGTTTCGGCCTTTACCCTTGGCACCGCCTTTAGCCGCGAGTTCGAGTCCTTTGTCGAGTGGATCAACGAGAACGGCAAAGGGGTCGTGCAGATCAATCTGGTCGGCGGTCCTGAGGCCGTGCCGCCTTTTGAACTGGGCAATGCGGTGCAGTCCGGCGTCGTCGACATCGCCAACAACACCACGGCCTATTACCCCAACCTGCTGCCCACCGGCGACGCACTGCATCTGGCCGAGAACACCATTCAGGACCAGCGCGCCAATGGCTGCTATGAACTGGTCGACCGTATCCATCAAGAGCAGATGAATGTGAAATACCTCGCCCATGCGGGCGACGGGATCGGCTATCACCTTTATCTCACCAAACCGGTCGAGGGGCCGGATCTGAGCGGTCTGACCATCCGCACCACGCCGGTTTACCAAGCGATGTTTACGCAGCTTGGTGCCAACCTCGTGCGGACCGCGCCGGGCGAGGTCTACAGCGCGTTAGAGCGTGGGGCGATTGACGGCTACGGCTGGCCCTCGCAGGGGGTGCTGGACCTTGGTTGGGACGAGCAGACGAAGTACCGTGTCGACCCGAGCTTTTACAACGTCGATGTTAACGTTCTGGTGAACCTTGATACTTGGAACGGGCTGACGGAGGCGCAGCGCGCCAAGCTGGCCGAAGGTGCCGCTTGGATGGAAGAGTTGAACAACGACAACGCGCGGATCGGAACGCCTCGGAATATGCGGCGCAGGCTGAGGCGGGTATCGAGACGATCACCTTTGGCGAGGCCGATGCCGAGACTTGGATCGCCGCCGCCCGCGATGCCGGTTGGGCCGCGGTGGAAGAGGTCGATGCCGATCTTGCGCAGCAGATGCGCGCCTGCATGACCAAGTGATCCTCCAATGATCTCTCGAATGTTTGACCGGATACTCCGGGGGCTGGCCGTCTTTTCGGCTGGTATCCTCGGGGTGATCGCGGTGTTCATCGCTCTCAATGTTGTGCTGCGCAATCTTGGCCTGCCGGTGGTCTATGGCGCGCTGGATGCGATCCAATACGCGCTGATGATCGCCACCTTCCTTGGCGCGCCTTGGGTGCTGTCGATCGGTGGCCATGTGAAGGTCGATCTGATCACCAGCAATCTTGCGCCACGCACGGCCCATGTGCTCACCCGTCTTACCAGCGCCATTGGCGCTGTCACGGCGGGGGTGTTGGGGTGGTACGGATTGCAAGCGGTGCTGGCGTCGGCCGCACGCGGGTCGATGATCCGCACATCATTCGTCATCCCGGAATGGTGGATGCTGGCCTTTGTGCCGCTGTCATTGGCGCTTTGCACGATTATCTTTATCCGCCGCCTTTTCTATCCGGAAACGGCCGAGCGTAGTCTGAGTGGTCTTTGAGATGGATTGGGCTTTGATCCTGACGCTCATGCTGGGCAGCCTCGCCGTGCTTTTGCTGATCGGCTTGCCGGTCGCTTTTGCCTTTATCGCCGTGACCACCGTGGGCGCATACTTCGTGCTGGGTGGCGAACGTGGCATTCTGCAATTGGCGCGCAACTCGGCGCAGTCGGTGGCGAATTTCCAGCTTGCCCCGATACCCCTGTTCATCCTGATGGGGGAGATCCTCTTTCAGACCGGGGTGGCGCACCGCGCCATCGACGCCATCGAGCGGGTGGTGACGCGCATCCCGGGCCGCATGTCAGTGGTGACGATCTTTGGCGGCACGATCTTTGCGGCACTCTCAGGCTCGACCATCGCCAATACCGCGATGCTGGGCGGCACGCTGCTGCCGGGGATGCTGAAACGCGGCTACCACCCGTCGATGGCCATGGGGCCGATCATGGCTTCGGGGGCGATTGCGATGCTGATCCCACCGTCGGCGTTGGCGGTTCTGGTGGGCTCGCTCGCTGGTATTTCCATCGCGGGGCTGCTGATCGCGGGGGTGCTTCCGGCCTTGCTCCTGGCGGTGCTTTTCGTGGCCTATGTGGTGGGGCGCAGTGTATTGGACCCAAAGGTCGCGCCGCCCGATGTTTATGAAGATATGTCGCTGCGCGAACGGTGGACGCCTTTTGCGATCTATGTCTTGCCGCTGACGGTACTTTTCGCGGTGGTGATCGGCTCTTTGCTGGCAGGGATCGCCACACCCACGGAGAGCGCTGCGCTGGGCAGTATCACGGCGGTGATCATCGGGGCAGCCTATCGGGCCTTGAGTTGGGAGAAGATGGGCCGAGCTCTGATGGAGACGTTGAAACTGTCGGTGATGATCCTGTTCATCATTGCGGCCAGCCAGACCTTTGCGCAGGTGCTGAGCTTTTCGGGCGCGACCAACGGGCTGATCAATGCAATCAACGCGGTCGATCCGACGCCGCTGATGGTGCTCTTGGGGATGATCGCGATCCTGCTGTTTCTGGGGTGTTTCATCGATCAAGTGTCGATGTTGATGGTGACGGTCCCGGTTTTCGTGCCTTTGGCGGGCGCGATGGAGATCAACGAGCTGACCCTCGGCGTGGTTTACCTGCTGACCATGGAGATCGGTCTGCTGACACCGCCCTTCGGGCTGCTTCTCTTCGTCATGCGGGGCGTGGCACCCGAGGAGATCCGGATGCCGCAAATCTATGCCTCGGTGATGCCCTTTTTGTTAATCAAGCTCTTCGTGCTGGCGCTGGTCGTCTGGCTGCCGGGCATCGGTACTTGGTTGCCGGGCTTGATGGGCCGCTAATCCGCAGGGCGACGCATTCGAGCATCGCCCTACAAGCTATTGCCTCGGTTCAACATTTCCCCTCACCGCAGCCATACGCAGCCCTCCGCCTGCTTGCATTACCCTGCGTAATACGGTTGTAATTCCGCGAGGAGGCAATCGGCTTTCCCAAGAACAACACGTGAGGAGCACCGTGATGGCAAACCCCCTTTATGACACTCTGTTTGGCCGTCACGCTGGCAAGACGACCGCCTTTTTGCACCTTGAGGGCGGGGTGACGCTGACCCATGCGGGCTTTCTGAGCCGGGCGGGCCGCTTTGCCAATGTGCTGAGCGGGCTGGGGGTGAAGCCGGGCGACCGGCTGGCGGTGCAGATCGACAAATCCGCGGATGCTCTGGCGCTCTATGCCGCATGCGTGCAGGCGGGGGTGATCTTTCTGCCGCTGAACCCGGCCTATACGGCGGATGAGGTGCGCTATTTCGTGACCGACAGCGGGGCGGCGGCGTTTGTCTGCCAGCCTGCGCGGCGCAATGAGATGGCGCCGCTAGCCAAGGACACGGGCTGCCAGCTTGAGACGCTGGGCACCGAAAACGATGGCAGTTTTGCGGACCGCGCAGCCTCGGCCCCCGATCAGTTCGAGACCGCCCCGCGTGGGGGCGATGATCTGGCCGCCTTCCTCTATACCTCCGGCACGACGGGGCGCTCAAAGGGGGCGATGCTGACGCAGGCGAACCTTTTGTCCAACGCGCAGACGCTGGCCGATCTGTGGCGCTTCACCAATGCAGACGTGCTGCTCCATGCGCTGCCGATCTTCCATACCCACGGGCTGTTCGTGGCGACGAATGTGACGCTGGTGGCGGGGGGCGCGATGATCTTTATGCCCAAGCTCGACATCGACCGATTGATCGACCGGATGCCCCATGCCACCGCGATGATGGGGGTGCCCACCTTCTACACCCGGCTGTTGGACGACGCGCGATTTACCAGCGAGACGGCGGCGAATATGCGGCTGTTCATCTCGGGCTCCGCCCCGCTGCTGGCGGAAACCCATGTGGATTTCGAGACCCGGACCGGCCACCGTATCCTTGAGCGTTACGGCATGACCGAGACCAATATGAACACCAGTAACCCCTATGAGGGCGAGCGCCGCGCGGGCACCGTGGGCCTGCCGCTGCCGGATGTGGAGTTGAAAATCACCGACCCTAAGACCGGCGCGACCCTGCCGGACGGAGAGATTGGCAGCATCGAAGTACGTGGCCCGAATGTCTTTAAGGGCTATTGGCAGATGCCCGAGAAAACCGCCGCCGAACTGCGCGAAGATGGCTTTTTCATCACCGGCGATCTGGGGCGGCGCGATGCGGATGGCTATGTGACTATTGTGGGCCGCGACAAGGATCTGATCATTTCAGGCGGCTATAACATCTACCCCAAGGAGGTCGAACTGCTGTTCGACGACCAACCGGGCGTGTTGGAAAGCGCGGTGATCGGCGTGCCGCACCCCGATTTTGGCGAAAGCGTGGTGGCGGTGTTGGTGGCGCGCCGGGGGGTGGAGCTGGACGTGGAGCAAATCGCCGCGGGCGCGGCCGGATCGTTGGCCAAGTTCAAACAGCCCCAGAAGTTGATCGTGCTGCCGGAACTGCCGCGCAACACGATGGGTAAGGTGCAAAAGAACGTGCTGCGCGAAAACTACCGGGACCTCTTCCAGCCGGGGTGACGCGGCCCGAGGGGGACTGTCGGACGGGCACAGGCACGGGCATCCCCCTCCCACGGGGCAGGGCGGGGGCGTAACCTGCGACAATCTGGCGTTTAATGCCCGGTTTCGCTTGAGGTGCCGGGAAAATTTCTACAGAACGTGGTGACCTTTCAGTCCGCTAGATCAGGAGTTCGCGTGTCCCTCTTCCTTATCGTTGCCTTGCCTTTCCTTGGTGCTTTGCTACCCGGACTGATGAATTCCGCAGGGCGCCAAGCCTGCGCCGGGGTCACCTTCATGGTTACCCTCGTGGCCTTTGTCGGCCTGCTCACCCATTTGCCCGCCGTGCTAGCCGGAGAGGTGCTGACCGCGCGGGTTGACTGGATTCCGCAGCTTGGTCTGAACCTGACCTTGATGCTCGACAGTCTTGGCTTTTTCTTTGCCTGTCTGATCCTTGGCATCGGTCTGCTCATCATCGCCTATGCGCGTT
Source organism: Sulfitobacter sp. R18_1 (assembly GCF_017743915.1). Lineage (NCBI taxonomy): Bacteria > Pseudomonadati > Pseudomonadota > Alphaproteobacteria > Rhodobacterales > Roseobacteraceae > Sulfitobacter > Sulfitobacter sp. R18_1. Next base: position 142,432 of record NZ_JAGHRG010000009.1, read on the forward strand.
CTTATCTGTCGCGCGACGATCATATGGGTGAGTTTTTCACCTATCTCTTGCTCTTCCAGGGCGCGATGGTCGGCATCGTTCTAAGCGATAACGTGTTGATCCTGCTTATCTTCTGGGAACTGACCTCGCTCTCGTCTTTCCTGCTGATCGGCTATTGGAAGCACCTGCCCGAAGGCCGCCAAGGCGCGCGGATGGCGCTGACCGTGACCGGCATGGGCGGGCTTGCGATGATCGGTGGCATGTTGCTGTTGGGGCAGATCGTCGGCAGCTATGACCTCAGCGTGATCTTGGAAAACCGCGAGGCGATCCAAGCCTCGCCGCTCTATCTGCCTGCGCTGATCCTGATCCTGCTGGGCTGTTTCACCAAATCGGCGCAGTTTCCCTTCCACTTCTGGCTGCCCCACGCCATGGCCGCGCCCACGCCGGTCTCGGCCTATCTGCACTCCGCCACGATGGTGAAGGCGGGGATCTTCCTGATGGCGCGGATGTGGCCGGTGCTTTCGGGCACGCCGGAGTGGTTCGTCATCGTCACCACGGCGGGGCTGATCACCATGGTGCTGGGTGCGGTGATCGCGCTGTTCAAACATGACCTGAAGGCGCTTTTGGCCTTCTCGACCGTCAGCCACCTTGGTCTGATCACCATGCTTCTGGGCACTGGCACGGCCTTTGGCGCGCTGGCGGCGGTGTTTCATATCCTGAACCACGCGACCTTCAAGGCCGCGCTCTTCATGTCGGCGGGGATCGTGGATCACGCGGTGCATACGCGCGACATCTGCCGTTTGGGCGGGCTGCGGCATCTGATGCCGGTGACCTTCGTGATCGCCACGCTGGCGTCGCTTTCGATGGCGGGGATCCCGCTCTTCAATGGCTTCCTGTCGAAAGAGATGATGCTGGAAGAGACGCTGCACACCACGCTTTTTGATTTGCCATGGCTGGTGCCCGCGCTGGCGACCTTCGGCGCGCTCTTCTCCGCGGCCTATAGCTTCCGGCTGATCGGCCACACCTTCCTAGGCAAGGAGCGCGACGACTATCCCGACCATCCGCATGACCCCAAGCCCGGCCTGTGGTTGCCGCCAGCGCTCTTGATCATCCCCGTGGTGGTGATCGGCCTCGCGCCGTTTCTGGCCGAGCCTTTCGTCAAGCTGGTGACCGCCTCTGTCCTTGGCGATGCAGCCGAGATGTCTTCTGCGCATTTCAAAATCTGGCACGGGCTGGGTCCGGCGCTTTATATGTCGATCATCGCGGTCGTGGGCGGGCTGATCCTGCTGGCGCTCTTCACCCCCTTGCTGCGCATCTGGGATGCCGCACCCCGGCCCGAGGCCAAGCGCATCTTTGACCGGATCATCGCGGCCTCTGTCGGCCTGTCGCAGGCGGTATCACTGCGGCTGCACAATGGCGCCTTCTCGCGCTATGCCGCCGTGATGGCGGTGACCGTGGTGGGCGTGGGCTATTACGCTTGGGCCACTGGCACCGTGGGGGCGGCGACCCGCGCACTGCAACCGACGAATGCCGTGCAGATCGCGGGCTGGCTGATGCTGGTCGCGGCGGCCTGCGGCCTTGTCTTCCTGCACCGCAACCGCCTGTTGTCGCTGATCCTGATCGGCATCGTCGGGCTGATCGTCTCGGCCGGTTTCGTCTTCTTCAGCGCGCCTGACTTGGCGATGACCCAGCTGACGGTCGAGGTGGTGACGATCATCCTGCTGCTCTTGGCGCTGAACTTCCTGCCCAACCGCACACCAATCGAAAGCAGCGTGCTGCGCCGGACGCGGGACGTTGTCGTCTCCCTCGCGGCGGGGGCGGCGACCATGGCGCTGTCCTATCACTACCTGCTGCGCGACACCGTGGCGCCGAGCATTTCCGAATTCCACCTTGCCAACTCCTACAAGGGCGGCGGCGGCACCAATGTGGTGAACGTGATCCTCGTCGATTTCCGGGGCTTCGACACCTATGGTGAGATCATCGTGCTGGGCATCGCCGCCCTGCTGATCTACGCGCTGACCGAGACGCTGCTCTCGGGCCCGGTGCGGGCGCGTTTGCTGAACCGCAAGCCTGACCAGCCGCGCGCGGGCGACCGGCATCCGATGATGATGGTGGTGATGACCCGCGTGATCATGCCGTTGGTGCTGATGGTGGGGTTCTACATCTTCCTACGTGGTCATAACGAGCCGGGCGGCGGTTTCATCGCCGGTTTGATCGTCTCCATCGCCGTGGTGATGCAATATATGGCCAGTGGCTTTGCCTGGGCCTCGGCGCGGCTGCGCTATCCTTATCATGGGATCATCGGCACCGGCGTCTTGATCGCGGGGCTGACGGGGATCGGATCGTGGCTCTTTGCCAAACCCTTCCTCACGTCGGATTTCACCTATGTGCGCATCCCGCCCTTCGACAAGTTCGAACTGGCGACGGCGGCGCTTTTCGATCTGGGCGTGTTCCTTGCCGTGGTGGGGGCGGTGATGCTGTCACTTGAAAGCTTCTCGCGGCTGGCGCGCCGGGCGCATGTGCCCGAGGCCGCTCACCCGATGGACATCGACCCATCGCGCGAAGACAACACCAAGGCGGAGGCATAACATGGAACTTCTCGTCGCATCCGCCATCGGCATCCTGACGGCCTCTGGCCTCTATCTTGTGCTGCGCTTGCGGAGCTTTCCCGTCATCATGGGCACATCGCTGCTGACCTATGCGGTGAACGTGTTTCTCTTTGCCTCGGGCCGTTTGACCGTGGGCGCGCCGCCGATCCTCACGGATGCCGCGCGCTATACCGATCCGCTGCCCCAAGCGCTGGTGCTGACCGCCATCGTGATTTCATTCGGCATGACCGCCGTGGTGGTGATGATCGCCCTCGGAGCCTATCTGGGCAACAAGGATGACCATGTGGACGACCCGCTGACCGATACCAAGGCGGAGGACCGCACATGACCCATTGGCTGATCCTGCCCATCGTGCTGCCCGCGTTTATCGCGCCTTTCATCATTCTGGCCGCACGCTATCACATCACCATCCAGCGGGTGCTGTCGCTGTTTGGCGCGTTTGCGCTGGTCGTCGTGGGGCTGGGCCTCTCGGTCGAGGCGGCGAGCGGCAATGTCATGCTCTACCGTCTCAGCGATTGGGCCGCGCCCTTTGGCATCGTGCTGGTCGGCGACCGCCTGTCGACGCTGATGGTCACGCTGACGGCGGTGCTGGCGCTGTTTGTGCTGCTCTATGTCATCGGCTCCAAATGGGACGAACGCGGGCGGCATTTTCATGCGCTGTTCCAGTTCCAGCTGATGGGGATCATGGGCGCCTTCCTGACGGGCGACCTTTTCAACCTCTTCGTCTTTTTCGAAGTGCTGCTGATCGCCTCCTACGGGTTGATGATCCACGCCGGTGGCACGCCGCGTCTGCGGGCAGGGGTGCAATATGTGCTCTATAACCTGCTGGGCTCGACGCTGTTTCTCTTTGCGCTCGGCGCGATCTATGCTGAGACGGGGACGCTCAACATGGCCGATCTGGCGCAGCGCGTTGCCCTGATCGACGCAGGCGCGACCGTGGGCATCCGCATTGCGGCGGTGCTGCTCTTGATGGTCTTCGCCGTCAAAGCCGCTGTGGTGCCGCTGCACTTCTGGCTCCCGTCGAGCTATGCCGAAGCGCCCGGCCCGGTGGCGGCGCTTTTCGCCATCATGACCAAGGTCGGCGCCTATGCGATCATCCGCGTCTATACGCTGATCTTCCCGCCCGAACTGGCCGTAACGGCGGATCTGCACACCACATGGCTGTTGCCTGCCGCACTGCTGTCGCTGGCGCTTGGCATGATCGGCGTGCTGGCGGCCAAGCAGTTGGACCGTATGGTGGCCTTTTCCGTCATCGGCTCCATGGGCATGGTGATGATCTCGATCGCGCTGTTCACGCCCGAGGGGATTGCCGCGGCGCTTTATTATATCGTGCATTCGACACTGGCCGCGGGCGCACTTTTCCTGATCGCCGATCTGGCGCGGGCCGGGCGCGACAACCTTGATCTGACGGCGCAGCCGCAGGTGGCGGGGGCCAAGCTGACCTCGGCCCTGTTCTTTGTTGCCGCCATCGCCATGGTCGGCGTGCCGCCGCTCTCGGGCTTTCTGGGCAAGCTGCTGATCATGGATGCCGCCGCCGCCAGCGATGCTTGGGTCTGGATCTGGGCCGTGATCTTGGGCGCGAGCCTTTTGAGCCTCGTGGGCTTTGGCCGCGCGGGCAGCGTGGTCTTCTGGAAGGCGCGCAGCGTCACGCCGGAGGAGGGGGCGACCCCCGCTGAGCGCCCCTCGGCGCTGAGCTATGTGGCGGTGGGCGGGCTCTTGGCCCTGCTGGTGGCACATACGCTGCTGGCCGGACCGGCCACCCAATATGCCACCGCGATTTCAAAGCAATTGTTCGGGCCAGAACGTTACCTGACCACCGTGTTGGAGACCCCCGGCAAACTGTCGGACGGCAAAGAGGAGGCCCATTGACATGATGCGACCGATCCGTTGGCTTTTGCCGCACCCGTTTCTGACCCTGCTGCTGACCGCGGTGTGGATCCTGCTGCAAAACAAGTTCAGCGCAGGCATGTTGGTCTTTGGCCTGATCCTTGGCGTTGTGATCCCGATCTTGACCGCGCGTTGGTGGACCGACCGCGCGCAGGGCATCCGCCCGCTGCGGACGTTGGCCTATGTGCTCTTGGTGATTTGGGATATCGTCATTGCCAATATTCAGGTGGCTTGGATCATCCTGACCAAATCCAACGCCAGCATGTCGCCCGCTTGGGTTGTCGTGCCGTTGGACCTGAAAGAACCCGAGGCGATCACGATCCTGATGGGCACCATCACACTGACCCCCGGCACCGTCTCGGCGGACCTGTCGGACAACGGGCGCTACCTTTTGGTACACGCACTGGACGCGAGCGACCCCGACGCCGTGCGTGATGAGATCAAAGACCGCTACGAACGCCGCTTGAAGGAGATTTTCGTATGACCCAAGCGACCGACCTTTTGACGCTGGCGCTTTATGGGGCGCTGACCCTCGTCGCCATCGCGCAGTTCATGGCAATGATCCGTCTGTGGATCGGCCCCGGCACCGGGGACCGTATTCTGGCGCTGGACACGATGTTCATCAACGCCATCGGCATCATCGTGCTTCTGGGCGTCTTGCAGGGCACGCAAATCTACTTTGAGGCCGCGCTGATCATCGCCATGCTCGGTTTCGTTTCGACCGTGGCCTATGCCCGTTTCGTCCTGCGCGGAGATATCATCGAATGAGCCCTGAGATCATCGCCACTTACTTCGTTATCGCGCTGCTGGTGATCGGCAGTTTCTTCGTGCTGGTTGCCGGGATTGGCTTGCTCAAGCTGAACGACCCGATGACGCGTCTGCACGCGCCGACCAAGGCCGCGACGCTGGGGATCGGGGCCTATTTGCTGGCGGCCATGGTGAACTCTTTCCTTTCGGGCACGGGGTCGCTGCATGAGCTGCTGATCATGGCATTCATCTTTGTCACCGCGCCGGTGTCGGCCAATTTCATGGCCAAGGCGAATATCCACCGCCGCGATTGCCTGCCGCATCCGCCCGAACTGCCGGATGGCGATACTTGGGCCACGTTGAACGTGCCGGAAGAAGACCGCGAGATCGAAGAGACTTCGCCCAACGCCTGAGGGGCGGGGCCGAGGTCGGATTCATTTCAAACTGTTACGATGGTGGAAACCTTTTCCTGCCAGCATAGGTTAATGGGCGGCGCTGCCCAACCGAAGCTGACCGAAAGGATCCTGCCATATGCGTCTGACCGCGCTTCTGCTAATGTTGTGCCTGCCCTTCGCCGCGGCGGCGCAAGACCGTGTGGCGATGGTCATCGGCATCTCCGCCTATGAGGATGCCGCCGCGCTTGACGGTCCGCGCGCGGATGCGGCGCTGCTGACCGAGGCGCTGGAGGGGCAGGGCTTCGACGTCACCATGCTGATCGACGCTGAGAGCGCGGCATTCAAACAAGCGCTTTCCGACTTTGCCTTTCAGGCCGAAACGGCGGATATCGCCCTGATTTACTATGCGGGCCGCCGCGTCGCCTCCGGTGGGCAGAGCTATCTGATCCCGGTCGACGCGCCCTTGGCCCCGGCCTCTACGCTGCGGCGCGAGGGGGTGGCCCTGCCTGCGCTCCTGCGTGCGGCGGGCAAGGCCCGGCAGATACGGCTTGTTCTGCTCGACAACTGCCACGCCGCCCCGCAGCAAGCCACCGCGCCCCTGCCACCGCCTGAGCCACGCCTTGGCACCTTGGTCGTGACTTCTGGCGAGGTGGGCGCTTGTGATGAGGGTGGTGAAAACGCGGGTCTCTTCGCCGAAACGCTGGCCGAGGTGGTGGCCGAGCCAGAGGTCGAGGTCGGGGCCATGCTTGACGATTTCCGCGCGGCTCTGCGCAGCCGCAGCGGTGGCACGCTGTCTGCGCGGCGCTTTGGGCGGTTGAACCCCATGCCATTCTTCCTCGGCGGCGGTGACGGGGAAGCGGCCCCGCGTAGCTGGGCCGATTTGAACGATACGCAGGGCCAGCGTTTGGCCGAATTGGCGGGGCAGGGCGATACCCGCTCGCAACTGGGCCTCGCCGCCCTGCAAAGCGATCCCGACGATCCCCGCTATGATCCGCAGAATGCGGCGGCGCAGCTTATGCGCGCGATTGAGACCGGCTCAGCCGAGGCGCGCTATCAACTGGCCCAGCTTTACGAAGAGGGCCGAGGGGTAGAGCAAGACGAGGCCCGCGCGATGCAGCTTTATCGCGACGCTGCCGAGCGGGGCCATGCCGGGGCGTTGAACGATCTGGGCTTCATCCATTTGCAGGGCGAATTGGGGCAGAAGGCCGACCCCGAACTGGCGCTCGATTATTTCCGCCGTGCAGCCGACAGGCGACACCCTGCTGCAATGTTCAACTTTGCCGCGATGATCGACGATGACAAAGTGCCGGGGCGCGGGGCTGCGGATGCCGCGCTCTACCTCTATCGCGCGCTGCGGGCGGGGGATGGCACCTTGCTGGGGCTGATGCAGGAAGAGCCGCGTTTGTTCGACAGCGACACCCGCAAAGCGCTGCAACGCAAGCTGTCGGATTTCGGGTTTTATGACGGTGCGATTGACGGGCTTTATGGCGATGGCACCCAAGCCGCGATCCGCGCGGCATTTGGGATAGAGGCTGGCGCGATTCCGGGCGAAGCCACTGAAACGACTGAGGAAACGGCGGAGGCCGAGACGTCGGAAACGTCTCCGATCGCATCCGAGACGCCGCAGGAGGAGCCTGACCAAGAGCCGAAAACCCAAGCCGAAGACACCCCCGAAATCGACGCCCAGCCAGAGCCCGGCGCGGATGAAAATGTCACCCCGGTTCTACGCCCCAAACAGGCCGCGCGGGAGTGAGTTTTGAAACAAGTAGTATTGCATTTTGCCCTCCAGTAAGTTGGCAAAATTAATCCGGTTGCAATATCGCGGCCGATGGCTTTTGATTGGCGCATCAGTCAATAAAAACTTCTCTGGGGAGAACACCAATGAAAAAACTGCTTATGACATCCGCTTTGGCGACGGTTGCCGCGACCTCGCTGGCCGCTGCCGAGTGTAGCGAAGTCACCTTCTCTGACGTCGGCTGGACCGACATCACCGCCACCACCGCCGCCGCCTCTGTCGTGCTCGACGCGCTCGGCTATGACACCGAGACCAAGATCCTCGCCGTGCCGGTGACCTATACCTCCATGGCCTCCGGCGACATCGACGTGTTCTTGGGCAACTGGATGCCGACGATGGAAGGCGACATCGCGAAATACCGCGAAGAGGGCAGCGTCGACACCGTGCGCGCGAACCTTGAAGGCGCGAAATACACGCTGGCCGTGAACAAGGCCGCCGCCGATATGGGCATCAAGACCTTCGCCGACATCGCCGCTAACGCCGATGCGCTGGAAGGCAAGATCTACGGCATTGAGCCGGGCAATGACGGCAACCGCCTGATCCAGTCGATGATCGACGAGAATGCCTTTGAACTGAGCGATTTCGAGGTCGTCGAATCCTCTGAACAGGGGATGCTCGCTCAGGTGCAGCGCGCCAGCCGCAAGGAAGAGCCTGTTGTCTTCCTTGGTTGGGAGCCGCACCCGATGAACGCCAACTTCGACCTGACCTATCTCGAAGGTGGTGACGATTACTTTGGCCCCGATCTGGGCGGTGCGACGGTTTACACCAACACCCGCGCCGGTTTCGTCGAAGAATGCCCGAACCTTGGCAAATTCCTCCAAAACCTCGAATTCAGCCTTGAGATGGAGAACGAGATCATGGGCGCGATCCTTGATGACGGCGAAAAGCCGGAAGAGGCCGCCGCAGCTTGGATCAAGGCCAACGCCGACGTGCTCGACACATGGCTGGACGGTGTGACCACCGTCGACGGCGGTGATGCGATGGAAGCTGTCGCTTCGCTGAAGTGATCCTCACGCTATGATGGACAAGACCCGCTCCAGATCGATGGGGCGGGTCATTCTCATGCGCAATTCTCCAATCCTGAAGGACTGACATGGACTGGCTGACAGAAAACAAGATCCCCGTGGCCGATGTGGCCGAAGACGCGCTGGATTGGTTGCAAACGAACGGGGCGTGGTTCTTTGACGGGCTGTCGGACCTGATGGAACGGCTGATCGAAGCGATCCTCTGGGTGCTGCAAACCCCGCATCCGCTGATCCTGATCGCCGTCTTCGCCGCGATCACTTGGGCCATTCAGCGCAATTGGAAAACCGTGGCCTTTGTGGTGCTCGGCTTTCTGTTCATCCTGAACCAAGACTACTGGGAAGAGACGATGGAGAGCCTGACGCTCGTGCTCTCGGCCTGTGTGGTCTGCATGGGCGTCGGCGTGCCGATTGGCATCGCCGTGGCGCATCGGCCCCGGCTTTACGCATGGGTGGCCCCGGTCTTGGACCTGATGCAGACACTGCCGACCTTCGTCTATCTGATTCCCGCGATTGTCTTTTTCGGCATCGGCATGGTGCCCGGGTTGATCGCCACGGTGATCTTCGTGCTGCCTGCGCCGATCCGGCTGACGCAGCTTGGCATCTCCTCGACCCCCAAGGCGCTTCTCGAGGCCGCGCAGGCTTTCGGCGCCAAGCCGCGCCAGACGCTGTGGAAGATTGAGCTGCCCTATGCGCTGCCGCAGATCATGACGGGTCTGAACCAGACCATCATGCTGTCGCTCTCGATGGTGGTGATCGCAGCATTGGTGGGCGCAGACGGTTTGGGCGTGCCGGTGGTGCGTGCCCTGAACCAAGTCAACACAGGCTTGGGATTTGAATCCGGGTTGGTGATCGTTGTCGTGGCGATCATGCTCGACCGTATCCTGCGGGTGGCACGGAAATGACGAAAGCAGTAGAATTCGATAACGTATCCATCGTTTTTGGCGACAAGCCGGAGAAGGCGCTGCCGCTGATGGACGAAGGCCAAAGCCGCGCCGAGATCGAAGCGGCGACAGGGCAGGTGCTGGGCGTGCATGATTGCTCGCTCACCGTTGAGAATGGCGAGATCCTTGTGCTGATGGGCCTGTCGGGCTCGGGCAAATCAACGCTGTTGCGGGCGGTGAACGGGCTCAACCCAATGGTGCGCGGCACCGTGCGGGTCCATGCCGAGGGCTGGTCCTGCGATGTGCATGAGAGCAATGCGGCAGAGCTGCGCCGGGTGCGCCGTGAAGGGGTGTCGATGGTGTTCCAACAGTTCGGCCTGCTGCCATGGCGCACGGTGCGCGACAATGTGGCGCTTGGGCTGGAGCTGTCGAATGTGCCTAAGGGCGAGCGATTGGAGCGGGCCGAGCGGCAGTTGAAGCTGGTGGGGCTCAGCGATTGGGCCGACCGTAAGGTGGGGGAGCTTTCGGGCGGGATGCAGCAGCGTGTGGGCCTTGCTCGCGCCTTTGCCACCGAAGCGCCGATCCTGCTGATGGATGAGCCTTTTTCGGCCCTCGATCCGCTGATCCGCACGCGGTTGCAGGATGAGTTGTTGGACCTGCAACGCGATCTTAACCGCACGATCATTTTCGTCAGCCATGACCTTGATGAGGCGTTCAAACTGGGCGGGCGTATTGCCATCATGGAAGGCGGGCGCATCGTGCAGATCGGCACCCCGCGCGAGATTTTCTCGAACCCCGCTTCGGATTATGTGGCGGAATTCGTGGCCAATATGAACCCGCTTGAGGTGTTGACCGCCCGTGATGTGATGGGGCCAGCCGATGGGGCCGCCCATCCCGAGACCAGCGCCGAGACGCCGGTGCGGGATCTGATGGACGGTCTGCGCGGCCCGGAGGCGGGTTTCGCGGTGATGGAAGAGGGCAGGCAGATCGGCACGGTGACGGCGCATAGCATCGTGGAACGGCTGAAACGCTAGGGCGGGGGCCACCCGCCCCGGCAGCGCTGTCTCACCGAGGGCAGCGCTGCCCTCCGTGGTCGATAGGGATCAGTTCGCCGCTGTCCCGAGGGTCTTCAAAATCGGACAATCCGGCCGGTCATCGCCCGCACAATCGCGGACCAGCGTGCTGAGCGTGTCGCGCATCTCTTGCAGGCCGCTGATCTTGGCCTCGATCTGGGCCAGATGGTCCTTGGCGATGGCGCGCACATCGGCGCTGGCGCGGTTTTTGTCCTCCCATAGCGCCAGCAGGTTGCGGCAATCTTCGATGCTGAACCCCAGCGTGCGGGCGCGGCCCAGAAAGGCGAGCTTATGCATCTCGCTTTCGCGGAAGGCACGGTAGCCATTGGCGTCGCGCAGGGGTTTGACCAGCCCGATATCCTCGTAATAGCGGATGGTTTTGGGCGGCAGCCCGGTGCGTTGTGAGACTTCTCCGATGTTCATGGGACGATCCTATTCCTGTCTCTTATACACATCTCCGAGCCCACGAGACTAGGCATGATCTCGTATGC
>NZ_JAGHRG010000009.1:153323-236832 GCF_017743915.1 Sulfitobacter sp. R18_1
TGTATAAGAGACAGCCCGGGGGCCGTGGGAGGGGGTGGCGCTCTCAGTCAGAGGGGCGGCGATCCAGCGCAGGCGCAGGGCGTTGCTGAGAACGAAAACGCTCGACAAGGCCATCGCCCCGGCGGCCAGCGCGGGTGACAAGAGCCAACCGGTCAGCGGGTAGAAGGCCCCGGCGGCCACGGGGATCAGTAGGACGTTATAGCCGAAGGCCCAGAAGAGGTTTTGCCGGATATTCGCCATGCTGCGCTGGCTTACGTCGATGGCATTGACCACGCCGCGCAGATCGCCCGACATCAGCACCACATCCGCCGCTTCGATCGCCACATCAGTGCCGGTCCCGATGGCCAGCCCGACATCGGCCTGCGCAAGCGCGGGCGCGTCGTTGATCCCGTCACCGACGTAGGCGATGCGGTTGTCGCCTTTTCTCAGGTCGTCGATGGCGGCCACTTTGCCATCGGGCAGCACCTCGGCGACGATGCGGTCGATGCCCAGTTGCGCCGCGATGGCCTCTGCCGTGCCGCGGTTGTCGCCGGTGATCATCGCCACTTCGAGGTTGAGGTCGTGCAGCTGCGCAATGGCCTCGGGCGTGCCGGGCTTGATCGGGTCTGCCACGGCGATGACCGCCGCTAATTTGCCATCGATCGCGGCGAACAGCGGGGTTTTCCCCCCCTTGGCCAGATCCGCGCTGATCCGCGGGGCATTACCCAGATCAATTCCCTCGCGGGTCATCAGCCGGTCGGCGCCAAGCGTGACCCGGCGGCCCGCCACCAATGCGCTGACGCCGTAGCCGGTATGGGATTGAAAATCGCTCACCTCGCGCGGCACGGGGCCAGCCGCTTCGGCCCGGCGCAGGATGGCTTGGGCGATGGGATGTTCCGAGCGGGCCTCGACCGCGCCGATCAGCGGCAACAGCGTCTCCTCGGTCATGTCGTTCATCAGCACGAGGTCGGTAAGTTCGGGGGTGCCCTTGGTCAGCGTGCCGGTCTTGTCCAAGGCCACGGTCGTGACGCCTTGTAGGCTTTGCAGCGCATCGCCTTGCCGGAACAGCACGCCCAATTGCGCCGCCCGCCCGGTGCCGACCATGATCGACGTGGGCGTGGCCAGCCCCATGGCACAGGGGCAGGCGATGATCAGTACCGCCACCGCCGCCACCAACGCGTGGCTGAGCGAGGGGCCAAAGGCCAGCCAGCCGCCAAAGGTCACCAGCGCCACGGCGATCACCGCGGGGACGAACCACAGGGTGATGCGGTTGACCAAGGCCTGAATGGGCAGCTTCGCGCCTTGGGCCTCTTCGACCATGCGGATGATCTGCGCCAGAACCGTGTCGCCGCCCACCTTGGTGGCGCGATAGGTCAGGCTGCCGGTGCCATTGACCGTGCCGCCGACGAGAGCCGCACCGCCGGTCTTTTCCACCGGCACAGGCTCACCGGTGATCATGCTTTCATCGACATAGGATTGCCCTTCGACGACAATGCCGTCGGTGGCGATCTTCTCACCGGGGCGGAGGTAGATGATGTCGCCGGTTTCGATCTTTTCCAAGGGCAGTTCGATGACGGCGCCGTCGCGCTCCACCCTGGCGTTGGTGGCGCGCAGGCCCATGAGCTTGGCAATCGCGGCCCCGGTGCGCCCCTTGGCGCGGGCCTCAAGATAGCGGCCCAGCAGGATCAGCGTGACGATCACGGCGGCGGCTTCGAAATAGACGACGCGGCTGCCTTCGGGCAACAGCCCCGGCGCAAAGAGCGCGGTGACCGAGTAGAGCCACGCCGCCCCCGATCCGAGTGCCACGAGAGAGTTCATATCCGGCGCGCCCTTCGCCAGTGCAGGCAGGCCATTGCTATAGAAATGCCGCCCCGGCCATGCCAGCACGAGGGTGGTGAGAATGAACTGGATGAGCCAACTTGTCTCCATCCCGATGGTCGCCGCGATCCAATGGTGGAATGCGGGCACCAGATGGCCGCCCATCTCAAGCACAAAGACGGGCAGGGTGAGCGCGGCGGCCAGCAGGGCCATCCGTTTGAGGTTGATGGCCTCCGCTTCCTTGCGCGTCGCGGCCTCGGGGGTGCCCGCCTCGGGCGTGTCGACGCTGGCGGGATAGCCCGCCTTTGCCGCCGCATCGCGCAGGGCGGGCAAAAGATCGGCGTCTTCCAAGGTTTCGACCCGTGCCTCTTCGCTGGCGAGGTTGACCGTGGCCGAGAGCACCCCCGGCACCGCAAGCAGCGCGCGTTCCACACGGCCCACGCAGGAGGCGCAGCTCATGTTCGACAGCCGCAACCGATGGGTGGTCTTGCGCGCCGGGTAGCCCGCCTGCGCCAAGGCGGCATCGAGCTTGCCCGCGTTAAACGCGGGGTGTGCCGTCACGCGCACGGTTTCTGCCGCAAGGTTCACCCGGGCCTCGTCGACCCCCTCCAGCGCGTTTAGCGCTTTTTCAACACGCCCCACACAGGACGCGCAGCTCATGTTCTGCACGCCAAAAGTGAGTGTTTCCGCTTTGCCCATTTCACGCCCTCTATTCGTCTTGGGCTGAATATGGGGCTTCCAGTTGCTGGAGGGTCAAAGTGGTCATTTTCGGAAAATTGATTTGGTAGCGCGGCGGCATAGGCGCGGCAGCTTTGCGGCCCGCTAGGGCACAGAGGCATATGCACAAGAGCGACCACCACCTATCCCTTCACCGCCCGTATAACCGGAAGCATATCTTAATACCTTTCTGCGTAAGTCCTCAGAACCCGCTTCGTCGCTACGCTGTGTTTTAAAAGGTTGTGAGCAAAGATATGCATTTTTACACTTATTTTCTCGGCACGTTCACGGCGCAGCACTTGCGCCGCCTTTGGGCCTTGGCAGGGCAGGGGCTTTGGCTTCGGATGATCGCGGCATCGTTTTGGACATTGTTCTTGTTGGCTTTGCTGACCAGAGCCGCCTTGGCGCAGCAGCTTATTCTCAATCCCGTGGCCGCGCCCACCGTGGTCGGGGCGGGTGTGGGCGAGCGGGCCTTATGGCGCAACGCGGGCACGGTTGGCGGGGTGTCGGTCGATATCGTCGGTGAAATGGCCTTTGCCGGGCGGGATCATATTTTCGCCTCGGGCAATGGGCAAATCCAGATTACCTCGACCGGACAAGACCCGCATTTCATGGATTTCTACCTCTATGAGGCGGGCACCCATGACATCACGACCAATTCCGGCGGGGTGCCGGTGGTGGCGGATGTTTTCTTTCAGATCAATGACATCGACGGTCCGTTGAATGAGCAGGTCTATGTGAACATCTGCGACGGCACGGTCGAATATGTCCGCATCGACCGCAGCGCCACAACCTATCGCGGCTATATCGAAGGGCCGGATGCGAACCTTGGGACAGAGGTGTTCTATCTCGCCGGGGATCGCAACTATAGCAACCAGCCGGTATCGGGGCTTGAAATTTTCTACCCGCAGACCTCGACCTTTCGCTTTGGTCGGACCGCGAACCGGGGCTTCCTCGTCCGGCTCGCCAATCCGACCTATGACGAAGCGCAGACCTATGACCTGCAATGCGGTGACTTCAAAGCGCCCGTTTTGCAGGACGATCTGAAAGAGCAGGTGTTGAGCGAGCCTGTGGTGGTTAACATCCTGTTCAACGACAGTGTCGCGACGGAAAACAACAATGCGCCGGCCAATAATTCGGGCCAGCCCAGCGAATATGCGAAACAGGCTGTCGATCTGATCCCCCCTGCCGGGGCGCAGAACATCGTGACCGATTCCGAAGGCCACCGGGTGGGGTTCGACATTCTGGGGGAGGGCACATGGAGCTATGACGACCTGACCGGGGAGTTGACCTTTACCCCCTTCGTCGCCTTCTTTGCCGCGCCGACGCCGATCAGCTACCGCTATCAATCGCCCATCATCCTGCCGAATGAGCCGCGGGCCTATTCCGCGCCCGCGCAGGTCTCGATCGATGTGGGCTCTGTCGGTCTGCTGAAACTGGCGCAATTGGTCGATACCAACCTCAACGGCTATGCCGATCCGGGTGAGACAATCGCCTATGTCTTTACCGCTGAGAACTTCGGCAATGTTGATCTGACTAATGTGCAGCTTGCCGAGACGCAGTTCAGCGGCAAGGGCGTGCCCCCGGTGATCACCTTTCAGGCCGCCACGTCGCTGTCGCCCGAAGGCACGCTGCTGGTCGGGGAGAAGGCCGTCTATACGGCGACTTACACGCTGGTGCCTGAGGATCTGGACACCACGATCAGCAACCAGGCGGAGGTCACGGCCCAGACACCGGGCGGGACGGCAGTCTCGGACCTGTCGGATTCCGAGAACCCCGGTGACGGGGATGGCGTGGCGTCGAACGGGCCGGGCGAAGGGCGTGATGATCCCACGACGATCTACGCAGGCTCCGGCCCCGACCGGGGGGATGCGCCGGTCACCTATGGCGATCCGCAGCATGCGGACACCGCGCAATATTGGATCGGCGCACTCAACGGTGACGGCGATGGCTCGGCGCAACATTCCGTCGATGGCACCGGCGATGATCTCGACGGTAAGGATGACGAAAGCGAAGAGAGCTTTCCCCAGCTCTATGGCGATCTGACCCGAACAGTGACGGTGGTGGTCAACGAGCCCACCCCCGGCACCGGTTACCTACAGGCTTTCGTCGATTTCGGCGGCGATGGCCTCTTCCTTGGCGACCAGGTCGCGACGGATATCCAAGACGGCGGGGCGCAAGACCTCGACGGGGTGGTGAATGGTGAGATTTCATTCCCCGTCAGCGTGCCGGTTACCGCCGTTCTGACCCCGACCTTCGTCCGGCTGCGCTGGTCTTCGACCGCGGGGCTCGATGCGATCACCCCCGCCCCGGATGGGGAGGTCGAAGACTATGGCATTACCATCAGGACACCGCCCGACGCCGACCGGGGCGATGCCCCGGCGAGCTATGGCGATCCGCAGCATATCATCGAAGGCCCGGGCGCGCCTGAGATCTATCTGGGCAGCACCCCGCCGGATATCGATTTGCTGACGCAGAATTCCATCGGGGCCACGGGGGATGATGTCGACGGGTCGGATGATGAAGACGGGGTGATCCTGCCGCAATTCTACCGTGGTGGTCTGGCCGAGATCACGGTGACAGTCAGCGATCTGATTGCCGCGCCGGGGTCGTCCTATCTGCAGGCCTTTATCGACTTCGATGGCGATGGCACCTTTAACCAAGCCGGGGAGCAGGTGGCGGTGAACCTGCAAGACGGCGGCCCGCAGGATAAGGACGGCCTCAGCAATGGCACGATCCTTTTCGAAGTGGCGGTGCCCGGGGGGGCCACGACACTGCCCACCTATGCCCGCTTTCGCTGGTCGACCGACAGCACTGGCCTTGTCACAGCTTTTGAGGGGGAGGTGGAGGACTATACGCTCACCATTTCAAGCGATCCGCCGCCGTTGGTCTGCGATGCTTCGCTCTATGCCATCGTCGACAGCCCCTCAGCGCTGAGGCGTATGACCTTCCGCGACGGCGGGGGGAGCTATGCCACAACGGTTGAGACCTCGGGCAGCACCGGACAGAACCGCGACGGCGCTTGGGGCTACAACGCGCTGGACGGCTATATCTACGGCGTAGATGAGAACAGTCGGCGGCTCTACCGGATAGATGGGGCGGGCGACATCACGGATTTTGGTAATATCCCCGGCGCGGGGGATGCGTTGAACGCGGGGGATATTCTGCCGAATGGGCGGCTGATCTACGAAGTGGATCTGAATACATGGCAGATCGTCGATCTGAGTAATCCCGCCACGCCGATCGCCTTGGGCGAGATCATCCTCTCCATCGGCGTCAATCCCGAAGACCTCGCCTTCAACCCCGTGGATGGCATCATGTATGGGATCGACAGAAACTCGGGCTTCCTGTTCCGCGCTGCGGTCAACAACGGCACCCCGGGGAGCGTGACACCCCAAGCGATCGGCCCTGCCGTCTATGCGGGCATGTTCGACGCGCTGTGGTTCGACCGTGACGGCAGGCTCTATGGCTATTCCAACACCACCAACAACCTCTTTGTCATCTCAACGGCGACAGGTGTGCCGCAACTGGTATCCGGCATTCCGGTCGATGAGGGCGGGCGCAGCGATGGCATCTCCTGCCGGGGGCCTGCACCGATCCCATTGGGGGGCATCTCGGGCAATATCTATGAAGACGCGGATGCCTCGGACGTGAGAGACAATGGGGAGACCAATTTCGGCGCGGGTGTGGGCATCTCGGTCTATGCCGACAATGGCACCCCGGCCAATACCGCCGATGACATCTTTCTAGTAACCACGGATACCTTGGCCGATGGCACCTATGCGGTGGGGGAGTTGATGGTGAACACGACCTACCGTGTCGCATTGGACGAGGCGGACCCCGATCTGCCTTCGGGGCTCACCATCGGCACCTCCAACCCGCTGCTTGGCGTTCCTGTCTCCGGCAATAGCGTGACCAGTGACCAAGACTTTGGCTTCGATCCGGCTGGCAGTGACCTTGAACTGAGCAAAATCGCCGCCGCTACCGGGACGACCACGCCGATCACCAATGTATCGGAGGGGGATACCATCGATTGGATCATCACCATCACCAATGTCAGTGGCGGCTCGCCCTCGGGGGTCAAGGTGATCGACCAGATCCCAAGCGGTTTCGCCTATGTCTCGGACGATGCGCCCGCGACGGGGGATACCTATGATCCTGACACAGGCCTGTGGTTCGTGGATGAATTGCTGAGCGGAGAGAGCGAGACCCTGACGATCACCACCACGGTGCTGGGCAGCGGTGATTTCACCAATCAGGCCGAGATTATCTATAGCTCTCTGCCCGATCCCGACAGCGATCCCAGCACGGGGCCGTTGACCGATGACCTGTTCGACCAACTGCCCGACGATGACGAAGCCTCCTATTCCGTGAACCTCGTCACCGGAGAGCGGATTTTGACGGGCCGTGTCTTTATCGACAATGGTGCAGATGGCGGCACCGCCCATGACGCTCTGCGCAATGGCAGCGAAGGGGGGGCATCTTCGGCGGTGTTGGAAATCCTCGACAGTGGTGGTGCGGTACTGGCCACCCCCGGTCTTGCGACGGATGGCACTTGGAGCTATGGGCTTTCTGGCAGCTACAGCGGGCCGATCACGATTCGCGCGATCCCGGCGAATGATTACCGGGCGATCTCGGAAGCGACGACCGGGCTGCCAGATTTGGTCGACACCAACCCGCATGACGGTGAATTCACCTTCACGCCCGAGGCTTTCGGCAATCGCATGGGGTTGGACATCGGTCTGCTGCAACTGCCCAGTCTGACCAATGACAGGACCACGACCGTCGCACAGGGGCAGGTTGCGACCTTGCCGCATATCTATACCGCCACCTCAGACGGGCAGGTGACCTTCTCCTACGCCGGTGCCACTTCGACCCCCACAGGCGCGTTCAGCGCGGCGCTGTTCCAAGATATCGGCTGTGACGATAGCGTCGACGGGCCGATCACCGGCCCCATCGCCGTCACCACGGGGCAGACCATCTGCATCGTCTCACGGGTGTCCGCCGGTTCGGGCGCTGGGCAGGGGAGTACCTACGTCTATCAAGTGCTGGCGACCACGGCATTCGCCCGGACCACGGTGACCAGTTCGGCCAGCAATACCGATGAGGTCTCGGTCGGGGGGCGTTCCACCCAGATCGAACTGCGCAAAACGGTCGAGAATGAGACCCAAGGCACTGGGGAGGGCACCACCAACCTCGGCAGTGTGAACGATATCCTTCTGTACCGCATCTATCTGCAAAACAACGCGACCACGCAGGCGTCCAACGTCAAGATCTACGATAGAACCCCGCCCTATACGCAGCTGTCGGAGCCTATCGTCGATCCGCAACAAGTCTCGCCCAACCTCAGCTGTGATCTGGTGGTGCCGGCAGGCAATGTGGCCAGCTATGCCGGAACGATTGAGTGGAACTGCACGGGCCATATGTTGCCGGGAGAGACCGGGGCCGTGCAATTCAGGGTCGGCATTCGATAGGTCGATAGTTCTTGCCGGGGTGGCGGTGCATTTTGATGCGCCGCCGCCCGTTTTTTGACGGATGATCAACATTGATGCGCATAGGAAAACGGCACCTAAGCAGGGCTGCCGATCTTGGCATGGGCGACCCCCGTCATACGCGCGCTATCGCTTGCCTTCCCCCGCGCAGCCTGCAAACGGTAGAGTAAGCACCACGGGCCCCGCCGCCCCGACCAACCCCCCTAAGGACCGCCCATGACCAAGTTCTGCCTGACCGTGACCTGCCCCTCGCAACGCGGGATCGTCGCCGCCATCGCCAATTACATCGCCGAAACCGGCTGCAACATCACCGACAGCGCGCAGTTCGACGACACCGAAAACGGCCAGTTCTTCATGCGCATCAGCGCCGAGGCCGAAACCGGCGCCACGCTCGAAAGCCTGCGCGAGGGGTTCACAGCGGTCGCGGAACCCTTTGGCATGACCTATGAATTTCACGACCAAGACACCACGATGAAGGTCGTGGTCATGGTCTCGCGCTTTGGCCACTGCCTGAACGATCTTCTCTACCGGGTGCGCATCGGCGCGCTCCCGATTGAGAT
Source organism: Sulfitobacter sp. R18_1 (assembly GCF_017743915.1). NCBI lineage: Bacteria > Pseudomonadati > Pseudomonadota > Alphaproteobacteria > Rhodobacterales > Roseobacteraceae > Sulfitobacter > Sulfitobacter sp. R18_1. Next base: position 161,890 of record NZ_JAGHRG010000009.1, read on the forward strand.
CGTCGCCGTGATCTCGAACCATATGGATTACCAAAAGGTCGTGGCGAACCACGATATTCCATTTCACTGCATCAAGGTGACGAAGGAGAACAAACAGCAGGCCGAAGCGCGGATCATGGAAGTGGTCGAGGAAACCGGCGCCGAGCTGATCGTGCTGGCGCGCTACATGCAGATTCTGTCTGACGCCATGTGCCAAAAGATGTCGGGGCGGATCATCAACATTCACCATTCCTTCCTGCCGTCCTTCAAGGGGGCGAACCCTTACAAGCAGGCCTATGAAAGGGGCGTGAAATTGATCGGTGCCACCTCGCATTACGTCACCGCCGATCTGGACGAGGGGCCGATCATCGAGCAGGACATCGTGCGCATCACCCATGCGCAAAGCGCCTCGGATTATGTCTCGCTCGGTCGCGATGTGGAGGCGAGCGTTTTGGCGCGCGCGATTCACGCCCATGCCCACCACCGGGTGTTTCTGAACGGCAATAAAACCGTGGTCTTTCCCGCATCGCCCGGCAGCTATAGCTCCAAGCGGATGGGCTAGGGGCCACGGCCCCGAGTCTGCCGAATGCGGCGGGGGCGCGGGGCCATCGGGCGGCTTGGCCGAGCCTGTAGGCAGGCGTAAACCAGCGTCCAAAAGCAGTGGATCAGCGTATGATTTAAAGAGAGAAGTGGTGCCCCCACACGGACTCGAACCGCGGACCTACTGATTACAAATCAGTTGCTCTACCAGCTGAGCTATAGGGGCACTGAGGGCTCATTTAGAGAAAGGAGCCGGGGGGTGCAAGAGGGGAAATGCGAGATTCTTTCGGATTTTACACGCGCGCCGGGACGGGCTATTCAACGCCGAGATTTTCAAAGGTAAGCAGAATATCATGCAGCTCGTTTTGCACACAGGTGTCCATTTCACGGAAGACGAGCGGCTGTTGAAATGCCTGCTGCGCAATCAGGACGATTTCGCCAAGACGGGCGTCAAAGTGCCCGGGCCCAGCACCTATCGCAACCTGTTCCGTGACACGCTCAACGCGATGCATAAAGCGGAGCCGTCGGAGGTGGCGCGGGACGTTCTGCTGGATGCGATCCTCGATGATGGGACAGCCAGCCGGGTGATCCTGTCGGATGCGAATTTCTTCCGCTCGCCTGCCACGGCCCTGCAGGAAGGCGTGCTCTATCCCGCCGCCGCCGTGCGCATGCTGCGCATGGCGCAGCTTTTCCCCGAAGATGAGATTCGCATCTTTATGGCGATCCGCAATCCCGCCTCCCTCGTGCCGGTGCTTTATGAGAAAGCGGCGGATAAAACCTCGGCCGCGTTCTGGGGGGAGCGGGGGCCGGAGGACCTGCGCTGGTCCGAGACGATCGGCCAGCTGCGCGAGGCGGTGCCGGGCGTTCCCATCACCCTGTGGTGCAATGAAGACGCGCCGCTGATCTGGGCGCAGATCATTCGCGAGATGGCGGGGCTGGCGCCCGAGACCAAGATCAAGGGCGGTTTCGATCTTTTGCAGACGATCATGTCGGAGGAGGGGATGAAACGCTTTCGCGGCTATCTCGACACCCATCCCGATATGTCCGAGGCGCAGAAGCGCCGCGTGATCACCGTGTTCCTCGACAAATACGCGCTGGAGGAAGAGATCGAAGAAGAGCTCGACATGCCCGGCTGGACCGAGGAATTGGTCGAGCGGATGACGGCGATCTATGACGCGGATGTCGAGGTCATCCGCGCCATGCCGGGCGTCACCCTGATCGCGCCCTAAGTCCCGGCCAATTCGGTGATCACGTCATAGGCCATGGCCACATCTTCGGCCGTGGCGGTGAAAGCACCTGCCTGAAAGCGGATCACGAATGCTCCGTCGATGCGGGTCTGGGTCAGGTAAATGCGCCCGTCGTCGTTGATCCGGTTCAGCAGGTCTTGGTTATGGGCATCGAGTTCTTCGGCTCCGAGATGGCGGAAGGTGAAGAGCGAGAGCATCGGCTGGGTCACGATCTCGAACCCCTCCGTCGCCTCCAGCCGGGCGGCCAAGTCCTGCGCCCATGTCACATGGTTGCGGATCATCTCGCGTAGCCCCTCCAGCCCATGGGCGCGGATCAGGAACCACAGTTTGAGCGCGCGGAAACGGCGGCCTAGCGGCACGGACCATTCGGAATAGTTCACCACGCCATCCGCGCCATGGGTCTTCAGATACTCCGGCTGAATCGCCAAGGTGCGCACCAGATCGTCGGGATTGCGCAAAAAGTGGGTCGTGCAGTCAAACTGCGCCCCCAGCCATTTATGCGGGTTCATCACTACCGAGTCGGCCCGTTCGACGCCGGCCCAGAGGCTGCGGAATTCAGGACAGATCATCGCCGACCCGGCCCAAGCGGCGTCGACATGGGTGTAGAGCCCTTCGGCCTCGGCCACATCCATTACGGCGGCAATGTCATCGCTGGCCCCCGCGCTGGTGCCGCCGGTGCAGGCGATGATGCCCGCAGGCAGATGCCCCGCCGCACGGTCGGCGGCGATGGCAGCGCGGAGCGCTTCGGCATCCATCGCGCGGGTCGCGCCTTGGGTCGGAATGCGGACAAGGTTCTCTTCGCCCAGCCCCGCGATCCAGATGGCTCGGTCGACCGAGGTATGCACCTCTGCCGAGCAATAGACCCGCAGGCGCGGCTGCCCCGACAGCCCCGCGCGGTTGCCCTGCCACTCAAGCGCGCGTTCGCGCATGGTCAGCACGGCACAAAGCGTGGCGGAACTGGCGCTGTCTTGGATCACCCCGGTGAAGCCATCCGGCAGGCCGATCGCCTGACGCATCCAATCGCAAACCCGGGTCTCCAACTCCGTCGCTGCCGGAGAGGTCTGCCACAGCATGCATTGCGCCGCGATGGCCGAGACGAAATATTCCGCCAGCACCGAGACCGGCGCGGCATTGGCCGGGAAATAGGCAAAGAAGCGGGGGTGCTGCCAATGGGTCATGCCGGGCATGAGGGTCTGTTCGAAATCGTCGAAGATCGCCTGCATCGCCTCGGCCCCTTCGGGCGGGGCATCGGGCAGGGCGGAAAGCACCGCGCCGGGGGCCACCTGCGCGCGCACGGGTCGGTTGCGCAGACCCGCGTGGTAATCGGCGGCCCAATCGGCGGCGCGGCGGCCCCAAGCTCGGAACTCCTCCCAATTCATGCGCCGCTCCCTTGCTGTGGAATTCTGGTTGTCATCCGCATTTCCTGCCCCATGTTGTTGTATTGTCTCACTGTTGTTCCGCTGGGCTTGACCTCTTCAAGAATGTTGTCGCAGCGGCTATGGTGGTCGTCACGCCCTTTCGGGCGGTCTTTGACTTGGTAAGTAGCGATCAGGAAACCGTCAAGAATGGCCCCAATGCCCCCCCTGCGCCGCACTGCCCGCTCCCTTCCGATTGCGCTTTTGCGCGCGCGGGAAAGGGTGATGGGGCCGATCCGCGAGATCTTGAACGAAAGCGGCATCTCGGAACAGAAGTTTCGCGTGCTGCGCGTGGTCGAGGAATCCGGCCCGATGGAGCAGACCGCACTGGCGCAGCAGGCCTGTCTGCTGCTGCCGAGCCTGACCCGCATGCTGCGCGCGATGGAGGAGGAGGGGCTGCTCAGCCGTGCCAGCGACCCCGATGATGGGCGCAAATCCATCGTCACGATCACCGATCAGGGCCGTCAGGTGATCCAAGACCACGCGGGCGATGCGGCGGCGCTGTTCTCAGATTTCGAGGCGCGTTTCGGCAAGCAGCGAATGGAAGACCTGCTCGATATGCTCGAAGATCTCGTTAATCTGGACATGCAGAAAAAGACCGACGGGCAAAAGAAAGACTGATCGGAAAGATGCGGGCGGGCAGGGGTTAGCCCCCGTTAACCGCCCTTCGTGCCGCGCAGATCCCCGCCAGCGCCATTCGGCTGCCATCGGCCTCGGTCGCCGGTGCGCCCTGTTGCGACAGCGCCCGCAGATAAAGCGGCACAGCCCCGCCCGTGCCGATCACCGCCAGCGTTTGCCCCAGCCAATAGGCCCGCGCTGCCGCCAGTTCCGCCCCGATCAAAGTGCCCGCCAGCCGCGCCTCTGCGGTGGGTGGCGGGATGTCTTGCAAGGCCAGATCGGCCCGGATGGAAGCCAGCCGCCCCGCCATACGCTCGGGCCGCGACAGCCCATCGCTAAGCGCATCGTCAAAGGCCGTATCATCCAGCGCCGTGCCCTCGGCAGGGGTGCCATCGCTCAAGAGGCCCAGCAATTCCCCGGTCAGGAAGGTCTGAAAACTCACCACCTCGCCCGCGCTGATCTGCGCCCAGACCGACGTGGCTCCGGGCAGGCAGATCACCCCGTCCCAGTCTTTGTTGAGGCTCAGAAACCCCGCGATGCGCGTTTCGGCCCCTTGCAGCAGGCCGCTGGGGGTCTGCTGGCGCAGGGGTGGGATGACCTGAAGGTCGAAGTTTTCGGTGGCGACAGCCATTGTGCGTTCAGCCGTGGCGGAGCAGGGCACCATCCGCGGCGCGGCATCGGTCCTGCGTGCGGGCATGCCAGCGACGAAAACCGGCAGGCGGGGCAGTTGCCACGGCGCGGCGAGCTTAGCGAGCGCGGCGTCGAAGGCCGCGAGGCCGCCGGGTTCGGCAGTCTCGCCATCGCTCGTGGCGCTTTCAAGCACCGATCCGCCCTGCATGGCCCAGACCTGCAAACGCGCCTCGTGAACCTCTACCGCCAGCCAATCTGCATTGCTCAAACCCGTCATCGCGCTGCCCTCGTCGTGGAATGTTTCAACGGCATAGGCCCAATGGCCTGCAGGTTCAACGCGTCCGCTGGACGCAAACAGACGAACCGCCGATTTGCTTCAAGCCTAAAATATTTATTCTTGAACGAAAAAGCGACTCGCCCTAGGCTCCCTTCCAAAGCGAACCAGAGGGGAATTTCGATGCGTGCAATCTGTCTTGGCGGCGGTCCTGCGGGGCTGTACTTCGCGATCTCTCTCAAGCTGCGCCAGCCCGAGGCCGATGTCACCGTGCTTGAGCGCAACCGCCCCGATGACACCTTCGGCTGGGGCGTCGTGCTCTCGGACGAGACGCTGGACAATCTCGAGGCCAATGATCCCGTCTCGGCCAAGGAAATCCGCAGCCACTTCGCCTATTGGGACGACATCGCGCTGCACCACAAGGGCAACACGATCCTCAGCTCCGGCCACGGTTTCTGCGGCATCGGGCGCAAGCGGCTGCTGCTGATCCTGCAGGAGCGTGCCCGCGAATTGGGCGTGAACCTCCAGTTCGAGACCGAGGTGAAGGCCGCTTCGGAATACATGGACGACTACGATCTCGTGGTCGCCTCTGACGGTCTGAACTCCAAGACCCGGATGGAGTTCGAGGACACTTTCAAGCCCGACATCGACGTGCGCCGCTGCCCCTTCGTTTGGCTCGGCACGCATCAGAAGTTCGACAACGCCTTCACCTTTATCTTTGAGAAAACCGACAAGGGCTGGATCTGGGTTCACGCCTACCAATTCGACAAGGACACGGCGACTTTCATCGTCGAATGTAGCCAGGAGACCTTCGACGCCTACGGCTTCGGCGAGAAGACGCAGGAAGAGACCATCGCGATCTGCGAGGAAATCTTCAAGGACCACCTCGACGGGCACAAGTTGATGACCAACGCCAGCCACATCCGCGGCTCGGCTTGGATCAAGTTCCCGCGCGTGCTTTGCGAAAAGTGGAGCCACGAGAACGTCGTGCTGCTGGGCGACGCCTCGGCCACGGCGCATTTCTCGATCGGCTCGGGCACCAAGCTGGCGCTGGAATCGGCGATTTCGCTCGCGAAACACGTCACCGACGACGCCGATCTGCCGACGGCCTTCGAGAAATACGAGGAGGCCCGCCGCCTCGAGGTCCTGCGCCTGCAATCGGCGGCGCGCAACTCGGTCGAATGGTTCGAGGATGTGGAGCGCTATCTCGATCTGGACCCGGTGCAGTTAAACTACTCCATGCTGACCCGCAGCCAGCGGATCAGCCATGAAAACCTGCGCGAGCGAGACCCCAAATGGCTTGAGGGGGCCGAGAAATGGTTCCTCGAACAGGCCGGCGCCGACACCAATGGCCCGATCCGTGCGCCGATGTTCGCGCCCTTCCGCCTGCGCGACATGAAACTCGAAAACCGCATCGTCGTCTCGCCCATGGCGCAGTACAAGGCCGTCGATGGCTGCCCCACCGACTGGCATCTCATCCATTACGCCGAACGCGCCAAGGGCGGCGCGGGGCTGGTCTATACCGAGATGACCTGCGTTTCCCCCGAGGGCCGCATCACGCCGGGATGCCCCGGCCTCTACGCGCCCGAGCATGAGGCGGCGTGGAAGCGGCTCACGGATTTCGTCCATGCCGAGACCGACGCCAAGATCTGCTGCCAGATCGGCCACTCGGGCCGCAAGGGCTCGACCCAGCTGGGCTGGGAGGAGATGGACGCGCCGCTGAAGGCCGGCAATTGGGAGATCATCTCGGCCTCGCCGATTCCGTGGTCCGAGAATAACGCCGTGCCGAAGGAAGCGACGCGCGCGGACATGGACCAGATTCGCGACGAATTCGTCGAGGCCGCCCGCATGGCGGAGCGCGCCAATTTCGACATGATCGAACTGCACGCGGCCCACGGCTACCTGATCTCGTCGTTCATCTCACCGCTGTCGAACCAGCGCGAGGATGAATACGGCGGCAGCCTCGAAAAACGCATGCGCTACCCGCTCGAAGTCTTCCGCGCCATGCGCGACGCATGGCCCGAGGAAAAGCCGATGGCGGTGCGCATCTCGGCCAATGACTGGGTCGAGGAGGACGGCGTCACGCCCGAGGAAGCGGTCGAGATCGCGCGCATGTTTAGCGAGGCCGGGGCCGACATCATCGACGTCTCGGCGGGCCAGACCTCGAAACAGGCCCAGCCCATCTATGGCCGCATGTTCCAGACACCCTTCAGCGACCGCATCCGCAACGACGGTGGAATCAAGACCATGGCCGTGGGCAACATCTACGAGGCCGATCACGTGAACTCGATCCTCATGGCGGGCCGCGCCGATCTGGTCTGCCTCGCCCGCCCGCATCTGGCGGATCCCTATTGGACCCTGCACGCCGCCGCCGCCATCGGCGACCGCCACGCCGACTGGCCGCTGCCCTACGGCCCGGGCCGGGATCAGGCATGGCGTCTGGCGGACCGCGCCGCGGAGATGGAGAAGGTATGAGCCATATCGTCATCACCGGCGGCGGCACCGGCGTGGGGGCCGAGATCGCCCATGCGGTGGCCGCCACCGGCGCCAAGGTGACCATCATGGGCCGCCGCGAAGCGCCCCTGCGCGAGCAGGGGTTGCCGTTCCAGATCTGCGACGTGACCGATCCGGAGGCGGTGCAGGCCGCCTTCGCCGCCGCGCGCGCCGAGAATGGCCCCATCACCGGCGTCGTCGCCAATGCGGGTGCTGCCCATTCCGCGCCTTTTCACAAGATCACCGCGCAGGACATGACCGACATGATGTCGGTCAATGTCACCGGCGTCTTCAACGTCTGGCAGGCGGCACTGGCGGAGATGAAGGAGGCCGGGCAGGGGCGGCTGATCGCCGTGGCCTCCACCGCGGGGCTCAAGGGTTACCCATATGTCGCGGGCTATGTCGCGGCGAAACATGGCGTCGTCGGCCTCACCCGCGCGCTGGCGCTGGAACTGGCGCGTACCGGCATCACGGTGAACGCGATCTGCCCCGGTTTCATCGACACGCCGCTTCTGGAACGCTCGGTCGAGAATATCATCAAGACCACCGGCAAGAGCGCCGAGGAGGCCCGCGCCCTGCTGAAACGCGCGAGCCCGCAGAACCGCTTCGTGGAGACCTCCGAGGTCGCCTGCGCCGTGCTCTACCTGCTGTCGGACGCCGCGGCCTCGGTCAACGGCCACGCGCTGGCGCTATCGGGGGGCGAGGTGTGAGCGACGCGGCCAAGGATCGTGTCCGGCTTTGGCTGCGGCTGCTGAAAGTGGTGCGCGGGCTGGAGCAGGAGTTGCGCGACAGGCTGCGGCGCGAGCATAACACCACGCTGCCGCGTTTCGATGTGATGTCGGCCCTCTCGCGCCATCCCGAGGGGCTGAAGATGAGCCAGCTTTCCGGCGTGCTGCGGGTGTCCAACGGCAATGTCACTGGCATCGCCGACCGCCTCAGCGAAGAGGGGCTGGTGGAGCGCATCCCCGTGCCGGGCGACCGGCGCGCGATGATGCTGCGGCTGACGCCTGAGGGGGCGGCGCAATTCGCCCGCCAAGCGCAGGCGCATGAAGATTGGATCAACGAAAAACTGCGCGGAATCTCCTCCGAGGAAGCCCGCGCCATGGCGGCCCGCCTACAAGCCTTCGCCGCCCAAACGGAAGAAGAGGAAAAAGCCAATGCGCAGTGATGTGACGCATTTTCAATGCGAGATCAAAGACCGGATCGCCACCGTGCGGCTCGACCGGCCCGACCGCAAGAACCCGCTGACCTTCGACAGCTACGCCGAGCTGCGCGACTGGTTCCGCGATCTGGTCTATTCCGATGACGTCGACGTGGTGATCTTCGGCTCCAACGGGGGTAACTTTAGCTCCGGCGGGGATGTACATGATATCATTGGCCCTTTGACCAAGATGAATATGAAGGAGCTGCTGCAATTCACCCGCATGACCGGCGATTTGGTCAAGGCCATCGTGAACTGCGGCAAGCCGGTGATCGCTGCCGTCGACGGTGTCTGCGTCGGCGCGGGCGCGATCATTGCCATGGCCTCGGACCTGCGGCTGGCGACGGCGGAGGCGAAGACGGCTTTCCTCTTCACCCGCGTGGGCCTTGCCGGCTGCGACATGGGGGCCTGCGCGATCCTGCCGCGCATCATCGGCCAGACGCGGGCCGCGGAATTGCTCTACACCGGCCGCGCAATGTCGGCGGACGAGGGTGAACGCTGGGGCTTCTACAACCGTCTGGTGACCGGCGAAACGCTGGAAGACGAGGCGCTGAAACTGGCGCAGAAAATCCAAGCCGGTCCCAATTTTGCGCATATGATGACCAAGACGATGCTGGCCCAGGAATGGGCCATGTCGATCGAACAGGCGATCGAGGCCGAGGCGCAGGCGCAGGCGATCTGCATGCAAACGGGTGATTTTGAACGCGCCTACAACGCTTTCGTCGCCAAGGAACGCCCGGTCTTCGAAGGGGACTGAGCCTAATACGAAAGCCAAAAGATAACACGCGGGGAGGCGTAACCATGGCTGACACAAGTTTTCTCGACTGGCCCTTCTTTGAGCCGCGCCACAAGGAGTTGGCGCTGAAGCTCGATGACTGGGCCAAGCGCGAGTTGAAGAACGTGGATCACGGCGACACCGACGGGGCCTGCCGTGATCTGGTGACGATGATGGGGCAGGACGGCTGGCTGCGCCACAGCGGCGCGGAAGGCGACGAGGTACTCGACGTGCGCACCCTCTGCCTGATCCGCGAGACATTGGCCCGCCACGACGGGCTGGCGGATTTCTCCTTTGCGATGCAGGGACTTGGCACCGGGGCAATCTCGCTCTTCGGGACCGATGAGCAGAAGGCCGAATGGCTGCCCAAGACCCGCTCGGGGCAGGCGATCTCGGCCTTTGCCCTGACCGAGCCGCAGTCCGGCTCGGACGTGGCCAATTCCACCATGACGGCCAAGGCCGACGGCAACGGCTATGTGCTCGACGGGCGCAAGACATGGATTTCCAACGGCGGCATCGCGGATGTCTACACTGTCTTTGCGCGCACCGGGGAGGCGCCGGGCGCCAAGGGGCTTTCGGCCTTCATCGTGCCCGCCGACACGCCGGGGCTAAAGGTCGAGGAACGGCTCGAGGTCATGGCACCGCACCCGCTGGCGACGCTGCATTTCGACGGCGTGAAACTGCCCGGCTCGGCGCTTCTGGGCGAGGCGGGGCGCGGCTTTGCCATCGCCATGTCGGTCCTCGACGTCTTCCGCTCCACCGTGGCCGCCGCGGCCCTCGGCTTTGCCCGCCGCGCGCTGGACGAGGCGCTCACGCGCGTCACCTCCCGTCAGGTGCAGGGCGCGCCCTTGAGCGAGTTGCAGATGGTGCAGGGCCATATCGCGGACATGGCGCTCGATGTCGATGCCGCGGCGCTGCTGGTCTACCGCGCCGCCTGGACCAAGGACAGCGGCGCGCCGCGCGTCACCCGCGAGGCGGCGATGGCCAAGCTCTTTGCCACCGATCAGGCGCAAAAGGTCATCGACAAGGCGGTTCAATTGCACGGCGGCGATGGTGTGCGTAATGGCGAGGCAGTCGAGCGACTTTACCGTGAAATCAGGGCCTTGCGCATTTACGAGGGCGCGTCGGACGTGCAACGTGTTGTCATCGCGCGACAGACTTTGGGAGCCATGTCATGAAGCTGCATCCGACCGGACATGAAGACACATTCGCCCGCGACAACCTGCCGCCATTCGACCAGTGGCCGGACCTGCTGCTGGAGCGTTTCGACTATCCCGAACGCCTGAACGTCGGCGTCGAACTCACTGATAAAATGGTGGAAAAAGGGTTCGGCGATCACACCGCGCTGATCGGTAACGGGCGGCGGCGGACCTATAAGGAGTTGTCGGACTGGACCAACCGTCTGGCCGCGGCGCTGGTTGAGGACTTGGGCGTGAAGCCGGGCAACCGGGTGCTGATCCGTTCGGCCAACAACCCCGCCATGGTGGCTTGCTGGCTGGCGGCGACCAAGGCAGGCGCGGTGGTCGTGAACACCATGCCGATGCTGCGCGCGGGTGAGCTTTCGGCCATCGTCGACAAGGCCGAAATCACCCATGCGCTCTGCGACACGCGGCTGATGGATGAGATGACGGCCTGCGCCAAGACCTCGAAATTCCTCAAGACCGTCGCGGGCTTCGACGGTACCAGCAACCACGACGCCGAGTTGGACCGTCTGGCGCTTGAAAAGCCGGTTCATTTCGAGGCGGTGGATACCGCACAGGACGATGTGGGGCTGCTCGGATTTACATCAGGAACCACCGGTAACCCTAAGGCTACAATGCATTTTCACCGCGATCTTCTGATCATCGCGGATGGCTATGCCCGCGAGGTGCTCAGCGTCACCCCCGAGGACGTCTTCGTGGGCTCGCCGCCCTTGGCCTTCACCTTCGGCCTCGGTGGCCTGGCCGTCTTCCCGCTCCGCTTCGGGGCCGCGGCGACGCTTTTGGAGACCGCCAGCCCGCCCAACATGATCGAGATCATCGAGAAGTACAAAGCCACCGTCTGTTTCACCGCCCCCACCGCCTACCGCGCCATGCTGCAGGCGATGGAGGAGGGCGCGGACCTTAGCAGCCTGCGTGCCGCCGTCTCGGCAGGCGAGACGTTGCCCGCGCCGGTCTACCATGAATGGCGGGAGAAGACAGGCAAGCCCATGCTCGACGGCATCGGGGCGACGGAGATGCTGCATATCTTCATCTCCAACCGCTTCGACGACCACCGCGCGGCCTGTACCGGCAAGCCCGTGGCGGGCTACGAGGCGAAGGTGATCGACGGGGAGGGCAACGAGGTGCCCCGCGGCGAGGTGGGGCGTCTGGCGGTGCGCGGGCCGATCGGTTGCCGCTATCTGGGCGACAAACGGCAGGCCGATTACGTCAAGGACGGCTGGAACATCACCGGCGACAGCTTCATCATGGACGAAGACGGCTACCTGCATTTCGCCGCCCGCAACGACGACATGATCATCAGCTCGGGCTACAATATCGCGGGTCCGGAGGTCGAAGCCGCACTTCTGAGCCACCCTTGGGTCAGCGAATGCGGCGTGGTCGCCGCCCCCGACGAGGCGCGCGGCTCCATCGTGCAGGCGCATGTGGTTCTGGTCGAGGGTACGCCAGAAGATGTCAACACCATCAAGACCTTGCAGGACCATGTTAAAGCGACGATTGCGCCTTACAAATACCCGCGCGACATCCGTTTCATCAAGGAACTGCCGAAGACCGCCACCGGCAAGATCCAGCGTTTTGCGTTGAGAGAGGGCACATGAGCACTTTCGACGAAGCCTCCCGCGGTGCCAAGATGGATTTCGCCAAGGACAAGTCCTATGGCGACTACCTCGGGCTGGACCAGATCCTGACCACCGAGAACCCGCTCGACACGGCGCATGACGGGCTGTTGTTCATCATCCAGCACCAAACCTCGGAACTGTGGATGAAGCTTGCGATCCACGAGTTGACGGCCTGCCGCAAGGCGTTGCAGGCAGGTGATTTGCGGCCCAGTTTCAAGATGTTGACCCGCGTGGCGCGCATTTTCGAGCAGCTCAATTCGGCCTGGGACGTGCTGCGCACGATGACGCCCAGCGAATACACCCAGTTCCGCCCGTTTCTCGGAGCCTCATCGGGGTTCCAATCTTACCAGTACCGCCTGATCGAATATCTTCTGGGCAACCGCATCGCGGCGCTGACCAAGCTGCACGAACATACGCCTGAGCCGCACGCGGCGCTGGTCGCAGAGATGGAACAGCCGAGCCTTTATCAGGTGGCAATCGATCTGCTCAGCGACCGGATGGGGGTGCCCTCGCTTGCAGGCGAGCCCGAGCCGCGCGCATGGGAGGCCAAGCAAGAGGTGCAGGACCTCTGGCAAAAAGTTTACGAAGACCCGGCAACCCATTGGGAAATCTACGAATTGGCGGAAAAACTCGTTGATCTGGAGGATTATTTCCGCCGCTGGCGGTTCAACCACGTCACCACCGTGGAACGTATCATTGGTTTCAAGCGCGGCACCGGGGGCACCTCGGGTGTGACCTACCTGCGCAAAATGCTCGAAGTGGAGCTCTTCCCCGAGCTTTGGCATGTGAGAGGAGCACTGTAAGTGTCTGTTTTGAAAAAAGATCAGTTCGTCCTGCCCGAGGGCGTTATCTACCTTGACGGCAACTCGCTAGGGCCATTGCCCAAGGCCGCCGCGGCGCGGGTGCAGGAGATGGTCACGGACGAATGGGGCGAGATGCTGATCCGCGGCTGGAACAAGGCCGGTTGGATGGAGCAGCCCGCCCGCGTCGGCAACATGGTGGCCGGGATCGTCGGCGCGCCCGAGGGCTCGGTCGTCATGGGCGACACGCTCTCGATCAAGGTGTTTCAGGCGCTGGCCTCGGCGCTGAAGCTGCGGCCCGGGCGCAAGGTGATCCTGTCAGACAACGGCAACTTCCCGTCGGACCTCTACATGGCCGAGGGGCTGGTGGGCCTGTTGGAGCAGGGCTATGAGCTGCGCACCGTGGCGCCCGAGGAGGTGACGGAAGCCATTGGCGAGGATATCGCCGCCGTGATGCTGACAGAGGTCGATTACCGCACCGGCCGCAAGCACGACATGAAGGCGATCACCGAACTGGCACATGCCAATGGCGCGGTGATGATTTGGGACCTGGCGCATTCCGCGGGCGCGCTGCCGGTGGACCTTGCAGGCTCCAACTGCGAATTCGCCGTGGGCTGCACCTACAAGTATCTCAACGGCGGGCCGGGCGCACCGGGCTTCATCTACGTCCGCCCCGATCTGGCAGACGAGGTGCAGCCGGCGCTGGCGGGCTGGCTGGGCCACCGCCAGCCCTTCGCCTTTGAGCAAAGCTACCAGCCTGGGCATGGGATCGAGCGGATGCGCGTCGGCACGCCGCCGGTCATTCAGCTCACGGCGCTGGAAGTGGCGATGGAGCTTTGGGCCGATGTCGACATGCAGGCGCTGCGCGACGCCTCGGTGGCGCTGCAGGAGCAGTTCATCGAGGAGATCGAGCGCGACGTGCCGCAACTGACGCTGGCGAGCCCGCGGGGCAGCGCCGAACGTGGCAGCCAGGTCTCCTTCCGTTTCGAGGAAGGCTATGCCGCGATGCAGGCGGTGATCGACCGCGGCGTGATTGGCGACTTCCGCGCGCCCGACATCATGCGCTTTGGCTTCACGCCGCTTTATCTAGACGCCGAGGATGTCTCCAAGGCGGTCGCGATCATCCGCGATGTGATGGAGAACCGCCTCTGGGACAACGAAAAATACAAGACCCGCGCGCGGGTGACCTGACAGTATCAGGCGCAGGCGTTAAGCTGGCAAAACGATCCAACAAAACGGGCCCGGCAAAGAGGCCCAAACCAACCAAGGGAGACTGAAATGAAGATGAAATCACTGGTGATGGCGGCCTCGGTCGCGGCATTGGCGGCAGGCGGCGCATGGGCCGAAGAGGGCAAGGTGAAGGTCGGCATGATCACCACGCTTTCAGGCGGCGGCGCGGGCCTTGGGATTGACGTGCGCGACGGGTTCCTGCTGGCCACCAAGATGGCCGGGAACGAGAACCTTGAGGTCGTGGTCGAGGACGACCAGCGCAAGCCCGAGATCGCGGTGCAACTGGCCGACAAGATGATCCAGTCCGAGAAGGTCGACGTCATGACCGGCATCATCTGGTCCAACCTCGCCATGGCCGTGGTGCCGGCGGCGACGGCCCAAGGAAAGTTCTACCTCTCGCCCAACGCCGGTCCCTCCGCGCTGGCGGGCAAGGGCTGCAACCCGCTTTACTTCAACGTGGCATGGCAGAACGACAACCTGCATGAGGCAGCGGGCGCCTATGCAAATGACGCGGGCTACGCGAACACCTTCATGCTGGCGCCGAATTACCCGGCGGGCAAGGACGCGTTGACCGGCTACAAACGCACCTATGAGGGCGAAGCGGCGGGCGAGGTCTATACCGATCTGGGCCAGACCGACTACGCCGCCGAGATCGCGCAGATCCGCGCCTCGGGCGCCGACAGCGTGTTCTTCTTCCTGCCCGGCGGCATGGGGATTTCTTTCCTCAAGCAATACGCCAACTCCGGCGTGGAACTGCCGGTGGTGGGTCCGGCCTTCAGCTTTGATCAGGGCATCCTTCAGGCCGTGGGCGAAGCCGCTGTTGGGATCAAGAACACCAGCCAGTGGAACAAGGATCTCGACAACGCGGCCAACAAGACCTTTGTCGAAGCCTTTCAGGAGGAATACGACCGTCTGCCGTCGCTCTACGCCAGCCAGGGCTATGACACCGCGAACCTGCTGCTAAGCGCGATGGAGAAGGCGGATGTGTCGGATGCCGAAGCCTTTGGCGCGGCGCTGAAAGAGGCTGATTTCGACAGCGTACGGGGCAAGTTTTCGTTTGGTAACAACAACCACCCGATCCAAGACTACTACGTGCGCGAAGTGGTCAAGGAGGGCGATGTCTATACCAACAAGCTCATCGGCCCCTCGCTGACCGATCACGCTGACGCCTACGCGGCCGACTGCAAGATGTAATCCCGCGCGGCCCCGGCGCTGACTTCGGTCACGCCGGGGCCGACAAACTAACGCTTTCACGCCGGGCTTCGTCCGGCGCGCCGGGAGGCTTTGCCAAATGTCATTCATCCTGCTCGTCGAACAGGTGCTGAACGGGGTCCAATCCGGGGTCATGTTGTTTCTCATGGCCGCCGGGCTCACGCTCATCTTCGGGGTCATGGGGCTCATTAATCTCGCCCATGGTTCGCTCTACATGGTCGGCGCCTTTGCCGCCGCGGCGGTGGCGGCGGCCACCGGGTCCTTCCTTCTGGCGCTGGTGGCCGCGCTTGCCGCTGCCGCCTTGGCGGGCTGCCTGATCGAGATGACGGTGATCCGTCGCCTTTATGACCGCGACCACCTCGATCAGGTTCTGGCGACCTTTGCGATGATCCTGATCTTTTCCGAGGGTACACGGTTCTTCTTTGGCTCCTTCCCGCTGTTTCTCGACATTCCCGCCGCGTTGGCGGGGCCGGTGACGCTGCCGGGGGGCATCCAGTATCCGCTTTACCGCCTTGTCATCATCGGTGTGGGTCTTGCCATCGCCGCCGGTCTCTTCCTGCTGATCGCCCGCACCCGCATCGGCATCCAGATCCGCGCGGGCGAGGCCGATCGCGAGATGATCGCGGCGCTCGGCGTCGATATCGCCAAGCTCTACACGTTGGTCTTCGCACTCGGGGCCGCCCTTGCGGGTCTCGCCGGGGCGTTGGTGGGGGCGATCCAGTCGGTGCAGGTGGGCATGGGCGAGCCGGTGCTGATCCTTGCCTTCGTGGTGATCGTCATCGGCGGCATCGGCTCGATCAAGGGCGCACTTATCGGCGCGCTGCTGGTGGGGCTGACGGATACGCTGGGTTCGGTCCTGCTGCCGCTGTTCTTTGCCAATTTCATGGAGGCTTCGGCGGCCACCTCCGTCGGCTCCTCGCTCGCCTCCATGTCGATCTACATTCTCATGGCGGGGGTCTTGCTATTCAAACCCACCGGCCTGTTTGGGGAGGCCTGAGCCATGATGCGCGAAAAACTCGTAAACGTCTTTCTCTTCCTGCTCCTGCCGGTCACGGCACTGGCGGCCTTTGCGCTGGACGAGCCCTTCATCATCACGCTGGCGACCAAGGCCGCGATCCTCGCCCTTGCGGGCGTGGGGCTGAATATCGCGCTTGGCCTCGGCGGGCTGGTGAGCTTTGGCCATGCGGCATTCTTTGGGATCGGCGGCTATGCAATGGGCATTCTCGCCGCCCATGCGCAGAGCTACACACCGATCATGGAGAGCCCATTTCTGATCGAAGGCACCAAGTCGATGCCGGTGATCTGGCTGGTGGCGATCGTGGTCTCTGGCCTTGCTGCGCTGCTGATCGGGGCGCTGTCTTTGCGCACCTCGGGCGTCTATTTCATCATGGTCACGCTCGCCTTCGGGCAGATGCTTTTCTACTTCTCGATCTCCTGGCCGGCCTATGGCGGGGAGGACGGGCTGTCGATCTACGTGCGCAACGGCTTTCCGGGGCTGAATACGCTCGATCCGCTGACCTTCTTTGCCATCGCCTTTGCCGTGCTGGCGCTGGTGCTGTTGTTCGCAGGCCGTCTGGCGCGCGCGCCCTTTGGCTTGGCACTCTCGGCAGCACGCCAGAATGCCGAGCGGGTCGAGGCCGTGGGCCTCGCACCCTTCCGGCTGCGGCTGGTGGCCTTTGTCATCTCGGGCGCTGTCACCGGACTGGCGGGCGCGCTTTTCGCCGATCTCAACCGTTTCGTCAGCCCCACGATGTTCTCGTGGCACACCTCTGGTGAGATCATGGTCTTCGTGATCCTCGGCGGGGTGGGGCGGCTCTTTGGCCCTGTGGCCGGGGCGGCGCTGTTTATCCTGTTGGAGCATGTCTTAGGCGGGCTGTCGGAGTTCTGGCACATTTACCTCGGCTTCCTGCTGCTGATGGTGGTGCTCTTTGCCCGGGGCGGGATGATCGGCCTCATCGCCGGACGGGAGGTGGCCCATGACTGAACAGATGACTGATGTGCTTTTGGATGTGCGCAACCTGCACAAGAGCTTCGGCGCCTTGAAGGCCACGGATGATGTCTCCATCACGCTGCGCCCGGGCGAGATCCATGCGCTCATTGGCCCCAACGGGGCGGGCAAGTCGACGCTGATCAAGCAGATCGCGGGCGGGCTGCGCTCGGACAGCGGCTCGGTGCATTTCGCAGGGCAGGACGTGACGCCGCTCAGCACCGTGCAGCGTGCGCGGGCCGGGCTGGGGCGGACCTTCCAGATCTCCTCGCTGGCGATGGAATACACGGTGCTGCAAAACGCGGTGCTGGGCGCGCTTGGTCAATCGGGCCGGGTGATGCGTTTCTTCGCCCCGGTGATGCGGCAGGCGGAGCTCAGGGCCGAGGCGATGCGCGCGCTGGAACTGGTGGGGCTGGCCGATCACGCGGCCAAGCGCACCTCGGACCTGTCGCATGGCCAACGGCGCCAGCTTGAGGTCGCCGTGGCGCTGACGCTGCGGCCCAAGGTCTTCCTGATGGATGAGCCGATGGCCGGTCTCGGGGCCAGCGGCTCGCGCGAGATGACCGGCTTTCTCGATGGCCTCAGGGCCGAGGCGCCGATCCTGTTGGTGGAGCATGACATGGACGCGGTCTTTGCACTCGCCGACCGCATCTCGGTGCTGGTTTACGGGCGCATCATCGCCAGCGGCACGGCGGCCGAGATCAAGGCCGATCCACAGGTCCGCGTGGCCTATCTGGGCGAGGAGGACGCGGCATGAGCCTGCTGGAACTGAAGGACATCACCGCCTCCTACGGGCCGACACAAGCGCTTTTCGGCGTCGATCTGGCGCTGGAGGCGGGCGAGGTCTGCGCGCTGATGGGGCGCAACGGGATGGGCAAATCTTCGACCATCAAGGTGATCTGCCGAATGCTGAAACACGACGGCGGCAGCCTGCGCCTGAATGGGCGCGACATTGCGGGGCTGCCGTCGTTTCGCGCTGCACAGGCTGGCGTAGGGCTGGTGCCCGAGGGGCGGCGCTGTTTCGCGACGCTGACGGTGCATGAAAACCTCATCGCCGCCGCGCGCCCCGGCCCGTGGGATGAGGCGCGGGTGGTCAAGCTCTTCCCCCGTTTGGGGGAACGGCGGGATCAGGCGGCAGGCTCGCTCTCGGGCGGGGAGCAGCAGATGCTGGCGATTGGCCGCGCGCTGATGACCAACCCGCAACTCCTGCTGTTGGATGAGGCGACCGAGGGGCTGGCCCCGGTGGTGCGTCAAGAAATCTGGGCCGCCGTGGCCGAGTTGAAGCGCGACAGCGGTCTGGCGCTTCTGGTGGTGGACAAATCCCTCGCCGAGCTGCGGCGCGTGGCCGATCACGCCGTCATCCTCGAACGGGGCCGCTCGGTCTGGGCCGGTCCGATGCCCGCGCTCGATACTCAAATCGCCGATCAATTCCTCGGCGTGTGACTGTTAACAAAAAGGAACACGACATGTCGCATCAAATCATTCAGCCCGAAGGCTGGGCCCCCGCGAAAGGCTATGCAAACGGCGTGCTGAGCGCGGATGGTCATCTGTTCGTCGGCGGTCAGATCGGCTGGACCGCCGAGCAGAAGTTCGAATGCCACGATTTCATCGGCCAGATGAAACAGGCGCTGCAAAACATCCGCGACGTGGTCGAAGCGGCGGGCGGCACGCCCGAGGATATCACCCGGCTGACGTGGTATGTCACGGATAAGAAAGAATATCTCGCCGCGCAAAAGGACGTGGGCCGCGCCTATCGCGAGGTGATGGGCAAACATTTCCCAGCCATGGCGATGGTGGTCGTCGCCGGTCTGGTCGAGGATGAAGCCAAGCTTGAGATCGAAGCCGACGCGGTGATTACGCGTTAAGCCAAGTCGCCGTCGGGGTCACCCCCGGCGGCGCAGCGCCGGAAGGGCCGCCGAAAAGGCCGAGGAAAGCGCAAAGAGACCCGCCGCGATGCTGACGATGCTGGGCCCCGTGGGCGTGTCGAACTCCAACGAGGCCAGCAGCCCCCCAAGGGCCGCTACCGCGCCCAGACCCATGGCCCAAAAAGCCATGGTTTCCGGGGTGCGGGCAAAAGGGCGGGCGGTGGCGGCGGGGATGATCAGCATTGCCGCGATCAGCAGCGCGCCGACCACTTTGATCGCCACGGCCACCATGATTGCCAGCGCCAGCGTCAGGATCAACTGCTCCCGCCGCGGATTGCCGCCCGCGGCCTGCGCCAGATCGGGGTTCAGCGTCGCCGCCAGCAGCGCCGACCAGCGCCACGCCAGCAACAGCGCCACCGCCACGGCGCCGCCCCAGATCACGCCGAGGTCAAAACGCGTCACGGCGAGGATTTCACCAAAAAGGTAGGAGGACAGATCGACCCGCTGTCCCGGCAGCAGGGACACGGCAACCAGACCAAGCGCCAGTGCGGAATGGGCCATCACGCCCAAAAGCGCGTCGGCGCTGACATTGCGGCCCGACAGCGTGCTGATCACCAGCGCCATGACGAGCGCCACCAAAAGCACGCCCGCGGTGATCGGCAGATCGGTCGCAAGCGCCAGCGCCACGCCCAAGAGGGCAGCATGGCTAGTGGCATCGCCGAAATAGGCCATGCGCCGCCAGATCACGAAACAGCCCAAAGGGGCGGCGGCCAGCGCCACCCCCAACCCGGCGAGGGCGGCGCGCAGAATGAAATCGTCAAGCATTCTCAGTCTCTTGGTGGTGGCCGTCACAGGCGGCGCCGTGATGGTGGTGGTGATGGTCGTGATCATGCCGGTAGAGCGCCAGCGCCCCTTGGGTGCCGCTGCCAAAGAGGGCGCGGTATTCGGGCGCTTCGGAGACTGTCTCGGGCGTGCCTTCGCAGCAGACATGGCCGTTGAGGCAGAGCACACGATCGCTGGCCGCCATTACGACATGCAGATCGTGGCTGACCATCAGCACGGCGCAGCCGAGGTCTTGGCGCACGGCTTCGATCTGGCGGTAAAAGGCGGCGGAGCCGGGCTGGTCCAGCCCCTGCGTCGCCTCGTCGAGGATCAGCAGATCGGGCCTTTCCAGCAGGGCGCGGGCCAGCAGCACGCGTTGGAATTGCCCGCCCGAGAGGTCGACCATCTGCCGCTCTGCCAGTTCCGGCACGCCAACGGTGGCCAGCGCCTCGCGGATTGCCTCGGGCTTTTGGCGGCGGGGCAGGTTGATGAAACGGCGCACGGTGAGCGGCAGGGTCGCGTCGATTTGCAGCTTTTGCGGCACATAGCCGATGCGCAGCCCCGGTTTGCGGGTGATCTTGCCCGCAGCCGGTTTCAACGCGCCGATCAGCGCGCGCAGCAGGCTGGATTTGCCCGACCCGTTGGGGCCGACGATGGTGACGATCTCACCAGCGTCGATATTGAAGTTCACGTCGCGCAGGGCGATCTGACCGTCGTGGCGCAGGGTCAGGCCGCGCGTATTGATCAGGCTCATGCACCGGGCTCCTGACAGGCGGGGCAGAGGCCCTCGGCCTCGACCACGCTGCGCTCGATGCGGAACCCGGCGGCGCGGGCGGCATCGCCAAGGCGGCTTTTGTTCGGGGTGGTATCGGCCTCCGCCACCGAGCGGCAGCTGCGGCAGATCAGAAAGGCGGGCGCGTGATCCTCGCCCGGGTGCACGCAGCCGACATAGGCATTGAGCGCTTCGATTTTATGGGCAAGCCCGGCTTTCACCAGAAAATCCAAGGCGCGATAGGCCACGGGGGGCTGCGCGCCCAGCCCCTCGGCCGACAGGCGGGCGAGCAGGTCATAGGCGCCCAAGGCGCGGTGTTCCGACAGCAGGATCTCCAGCGCGCGGCGGCGCACCGGGGTCAGCCGCAGCCCGCGTTCGGCGCATTGCGCTTCGGCCACCTGCATGGTGCTCCGCACGCAGGCGGCGTGGTCATGATCACTGAATCCTATGGGGCGCATGGGGAACCTCAATTCGTTTCGGTATTGATATGTTATAACAGCGGTGTTAGCAAGGTGATACTATAACATTTTGAAGGTCTGCCATGTATCGTTTCACGCTCCCCGCCGCCGTTCTCGCCGCTGCCGCGTCGCCGCTTTGGGCGGATGTCCCTGCTGTTGCGACAGATATCGCCCCGGTGCATGGGCTGGTGTCGCAGGTGATGGAAGGGGTCGGCACGCCCGACCTCATCGTGCCGCCGCGCAGCTCGCCCCATGGCTACGCCATGCGCCCCTCCGAGGCACGCGCGCTGAGCGGGGCCGATTTGGTCGTTTGGGTCGGCCCGTCGCTGACCCCATGGCTGGCGGATCCGCTGCAATCGCTGGCCAGCAGTGCGAGCCATCTGGCCTTGATGGAGCAGCCCGGCACGCGGGTTCTGGCCTTCCGCGAAGGGGCGACCTTTGAGCCGCATAGCCACGGTGACGAGGGGCATGAGGGTCACGAGGGCCATGATCACGCCGAGGAAGGGCATGACCACGACGCGCATGGGCATGATGACCACGGTCATGAGGGGCATGACCACGAAGAGCATGGTCACGAGGAGCATGACGAAGAGCATGACCACGGCGACCACGACCACGATCACGAGGCGCATGACCACGAGGGGCACGACCACGGGGATCATGACGATCACGGACATGGCGAGAAGGATCACGACGACCACGATCATGAGGACCACGGCCACGACGATCACGGCCATGAAGGTCACGATCACGCCCATGACGGCGACGATCCCCACGTCTGGCTCGACCCGCGCAATGGGCAGCTTTGGCTGGGCCAGATCGCCGAGGCGCTGGCGGAGCTAGACCCTGAGAACGCCGCGCAATATCGTGAGAACGCCGAGGCCGCTCAGGCCGAGCTTGCGGTCTTGGAGGAAGACATCGCCGAGACTCTCGCCCCGGTCAAAGACCGCCCCTTCATCGTCTTCCATGACGCCTACCACTATTTCGAAGCGCGTTTCGACATCGAAGCTCGTGGTGCCATCAGTGAAAATGACGCCCGCGCCCCGGGGGCTGCGCGTGTGGCAGAGCTGCGCGACTTGGTGGCCGAGAGCGGCGCGAAATGCGTCTTTGCCGAGCCGCAGTTCAACCCCGGCCTGATTGCCGCCGTGACCGAAGGGCAGGAAACCGGGACCGGCACGCTTGACCCGATCGGCGCGGATCTGGAGCTGGGCGTTTCCTTCTACCCCGATCTGCTGCGCGGCATGGCGCAGAGCATGTCTGACTGCCTGTCGGACTGATTTAGGCGCTGGCTAATAGAAGCAGCCCAATAAAAAGTGGTGCAGCCGGGGAAGCTGCACCACATCTTACATGCTGAAATGACTTTTATAGAATTCTGATCAGACGGCGATCTTGCCGCCGCCTTGCTTGGTAATGACGACCACCGCAGGGCGCGGGGGCATCTTGGGGTCGAAGTCGGGCCAGCGGGTGGCCGGGTCCTCAAAGGTGCTTTCGCGCTCGAAACCGGGGATGTCCTTGGTGCCATCCGTCCCCGGGTGCTGCACCGCGACAAAGAGCGTTTCGCCATTCTCGGTGAAGTAGGGGCCGCACATCTCACCGCCGATGGGGCAGCGGAAGAAGAGCTTCGAGGTGCCGCGCGCGTCGCCTTCGGTCTCAAGCGCATAAAGCCCATCGGATTTACCGGTTTTGCCCCAGCTGCTGCCCTGATCGGTGCTGATCCAGAGGCGCCCGTCGGCATCCATCGCGGCATTGTCGGGGCTGCCGAACCAGCCGTTCTCCGATGTCTCGGGGTTCCACTGGGCGCCGACTTCGGCCACCTTTGGGTCACCACATTGCACGAGGATCGACCAAGTGCCGCTGGTGGCGGCGTGGTCGGCATTTGCTTCTTTGATTTCGATGATATGGCCAAAGCTGCTTTCCGGGCGCGGGTTGGCGGCATTGGTGTCGCCCTGCTTGCGCTTGGTGTTGTTGGTCAGCAGGATATAGGCCGTGCCATCGCCGCGCGGCTGCGCGTCTTCGGGGCGGTCCATCGGGGTGGCGCCCAGCAGGTCGGCGGCGAGACGGGTGTCGATCATCACGTCGCCTTGGTCGTTAAACCCATTCTCGGCGGTCAGCGGCCCGGTGCCATGCACCAGCGGCAGCCAGTTGATCGTGCCGTCCTCTTCGAACCGCGCGACATAGAGCGTGCCATCGTCCAGCAGATTGCCATTGGCTGCCGGATCATCGGAAACCGTGCCTGCAGAGACGTATTTGTACTGATAGTCAAAGCGGTTGTCGTCGCCCATATAGACCACCAGCTTGCCGTCTTTGCTGACCGTGGTCTCGGCGCCTTCGTGGCGGAAACGGCCCAGAGCGGTGCGTTTGATGGGGGTGGAGGTCGGGTCCATTGGGTCAACCTCAACCACCCAGCCGAATTTGTTGGGCATGTTGGGTTCGGCGTCGACGTTGAAGCGGTCGTGCTTCTGGCCCCAAGCGTACCACATGCCCGGCACGCCGTAGCGCTCCCAAGACCGCTCTTCCACAGCGCCCGTGATGTCGGGCTTGCCTTCGGCGTCCAGCTTGTCGGTCCAGAAATAGCCGTGGAAGTTCTCTTCGGCCATCAGCCATGTGCCCCAAGGGGTCAGCCCGCCCGCGCAGTTGTTGAGCGTGCCGATGACCTTGGTGCCACTAGGATCGTCGTTGGTCTTCATCCGCGCGTGACCGGCGGCAGGGCCGCTCAGCGTCATGGCGGTGTCGAGGGGGGTAATGCGGCGGTTCATCTTGCCATCACGCACTACCTGCCACTTGCCCACCTCATCGCGGGCGATCTCGACGACCGAGCCGCCGTGCGCCGCCATCTCAATGTCGATCAACTCAGGCGTCATGCCTTTGAAGTCGACTTTGTCCTGACGGCCAAGGCCGGGGAACATGACCTCTTCATTGGTGTATTCGTGGTTCACGCACAAAAGGCCACGGCTGCCGTCTTCGTTCAGCGGCACAAAGCCCACGTAGTCGTTGTTATAGCCGAACTGTTTGAGCTGCGCGGCGGCGGTTTGGTTCATCACGTCGAATTCGGGCGCGTCGGCGGTGATCGGATCGCCCCAACGTAGCAGGATCTGCGCGTCATAGCCGGGGGCGACGTGGTGGGTCTCATCATTGCCCCATGCCAGTTCGTCAAAGACATAGCGGCTCTCGGCGGCGCGGGCTTTGGACGGGGCGATGGCGGCGGCGGTGCCGAAAAGGGCGGTGGTGGCCGAAACCCCAAGCATTCCGCGCAGGATGTCGCGGCGGCCATAGCGGGCGTTGATCACATCGCCGATGGTGCGCGACAGGTTCGCGTTGGTGGGGATGTCGTCGAAGGCCTCAAAGGCTTCGGCCTTGTTGCCGATGGCGGGGTCGTTGAGAATCTCGCGGCGGGTCATCATGCTTCCTCAGGTGACTTGGCTGGCCTCCATTTGCACCATGACTGTCACGGTTTTATGACGCGTCAGACTGTGCTGCGGCGAAATCCTACGATGAGTTGGCGCAGGCCCAAAGCCGCGCCCGCAAAGATCGCAGCCAGGGTCACCGGCCCGCTGAAGGCCAGCACCGAGATGGCCGAGATGCCTTGCCCGATGGTGCAGCCCATGGCGATCACCGCACCCGCCCCCATCAGCCCCGCGCCGAATATCTGGCGGCGGAGTTCGCGCGGGTCTTCGCAGGCTTCCCAGCGGAAATGCCCCTGCCAGAGCGAACCCAGAAAGGCCCCGACCCAGACCCCCGCGACCGAGCCGATGCCAAAACTCAGCGGGCGGACCGACCCCTGCATCGCATAGAGCAGCGTCTCTCCCACGGGGGCGGCATAGCTATGTGACATGAGCGTTTGCGCGCCAAAACCGGTCCGCGCCAGCCACGCCGTGCCCGCCCAGCCCGAGGTGATCGCAAGCCCGGCCACGGCGCCCCAAATCACTTTGCGCAGATCGCGGCGAAAACTGCGGGCGCCGAGCATCAGCAGGCAGACCGCAAGGCCCAGCAGAATGCCGATCAGCGCCACCGATCCGCCCGTAAGCGCGGCGACCGCATGGGCGATACCATCCGGCGGCCCGGCGTTCATTTGACGCGGGAAGAGCAGGGCGCGCGCCGGGGCAAGCGGGCCGGAGAGCACGGTAAAGGCCGCAAGCCCCATGACCAAGACAATCACGAAGGCGCGCAGGTCACCGCCGCCCAACCGCGCCAAAGCGCCAAAGCCGCAGGTGCCCGCCAGCGCCATGCCATAGCCGAAGATCAGCCCGCCAAAGACCGCAGGCGCCCAAGAGAAGGCAATCGTCAGGTGAAAGGCGCGGTCGAGGTTGATCAGCCCCAAGCTGGCAAGGGTGAAACTGCCCAGCATCGCCACCCCGATGGCCAGCCCCCACATCCGCATTCGGTCGCCCGATCCGCCATAGAGCAGGTCTTCGATCGCGCCGAGGGTGCAAAACCGCCCCAATCGTGCGGCGAGGCCCAGCAACACGCCGCCCAGCCCGCCCAGAAGGGCGGCGGTCAGCGGCTGGCCCCAAAGCTCAATCATCCTTGCAGAACAATTCGTAGACCAGTTCCAGCATCCTGCGCGGGCGGTCGTCGGTCAGCCGGTAATAGATCGTCTTGCCATCGCGGCGCGGCGTGACCAGACCTTCGAGCCTGAGCCGCGACAGCTGCTGCGACACCGCTGCCTGTCGGGTGGACAGCAGCGCCTCCAACTCGCTCACCGATTTCTCGCCAGAGACGAGGTGGCAAAGGATCATCAACCGCCCCTCATGGCTGATCGCCTTGAGGAAGTTCGACGCGGTCACGGCATTGGTCAGCATCCGGTCCATGTCCTCTTGGGACATGTCGGGGGTCATCACGGGCAGGCTTGTCATTCGGTCGGGTCCTCGAAATCGGTCTTGTCGTGCAAGAGCGTATCAAGCATGGGCCAGAAGAACTCCGCACCGGGGTAGCCTTCGAGGCGGCCCAATTCGACATCGTCTTCGACCAGCAAAAAGGTCGGGGTGAAGATCACCGCACGCTGCGGGGTGACGCTTTCCTCCACGGCGGAGATATCGACGCGGCGCAGCGGGGCGAAAGCCCCTTCGGCGGTCTTGGGATAGGCGGGGGCGATCTCTTCGTCCCAACGCTGGCAGTAGATGCAGCCGGGCTGTTCGACCATGACCAGTTCCACCGCCTCGACGGGCCGGGCGGGCAGGGCGGTCAGCGCCGCAAGGCTCAATGCGGTCAGTGTGCGGATCATCGGCTTGCCTGATTGACGTTTGGACGACACTCAACGTAATTTGAATATGTGAATTGTTCAAGCGTGGCGGACCGGCGCGGCGCGGGTGGGGGGTAACATGTTCGACATCACCTATGCAGGCGCGCTTTTCGCAGGGCTGCTCAGCTTCTTTACGCCCTGTATTCTGCCGATGGTGCCATTCTACCTTAGCTATATGGCGGGGCTCAGCGTCACCGAATTGCGCAGCGATGGCGCAATCGCGCCGGGGGCGCAGCGGCGCTTGGTGCTGTCCTCGGTGCTCTTCGCGCTTGGGGTCACGACGATCTTTGTTCTGCTCGGCATGGGTGCCACGGCCATCGGGCAGGTGTTCACCCAGTACCTTGAGCCGCTGAGCTGGGTTGCGGCAGCGATCCTGACAGTCTTCGGTCTGCACTTCCTCGGCGTGATCAAAGTGCCGCTGCTCTACCGCGAGGCGCGGCTGGAGGGGGGCGGCAAGCCCACCTCGGTCTGGGGCGCCTATGTCATGGGGCTGGCCTTCGGCTTTGGCTGGACACCCTGCGTCGGCCCCGCGCTGGCGGCGATCTTGATGATCGCCTCAGGCATGGGCGATATCGCCCGGGGCGGGCTGTTGCTGGCGGCCTATGGCGCGGGGATGACCGCGCCCTTCGTGGTGGCCGCGCTTTTCGCCAAACCGTTTCTCAACTGGGCCGCGCGGCATATGGCGCTGGTGCAAAAGGTGGAAAAGGCGATGGGGGTGATGCTGATCCTCTTTGCCGTGCTGATCGTGACCGGCGGGGTGCAACTGATCGCGGATGCGATGATCCGTTGGTTCCCCAGCTTCACGACGCTAGGATAGATGCAACAATCAGGAGGAGGACGCCAAGATGATCGGATCGAGGATAGGGGCCGCAGTGGCGGCGGCGATGCTGGCTTGGCCTTTGGCCGCGGCGGAACTGGGCGACGATGGGCTGCACAAGACACCCTGGATGCGCGACACCTTCAAAGACCTGCGCGAGGATCTGGAGGAGGCTAGGGGCGAGGACAAACGTCTGATGCTGATGTTCGAACAACGCGGCTGCATCTATTGCACCAAGATGCACGAAGAGGTTTTTCCCACCCCCGAAATCGCCAATTACATCGAAGAGAATTACTTTGTCGTGCAGCTGAACCTGCATGGCGATATCGAAGTGACCGATTTCGACGGGGAGACGCTCTCGGAAAAGCAGATGGCGCGGAAATGGGGGATTCTCTTCACCCCGACGCTGATGTTCCTGCCCCATGAGGTGCCCGAAGATGCGACCGCGCCGCAGGCGGCGGTGGCGGTGATGCCGGGGGCGTTCGGCAAGGGCACGACGCTTGATATGCTCACTTGGGTGAACGAGGAACGCTACGCGCTCGACGGCGATGAGGATTTCCAACGCTACCACGCGCGGATGATCCAAGAGCGCAACAATGGCAGCACCGATTGACCGGGGAAAGCGGCGCCGCACGTGGAAAGCTATTCAAAAGTTTGAATTTGTTGTTGCGCCGCGCCGCATCCCTGTCTTAGGGTCAGGTAAACCGGATCACACATCACCGTGATCGGCACTGGGAGGAAGTTTTCGATGATGAGATGGATCGCCGCCGCAATTGTGTCGGGCGCGCCCGTTCTGGCCGCCGCTGAAACCGTGGCACCTGCCGACGTGACCTATGATGACTATGGTTCGGTTGAACAATCCCTGACCGGGACACCCGGCGATGCCGCCAAGGGTGCGGCCATCGTCGGCAGCAAGAAAGCGGGCAACTGCGTGGCCTGCCACCAGATCAGCGCGCTTAGCGAGGTTCCCTTTCAGGGCGAAATCGGTCCGATGCTCGACGGGGCGGGCGACCGCTGGAACGAGGCCGAGTTGCGCGGCATCGTGGCCAATAGCAAGATGACCTTCGAAGGCTCGATGATGCCGTCCTATTACAAGACCAGCGGCTACATCCGCCCCGGCGACGGCTTCACCGGCAAAGCGGGGACCGAACCGTTGCCGCCGCTGCTGGACGCGCAGCAAATCGAAGATGTCGTGGCCTTTCTGGCGACGCTTAAGGAAGAGTAACGCGGCCCCGCCGCCCTGCGAGAGCAGGCGGCGGCGGTGGACCGGTGCAAGAGATCGCGAGCCTAGGCCTCGTGGAACGGAATGACGGCGCCCCGCGCCGCAGACGAACAAGGAGATGAGAGATGAACTTCTCAAGACGTGAAACTCTGGGCCTCGGCCTTGGCGCCATGGCGCTGACCATCCTGCCGGTGGGGGCTTCGGCCGCCACGGTGGACGAACTGATCGCGGAATTCACTGGCGGGGCCGATATGGCCGACACCGGCGTGACCCTGACCGCGCCTGAAATTGCGGAGAATGGCAACACCGTGCCGATCTCGGTCGAGGCACCGGGCGCTTCGGCCATCATGGTGCTCGCTGCGGGCAACCCGACGCCGCCCGTGGGCACCTTCAACTTCGGCCCGCTGGCGGGCTCGCGCAGCGCCTCCACCCGCATCCGGCTGGCGCAGACCCAAGATGTCATCGCCATCGCCAAGCTGGAAGACGGCACATTCGCCCGCACCAGCGCTGAGATCAAAGTTACAATCGGTGGCTGCGGCGGCTAAGCCCGCGCGCCCCAAATCAGGAGTTTAGAAAATGGCAGAAGGTGTAACACCCCGCGTCAAAGTGCCGAAAAAGGCCGAGGCCGGCGAGGTCATCACGATCAAGACGCTGATCAGCCACCCGATGGAATCGGGCCAGCGCAAGGACAGCGACGGCAACGTCATCCCGCGTTCGATCATCAACCGCTTCACCGCCGAGTTCAACGGCGAGAACGTGATCGACGTGAAGATGGAACCGGCGATGTCGACCAACCCCTATTTCGAATTCGACGCCACCGTTCCGGAAGCGGGAGAGTTCAAGTTCACGTGGTACGACGACGACGGTTCGGTCTACGAAGAAGTCAAATCCATCGCCATCGGCTGACCCACCGGGTCAGCCAAGCGGCGCATGGAACAGGGAGGAAAGACATGAAATTCAAGGCAATGACCGCGGTCGCGGCGCTTTTGGTGGCCGCCCCCACGCTGGGGGCCGCCGATGAGGAGGCCGAGCTTGTCGTCAACGGCGAGATCGAGATTGTGACCAAGACCGATGCGCCCGCGCATCTCGACGGCGCCTTGCCCGAGATCATGTCTGGCTGGCGTTTCCGCTCGGACGAGACGCAGCAGCTTCAAATGGACGACTTCGACAACTCTGGCATGATCTTTGTCGATCAGGCGCAGGCGGCTTGGGACACGGCAGAGGGCAGCGAGGGCAAATCCTGCGCCTCCTGCCACAACGATGTCGAAACCTCGATGAAGGGGGTCCGCGCGGTCTATCCGAAGTGGAACGAGGACGCGGGCGAGGTGCGCACGCTGGCGCAGCAGATCAACGACTGCCGCGAGAACCAGATGGGCGCGGAGCCCTACAAGTACACCGGCAACCAGATGACGGCGATGGAAGCGCTGATCTCGGTCCAGTCGCGCGGCATGCCGGTCAACGTGGCGATCGACGGCCCGGCCCAGAGCACATGGGAACAGGGCAAGGAGATGTATTACACCCGCTACGGCCAGCTTGAACTCAGCTGCGCCAACTGCCACGAGGACAACTACGGCAACATGATCCGGGCCGATCACCTGAGCCAGGGCCAGATCAACGGCTTCCCGGTTTACCGTCTGAAGAACACCAAGCTCAACAGCGCCCACGCGCGTTTCAAGGGCTGCGTGCGCGACACGCGGGCCGAGACCTTCAGCCCCGGCAGCCCCGAGTTCGTGGCGCTGGAGCTTTACGTCGCCAGCCGCGGCAACGGCCTGTCGGTCGAAGCCCCCTCGGTGCGTAACTGATTTAACTTCCGGGCGTTTCGCCTGACCTGATCCCGCCCCCCGTCCCGGGGGCGGGGCCTTTCCCTGTTTTCAAGTGCTGGAGCGTAACATGCTGTCTCGCCGTGATTTTCTGCAAATGTCCATGGCTGCGGCCTCCATCTACGGCGGCTCGGGCTTCGGCAACTGGGCGCGGCTGGCGGCGCAGGACCGCTTTGATCAGGACGCGCTTCTGGAGTTCGAGAAGTTCGGCAATGTCACCCTGATGCATGTGACCGACATCCATGCCCAGCTAAAGCCGATCTATTTCCGCGAGCCCGCCGTGAACATCGGCGTGGGCGAGAACCGCGGCAAGGTGCCCCATATCACCGGCGAGGATTTCCGCGTCCGCTACGGCATCGGCGGCGGCACGCCGCTGGATTATGCCCTGACCTACGACGATTTCGTGGCCCAAGCACAGGCCTACGGGAAGGTCGGCGGGCTCGACCGCGTGGCCACCGTGCTCAATGCCATCCGCGCCGACCGCCCTGACGCGCTGCTCTTGGACGGCGGCGATACATGGCACGGCTCGATGACCTGTCTCAAGACCGAGGGTCAGGACATGGTCAACGTGATGAACGCGCTGAAGCCCGATGCGATGACCTTCCACTGGGAGTTCACGCTGGGCTCCGAGCGGGTACAGGAGATCGTCGAGGGGCTGCCCTTCGCCGCCCTCGGCCAGAACATCTTTGACCGCGAATGGGACGAACCGGCAGAGCTGTTCAAGCCCTACGAATTCTTCGAGCGCGGCGGCGTAAAGATCGCCGTCATCGGGCAGGCCTTTCCCTATATGCCGATCGCCAACCCCGGCTGGATGTTCCCCGAATACTCCTTCGGCATCCGCGACGAGCATATGCAGCAGATGGTCGACGAGGTCCGCGCGCAGGGGGCCGAACTGGTCGTCTGTCTGAGCCACAACGGTTTCGACGTCGACAAGAAGATGGCCGGGATCGTCAAGGGGATCGACGTGATCCTCTCGGGCCATACCCATGACGCGCTGCCCGAACCGGTGCTGGTGGGCGAGACGCATATTATCGCCTCCGGCTCGAACGGGAAATTCGTCTCCCGCGTCGATCTGGACGTGCGCGACGGCAAGATGATGGGCCTGCGGCACAAGCTCATCCCGATCTTCTCGGACCTGATCACGCCGGACGCGGAGGTGGCCAAGCTGATCGACGCGCAGCGCGCGCCTTTCCTTGAGGATCTGACCCATGTGGTGGGGCAGAGCGATGCGCTGCTCTACCGCCGTGGCAACTTCAACGGCACCTGGGACGACCTTATTTGCGACGCGCTGCTGAGCGAGCGCGACGCCGAGATCGCGCTCAGCCCCGGGGTCCGCTGGGGGCCGTCGATCCTGCCGGGTCAGGACATCACCCGCGAGGATATCTTCAACGTCACCGCCATGACCTATCCCAATGCCTATCGCACGGAAATGACGGGCGAATTCCTGAAAGTCGTGCTGGAGGACGTGGGCGACAACCTGTTCAACCCCGATCCCTATTACCAGCAGGGCGGGGACATGGTGCGCGTCGGTGGCATGGGCTTCAAGATGGACATCGCCAAGCCGCAGGGCGAGCGCATCAGCGAGATGACCTTGCTCAGCACCGGCGAGCCGATTGATCCGCAGCGCAGCTATGTCGTGGCCGGTTGGGCCTCCGTCAACGAAGGCACCGAAGGTCCGCCGATCTGGGACGTGGTGGAAAGCCATATCTCCAAACTGAACACCGTGGGCGAAGGCGCCCGGACCCCGGTGAAATTCGTTCTGCCAAAGTAAGAAAAATGAGAATAGGGGTTCTCACATAGATACAAATTCAATAAAATGAATTTGAATATGTGAGGGCCACGACATGACAGAAGAGAACCACAAGGGGCCATCGCGCCGTGCCTTTCTGACGGGGGCAGGGGCGGCGGCCGCGGGGACGCTGGCAGGGCAAGCCAGTGCCGCGCAGACCGATCCGGGCATCGCGATCCATCCATGGATGCAGGAGTTGGGGGACGGCGTCGATGTCGCGCCCTACGGCATGCCCTCGCCGCATGAGGCGGATGTGAAACGCCGCACTGTGGAATGGCTGACCGCCGACCCGGTGAGCTCGATTAACTTCACCCCGCTGCATGACCTTGATGGGACCATCACCCCCAACGGGCTTTGCTTTGAACGGCACCACTCGGGCGTGGCCAAAGTGGATCCCGCGCAGCACCGGCTGATGATCAACGGGCTGGTCGACAAGCCGCTGGTGCTGACGATGGACGACCTGCACCGCTTCCCCCGCGAGAACCATGTCTATTTCCTCGAATGTGCGGCCAACTCCGGCATGGAGTGGCGCGGCGCGCAGCTCAATGGCTGCCAGTTCACCCACGGCATGATCCACAACGTCCAATACACCGGCGTCCCGCTGCGGCTGGTGCTGGAGGAGGCGGGCGTGAAGCCCGAGGGCAAGTGGCTGCTGGCCGAGGGCGCGGATGCCGCGGCGATGAGCCGGTCGATCCCGATGGAAAAGGCGCTCGACGATTGCCTCGTGGCCTTCAAGATGAACGGCGAGGCGCTGCGCCCCGAACAAGGCTACCCGGTGCGCCTCGTCGTGCCCGGATGGGAGGGCAACATGTGGGTCAAATGGCTGCGCCGGCTCGAGGTCGGCGACCAGCCTTGGCACCACCGCGAGGAGACCAGCAAATATACCGACCTTATGGCCGACGGTGTGGCGCGGCGCTTCACTTGGGAGATGGACGCGAAATCGGTCATCACCAGCCCCAGCCCGCAGGCGCCGATCACCCATGGCCCGGGGCCGACCGTTCTGACCGGCCTCGCTTGGTCGGGCCGCGGCACGATCCCGCGCGTGGACGTGACGCTCGACGGTGGCATCACCTGGCATCAGGCGCGGATGGACGGGCCGAGCACGTCCAAGGCGCTGCACCGCTTCTACTTCGACTTCGAATGGGACGGCAAACCCTTGCTGCTGCAAAGCCGCGCGCATGACAGCACCGGCTACGTCCAGCCCACCAAACACGCGCTGCGCGCGGTCCGGGGCGAGAATTCGATCTACCACAACAACGGCATCCAGACCTGGGCGGTCGATGCAGACGGAAAGGCCGAAAATGTCGAGATTTCTTAAAGCTGCCCTCCTGACCACCGCGCTGGCAAGCCCGCTGGCCGGCGAGCCTTTGGGCCTCGGCCGCGCCGCCACTCCTCAAGAGATCGCGCTGTGGGATATCGATGTGCGCCCTGACGGCACAGGTCTGCCCGAGGGTCGCGGCGACGTGATGACCGGGGATGAGATTTACACCGAGAAATGCGCCTCCTGCCACGGTGTCTTTGGCGAGGGCACGGGCCGTTGGCCGGTCCTCGCGGGCGGGCAGGGCAACCTGACCGACATGCGCCCCGTCAAAACGATCGGTAGCTATTGGCCATACCTTTCAACGGTTTACGACTATGTGAACCGGGCGATGCCCTTCGGCGATGCGCAGTCGCTGAGCGATGACGAGGTCTATGCGATCACCGCCTATTTGCTCTATCTCAATGACGAGGTGGATGAGGATTTCGTGCTCTCGTCAGAGAACTTCGCCAAGCTGCGCCTGCCGAATGAGGAGGCCTTCAAACCCGATGACCGGGCGGAGGTTGAGTTTGCGTCCTTCAAACAAGAGCCCTGCATGAGCGATTGCAAACCCTCGGTCGAGATCACCATGCGCGCCGCCGTGCTGGACGTGACGCCCGAGGAGACCGCCGCCAAGGCCGCAGCCGAAGAGGCTAAGGCCGAAGAGACCAAAGCCGCGGCGGAGCCTGCCCCCGAAGAGCCCCCCGCGCCGGTCGGAGTGGCCGAAGCCCCCGCCGCAGATCCCGCGCTGATCAAGGCCGGGGAGAAAGCGTTTCGCAAATGCAAATCCTGCCACCAGATCGGCGCCAAGGCCAAGAACCGTGTCGGGCCGATGCTGAACGGCATCGTGGATGGTCCGGCGGGTGCGGTTGACGGCTTCCGCTACTCCAAAGCCATGCAGGCCGCAGCGGCAGAGGGGTTGGTCTGGTCTCACGATGAGTTGAGCGCCTTTCTGGCGGACCCTAAGGGTTTCATGAAAGGCACTAAAATGTCGTTCCGAGGTGTGCGCAAGCCCGAGGATATCGACGCGTTGATCGCCTACCTGCGCGACGCGTCGGAGTGATCGGCGCGATTAGCGCAGACTGTCGTGCCTGCCCCCCTTGAACCCCCATACCGGGGGGACTAATCTCTGGGTAACAGTTTTGCGGGTATGGTCCCGCGAACAGGAACTGAGGCAGGCACGCATGAACGATCCGATCAACACCTATATGAACACGCTTGTCCCGATGGTGGTTGAGCAAACCAGCCGGGGCGAGCGGTCCTACGACATCTTCTCGCGTCTGCTGAAAGAGCGGATCATCTTCGTCAACGGCCCGATCCACAGCGGGATGAGCCATCTGGTCGTCGCCCAGCTGTTGCACCTTGAGGCCGAGAACCCCTCCAAGGAAATCAGCATGTACATCAACTCGCCCGGTGGCGAGGTGACGGCGGGCCTGTCGATCTACGACACGATGCAATACATCAAGCCCAAGGTCTCCACCCTGATCTGCGGCATGGCGGCCTCCATGGGGTCGGTCATCGCGATCGGCGGCGAAAAGGGCATGCGTTTCGCGCTGCCCAATGCCGAGGTGATGATCCACCAGCCCTCCGGCGGTTCGCAGGGCATGGCCGAAGATATCCTGATCTCGGCGCGGCACATCGAGCGCACCCGTGAGCGGATGTATCAGCTCTATGTCAAACACTCCGGCCAGCCGCTGGAAACCGTTCAAAAAGCCCTCGACCGTGATCTGTGGATGACGCCCGAGGAAGCCAAGGAATGGGGCCATCTGGATGAGATCGTCGAAAGCCGTGGCAAGGCCGATGAGGCCGCCGCCGGTGGCAAGGACAAGAAAGACAAGTAATCGAAGGGGCCCGGCGCTGCATATTTTGCGATTGTAGCGCCGGGGTCACTGGCCTAAGCTTGAGGCCAAATCTCGCGGCCCCAAGACCGGGGCGGACATACACGACAGACCTGAAAGGTTTGAGATGGCGAATAATTCCGGCAACGACAGCAAAAATACGCTCTACTGTAGCTTCTGCGGCAAGAGCCAGCACGAGGTGCGCAAGCTGATTGCGGGGCCGACCGTGTTCATCTGCGACGAATGCGTCGAGCTGTGCATGGATATCATCCGAGAAGAGACCAAAGCCTCGGGCCTCAAGGCGACCGATGGCGTGCCCACGCCCCGCGACATCTGCGGCGTGTTGGACGACTATGTGATCGGTCAGGCGATGGCCAAGCGCGTGCTCTCGGTGGCGGTCCACAACCACTACAAGCGGTTGAACCACGCCCAGAAGGGCGGCGATATCGAACTGGCGAAATCCAACATCCTGCTGATCGGCCCCACCGGCTGCGGGAAGACGTTGCTGGCGCAGACGCTGGCGCGCATCCTTGATGTGCCCTTCACCATGGCCGATGCGACCACGCTGACCGAAGCCGGCTATGTCGGTGAGGATGTGGAGAACATCATTCTCAAGCTGTTGCAGGCGTCGGAATACAACGTCGAGCGCGCACAGCGCGGCATCGTCTATATCGACGAGGTCGACAAGATTACCCGCAAGTCGGAAAACCCCTCGATCACCCGCGACGTGTCGGGTGAGGGCGTCCAGCAGGCGCTGCTGAAGCTGATGGAAGGCACCGTGGCCTCCGTGCCGCCGCAGGGCGGGCGCAAGCATCCGCAGCAGGAGTTCCTGCAGGTGGACACCACGAACATCCTCTTCATCTGCGGTGGTGCTTTCGCCGGTCTCGACAAGATCATCGCGCAGCGCGGCAAAGGCTCTGCCATGGGCTTTGGCGCCGATGTGCGTGACAATGACGCCCGCGGCATTGGTGAGATTTTCACTGACCTCGAACCCGAAGACCTGCTGAAGTTCGGCCTGATCCCGGAATTCGTAGGCCGTCTGCCGGTTCTGGCGACGCTCGAAGATCTGGACGAGGACGCTTTGGTCACCATCCTGACCGAGCCGAAGAACGCTTTGGTCAAGCAGTACCAGCGTCTGTTCGAATTGGAGGACACGCAGCTGACCTTCACCGATGACGCGCTGCAAGCCATCGCCAAACGCGCGATCGAGCGGAAGACCGGCGCGCGGGGCCTGCGCTCCATCCTCGAAGACATCCTGCTCGACACGATGTTCGAACTGCCGGGGCTGGAGACGGTGAGCGAAGTGGTCGTCAACGAGGAGGCCGTCTCATCCGAGGCCAAGCCGTTGATGATCCACGCTGACAGCGAAAGCAAAGAACCAGCCAGCGCGGGTTAAGCGCGTAAGGCAAAGTCATAGGGGCGGGCCATCTGGCCCGCCCTTTTGCGTTTCAGGAGAGGGCTTTATGCAGCGCATTTCATCGGGCGGTATCTATGAGGACAAGATCGGCTACAGCCGCGCTGTGGTGGCGGGGGGCATGGTCCATGTCTCCGGCACCGTGGGTGAGGGGGCAGAGGTGACAGCGCAATGCGCGGCGGCACTGGCAACGATCAAGGCGGCCTTGACCGAGGCGGGCAGTGATTTCGCCCATGTGGTGCGCGTCACCTATATGCTGCCCGACGCGGTGGAGTTCGAAGCCTGCTGGCCGCTTCTACGTGCCGCCTTCGGCGCGCATCCGCCCGCCGCGACGATGATCGAATGCGGGCTGATCGACCCGAAATACCGGATTGAGATCGAATGCACGGCCCTTTTGCGCGCGGCGGCAGAGGGCTGATTTGCGGTGGTGAATCCTGCCGCGCGTGGAACCTCCTGCGCGGTGAGGCTGGACGCCAAAGCCTCCATGGTGCATATAACGGGCAACAGGAACGGAGACCTCAATGGGCATTCTCAATTCACTTCTGCGCAGTGTTACGTGGTGGAACGGTCAGACGCTGAACACCCAGCTTTTCACTTGGCGCAAGGGCAGCAAGGTGGGCGAAGACGCGCAGGGCAACGTCTATTACCGCAACGCCGATGACAGCAAACGCTGGGTCATCTTCAACGGTGAGGCCGAGGCGAGCCGCGTGAGCCCCGATTGGCATGGCTGGCTGCACCGCACATGGGATGAGCCGCCGACCGACAAGCCGCTGGCGCATAAGCCGTGGGAAAAGGCCCATGTGGAGAATCGCACCGGCACCGCCATGGCCTATGCGCCCGCCGGGTCGCTGCGCCGCGCCGAACCTGTCGAACGTAAGGATTACGAGGCCTGGCAGCCTGAATGATCGGTTGGCCCCGCCTTTCGCGCGGCCCCAAAGCTCACGCAATCCGGGTGGACCCATGAAAAAGCTTCTCTTGGCCGCGCTTGTGCTGGCCGCGCCGCTTCACGCTCAAGAGGGGGGGCAGGTCGCCAGTGCCACGGGCGGCGTGTTGCGTGCCTTGGACAAGATTTCGGGCGATACGACCGATCTGGAGATCGCCAAGGGTGACCGCCTGACCTTGGGCAATTTGCAGATCACCATGGTCGATTGCCGCTATCCCGCGGGGGATCCGGCGGCCAATGCCTATGCCGCGCTTGAGATCACCGAAAAGGGCAGCGACAGCGCCTTGTTTTCCGGTTGGATGATCGCCTCGGCCCCGGCGCTGCACGCGCTGGAGCATTTTCGCTATGATATCTGGGTCATGCGCTGCAGCACGTCCTGAAGGCTGTCCAACTTAGGCGCGCTGAACCGCGCATTACCGCGTTTCGCCACATCGAGCTGCGCGTGATATTCTGCCCGCGAAATCTCCACCGCCCCGAGAGAGGCGAGGTGATCGGTTAAAAACTGCGTGTCGAACAGGGTGAACCCCGCGCGGCGCAGCCGATCCACCAGCGCCGCCAGCGCTATTTTTGACGCATTGGTCCGGCGCGAAAACATGCTCTCGCCAAAGAACGCGCGCCCCAGCGTCACGCCATAGACGCCGCCAACCAGCGTATCCCCGTCCCAAACTTCAAGCGAATGGGCATAGCCCGCGCGGTGCAACGCAGTGTAGAGCGCGGTGATCTCGGCATTGATCCATGTGTCTTCGCGGTCGGCGCAACCGGCCACGACAGCTTGGAAATCACGGTTGATCGTGTGGTGGAATGTGCTGCGCCGAATGGCGCGGGCCAGAGAGCGCGAGATGTGGAAACCGTTGAGCGGCATCACCCCACGGCGCCGCGGATCGACCCAGAAGATTTCCGGGTCGTCGCGGTGTTCCGCCATGGGGAAAATCCCGATGGAATAGCCGTGGAGCAGGATCTCGGGCGTCAGATCCGACATGTCATGTCAGCCGTCGCCGAGGTTGGTTTCCAGCCAATGCTCAAGCCAGTGGATGTTGTAGCCACCCGATTGGATGTCTTCTTCGGCCAGCAGGGCGTGGAACAGCGGCACGGTGGTATCGACACCGTCCACGATCAACTCACCCAGAGCGCGCCCCAGTCGGGCCAGCGCCTCGGGACGGTCTCGGCCGTGCACGATGAGCTTGCCGATCAGGCTGTCGTAGAAGGGCGGGATCGAATAGCCGTCATACAACGCCGAATCCATCCGCACGCCAAGCCCGCCGGGGGCGTGATACTGCGTGATCTTGCCCGGGCAGGGCGCGAAGTTTGGCAGTTTCTCGGCGTTGATGCGCACCTCGATGGCATGGCCGTTGATCTGCAAATCGTCCTGCGTGAAGGACATCGGCAGGCCCTCGGCCACGCGAATCTGTTCGCGCACCAGATCGACGCCAAAGATCGCCTCGGTCACCGGGTGTTCCACCTGCAGACGGGTGTTCATCTCGATGAAGTAGAACTCGCCGTTCTCGTAGAGGAACTCGATCGTGCCGGCACCGATGTAGTTGATGTTGGCCACGGCGTCGGCGCAGGTCTTGCCGATGCGGGCGCGCTCTTCGGCGGTGATCGAAGGGCCGGGGGCCTCCTCAAAGACCTTCTGGTGGCGACGCTGCAGCGAACAGTCCCGCTCGCCCAGATGCACGGCATTGCCCTTGCCGTCGCCAAAGACCTGAATTTCGATGTGGCGCGGCGTGGTGAGGTATTTCTCGATGTAGACTTCGTCGTTGCCGAAGTTCGACTTGCCCTCGGCCCGCGCGGTCTGGAAGGCTTTTTCCATGTCCTTGGCGGTCTGTGCCACTTTCATGCCCTTGCCGCCGCCACCGGCGGTCGCCTTGATGATGACCGGATAGCCGATTTCCTCACCGATGCGCTTGGCTTCTTCCAGCGAGGTGACCCCGCCTTCGGAGCCGGGCACGCAGGGCACGCCGAGCTTTTTCATCGTGTCCTTGGCGGTGATCTTGTCGCCCATGACGCGGATATGCTCGGCGGTGGGGCCGATGAAGGTGAGCCCGTGATCCTCGATCACCTGCACGAAATTCGCGTTTTCCGACAGAAAGCCGTAACCGGGGTGGATCGCCTCGGCGCCGGTGATCTCGCAGGCGGCGATGATCGCTGGGATCGAGAGGTAGGATTGGGTCGAGGAGGGCGGGCCGATGCAGACGGATTCGTCGGCCATACGCACGTGCATCGCGTCACTGTCGGCGGTGGAATGCACCGCGACGGTCTGGATGCCCATCTCGCGGGCCGCGCGGATGACGCGCAGCGCGATCTCTCCCCGGTTGGCGACTAGGATTTTGCTGAACATGTCCGGCCCTTATTCCAGGATGACCAGCGGCGCGCCGAATTCCACGGCATCGCCGTCGCCGACGAGGATGCGCTTGACGGTGCCGGCGCGGGGGGCGGGGATGTGGTTCATGGTCTTCATCGCCTCGACGATCAGAAGCGTGTCACCTTCGGAGACGGAGGCCCCGACGGAGATGAACGCCGGCGCGCCCGGCTCGGCTTGCAGATAGACGGTGCCGACCATGGGCGAGGTCACGGCGCCGGGGTGATCTGCAGGATCGGCGTCTGCGGCAGGGGCAGAAGCTGCGGGGGCCGCCGCAGGGGCCGATGCGGCGGCAGGCGCCGGGGCGGCTTGGTACTGCTGCTGGGGGGCGGCCATGACCTGCTGCGGGGGCTTGCGGCTGACGCGCACGTTCAGGCTGTCATCCTCGGCATAGTCGCGTTTCACCTGAAGCTCGGTCAGATCGTTTTCGTTCAGCAGCTCGGCGAGGGCCTTGATGAAGGCCACGTCAGCGTCATGGGTTTTGTTTGTCATTGGATCCTCGAAGATTTCGGCAGGCCTGCGGCCCGTCGCTGCGCGATTGATTGGCACGCTTATAGGGCATGGGCAAAGCCATGAAAAGCCAACTGTTGTCTAGGGGGTAGGATCGGTTTTTTGTCGCGCAAAGCGGTCCGGGGCGTGAGAATGAGGCTGGGCCTCAGCCGCGCGCGCCGGACTTGAGTGACCTTAGGTCAGATCGCGAGGTATTCTGCGCGCAGTTCCGCATTGTCCAGCACCTCGGCGGCGGTGCCGTCAAAGACCACGCCGCCGGTGTCTAGGATCACCGCCCGGTCGGCCAGTTTCAGCGCCCGCACCGCGTTTTGTTCGACCAGAATCGTGGTGATGCCCTGCGCCTTGATCAGCCCCAGTGTCTTTTCGATCTCATCCACGATCACCGGCGCGAGCCCTTCGTAGGGTTCATCGAGCAGCAACACCTTGATGTCACGGGCCAAGGCGCGGGCGATGGCGAGCATCTGTTGCTCCCCGCCCGAAAGGGTCACCCCCTCTTGGTTCCGCCGCTCACGCAGGCGCGGGAAGAGGTCATAGAGCCGGTCGAGCGACCAGCCGATGGGCGGGGCGATCTGGGCGAGCTTGAGGTTCTCTTCGACCGTGAGGCCGGAAATGATGCGCCGGTCTTCGGGCACCAGCGCCAGTCCCGCGGCAGAGGCTTGGTGGCTGGCCATATTGTGCAGCGGCTGATGGTCGAGCCAAACCTCGCCGCGTTTCAGCTCCGGGTCACTCACCCGCGCGATGGCCCGCAGGGTCGAGGTTTTGCCCGCCCCGTTGCGGCCCAGCAGGGCGAGAATCTCCCCTTCATGGACGTTAAAGCTCACCCCCTGCACGATGTAGCTTTCGCCGTAATAGGCGTGAATGTCCCAGACCGAGAGGAAAGCGGGGGCGGTTTGGGCGTGGTTGGCGTTTTTGTCGAGCGTGCTGGTGGTCATATGCGGTCCTAGATCTGCGGCAAAGGGAGGGGGTCAGGCGGCGTCTTGGCTTTCGCCGAGGTAGGCTTCGCGGACCTTGGGGTGGCCCTTGATCCGGTCGGGCGTGTCTTCGACCAGCGGCGTGCCTTGGGCCAGCACGGTGATCCGCTCGGCCAGTGAAAAGACGACATGCATGTCGTGTTCGATGATGGCGATGGTGATGTCGCGCTCGTCCTTGATCTGTTTGAGCAGGTCGATGGTGTTATTGGTGTCGGCCCGCGCCATCCCGGCGGTCGGTTCGTCCAAGAGCAGCAGACGGGGGTCTTGGGCGAGGCACATGGCGATCTCCAACCGCCGTTTGTCCCCGCGCGACATGGAGGCTGCGGGCATGTGCCGTTTGTCAATCATACGCATGTCGCGCAGCATTTCCTCGGCCTTGTCGATCATGTCGCGCTGGCCCACGACCCGTGACCAGCCGTTCAGTTGAAATGCCCCGTCGCGTTTGGCAAGGCAGGGGATCAGCATATTCTCCATCACCGTCAGATCACCAAAGATCTCGGGCGTTTGGAACACGCGGGAAATGCCCATCTGGTTGATCTCATAGGGTTTGCGCCCAAGCACCGACTGCCCGTCGAACATGACAGAGCCGGTGTCGGGGATGAGCTTGCCCACCAGACAGTTCAGCAACGTGGATTTGCCCGCCCCATTGGGGCCGATGATCGCGTGGACGGAGTTCTCCGCCACGCTGAGGTTCACATCGCTCAGCGCCTGCAACCCGCCAAAGCGCTTGCCGACATTTTTGACTTCGAGAATGGCCATGATGTCTCTCCTATTCCGCGGCTTCGCTGCGCTGTTGGGCGGCATCGGCCTCGACCGAGCCCGCGTTCTTGTCCCGGCGGCGGAAGACCCGGCCCAGACGTTGCCCGCCCTCGACCAGCCCACCGGGCAGGAAGATCACGACCAGCATGAACAGCAAGCCCAGCGTGAGGTGCCAGCCCTTGCCGACGAAGGGGTGGATGATCGCGACCATCGCGTCTTCGATCCCGTCGGGCATGAAGGCGAACCAGCCGTGCAGCACGTTGTCGTTGATCTTGGCGAAGATGTTCTCAAAGTACTTGATGAACCCTGCGCCCAGCACCGGGCCGATGAGCGTGCCCGCGCCGCCGAGAATGGTCATCAGCACCACTTCGCCGGAGGCCGTCCATTGCATCCGCTCGGCCCCCGCCAGCGGGTCCATCGCCGCCAGCAGACCGCCCGCAAGCCCGGCATACATACCCGAGATGACAAAGGCCGCCAGCGTGTAGGGCCGCGTGTTCAGCCCGGTGTAATTCATCCGCTGCTGGTTCGATTTCACCGCCCGCAGCATCATGCCGAAGGGCGAGCGGAAGATGCGGATCGCCAGATAGAAGGCGAGGATCAGGAAGACCGCGCAGAAATAGTAGCCGACCGAGAAAGTGAAGGTCCAACCGCCGAAGAACAGCGTCGTCGAGGAGTTCATCGCGGCACCGAAGAGATTCGGGAACGAAGGCGCGTCGACGGATTGGAGATATTGCGGATCGGAGGTGTAGATCTGCAACCCCGTCTCACCATTGGTGATCGGCGTCAGCACCGAATAGGCGAGGTTGAAGGACATCTGCGCGAAGGCCAGCGTCAGGATCGAGAAGTAGATGCCCGAGCGCCGCAGGCTGATGTAGCCGATGAGTGCCGAGAACAGCCCCGCCATGATGACGGCCAGCACCAGCGCGGGCACGACGTTGTAGCTGAGCAGTTTGAACATCCAGACAGCAGAGTAGGAACCGACCCCCAGAAAGGCCGCATGACCAAAGGAAAGATAGCCGGTCAACCCGAAGAGGATGTTGAACCCGATGGCAAAGATGCCAAAGATCACAAAGCGTTGCATCAGGTCGGGGTAGCCCGCGTTGAACTGTGCAAGGCCCGAATCCGCCGGAAAGGGGTTAAGGATGAAGGGGGCGAAGAGCGTGAGAACGATCACGACCCCCAAAAGAAGCGTATCGCGTTTTTCCAGTCCGAACATGTCTTATTCCTCCATCACGCCGCGGCGTCCCATCAGACCGCGCGGGCGGACCAGCAGGATCACGATGGCAACGACGTAGATGATGATCTGGTCGATACCGTAGATGATGCTTTTGATTTCATTCATGGACGCGAGGCTTTCGAGGATGCCCAAAAGGAACCCCGCCAGCACCGCGCCCGGCAGCGAGCCCATGCCGCCGACCACAACGACGACGAAGCTCAGCACCAGAAAGTCCATGCCCATGTGATAATTGGGCGAGTTTATCGGCGCGTACATCACGCCTGCCAGCCCCGCCACGGCGGCGGCGATGCCGAACATGATGGTAAAGCGGCGGTCGATGTCGATGCCCAGAAGGCCCACGGTCTCACGATCCGCCATGCCGGCGCGGACAACCATGCCGAAGGTGGTGAATTGCAAGAAAGCAAAGACGGCGGCGATGATGAGGGTCGAAAAGCCAAAGTAGACCAAGCGCCAATAGGGGTAGGCCAAAGACGTGTCCAAACCCAAGAGCGGCGCGAAATCGAAGCTGCCGACAAAGGCCTCGGGCGCAGGTGTGGGGATTGGGTTGGCGCCGTAGAAATATTTGACGACTTCCTGCAAAACGATGGCGAGGCCGAAGGTCACGAGGATCTGATCCGCATGGGGGCGCTTGTAGAAATGTTTGATCAGCCCGCGTTCCATGATGAAGCCAATGAGCAGCATCACCGGAATCGCAAAGAGGATCGCCAGCGGCACCGACCAATCAATGATCGCCTGTCCCATCTCGGGGCCGAACCAACTCTCGACATAGGGGGTTTTGACCTTCAGCGGATTGCCCAGAAAATCCTTCTGGGTCTCGTCGATGGTCTCAAAACTCAGCGTCAGCAGCCGCTGCAATGTGACCGAGCAGAAGGCCCCGATCATGAACAGCGCCCCATGGGCAAAGTTGACCACGCCAAGCGTGCCGAAGATCAATGTAAGCCCAAGCGCGATCAGCGCATAGGCCGAGCCCTTGTCGAGCCCGTTAAGTATTTGCAGAAGAACAGCGTCCATGGACCCAACCTGTAAGGGATGCGTTCACATGAGGGCGCGCCCCATGTGGTGAGAAAAGGGGGCGCGCGGCGCAAGGCCGATGCGCCCCCCAAAGGTTCAGTGGATCAGGCGCCCGGGTTGCACTTGCCCAATTCGCCACCGGCGAACATGGGGTGATCCGGGGCGTATTCGACCTGCGCACGCGGGGTGACCTCAACGATCTCCAGCGTGTCGTATTCGTTGGTTGGGTTTTCCTTGCCCTTCATGACCAGCACGTCTTTGAAACACTGGTGGTCATCGCCGCGATACAGCACCGGACCATTGCCCAGACCGTCGAACTCGAAATCCTCAAGCGCTTCGACCACACCGCAGGGGTTGAAGGTGCCCGCACGTTCGACCGCATCCGCATAGAGCAGCGTCTGCACATAGCAGGTGTGCGCGGAGTTGGAGGGCGGACGGCCATATTTCTCACCAAAGGATTTCACGAAGGCTTTGGAGCCTTCATCCTGCAACTGCCAGTTCCAGTTCATCGAACCGATAACGCCCTGCACGTTGGACCCGGCACCGGCGGCCATAAGCTCGGAGTAAAGCGGCACGACGATTTCGAATTTCTTGCCGTTTACTTCTTTGTCGAGCAGGCCGAA
Organism: Sulfitobacter sp. R18_1; assembly: GCF_017743915.1. Taxonomy (NCBI): domain Bacteria; kingdom Pseudomonadati; phylum Pseudomonadota; class Alphaproteobacteria; order Rhodobacterales; family Roseobacteraceae; genus Sulfitobacter; species Sulfitobacter sp. R18_1. The sequence goes on from NZ_JAGHRG010000009.1 coordinate 206,875, forward strand.
CTGCACTGCGTTGGTCAGTGAGTTCACCATGTTGCCGCCGTAGTGGTTCAGGACCAGCACATCGGCACCGGAGTTCAGAACCGGCGCGATGTAGGAGCTAAAGTCGGTCGAGGCGAGCGGCGTCAGCACGTTGTTGACGGTTTCCCAGCCCATCGCTTCGGTCGCGGCGGCAATGGATTCCTGCTGGGTCCAGCCCCATGTGTAATCCGCCGTCAGGTGATAGGCGCGGCGGTCTTCGCCGTAGGCATTTTTCAGCACCGGCGCGAGGGCGGCGGCGGACATGTAACCGTTAAAGAAGTGACGGAAACCGTTGGCCTTTTTGTCTTTGCCAGTGGTGTCGTTTGAATGTGTCAGACCGGCCATAAAGATCACGCCCGCTTCCTGACACAGGCCCTGAACCGCCACAGCCACGCCCGAGGACGAGCCGCCGTTGATCATCACGGCGCCGTCTTTTTCGATCATCGCCTTGGCGGATGCGCGGGCGGCGTCGGATTTGGTCTGGGTGTCGCCGGTGACATATTCGACCTTCTTGCCCAGAATGCCGTTCCCTTTCAGCGCCTTAGAGCTGAATGTGTTCATCATGCCGCCGTCGCCCCCGCCATTGAGGTGTTCGACCGCAAGCTCCTGCGCGCGCAGCTCATCCAGACCTTCTTCGGCATAGGGGCCGGTTTGCGGCACGTTGAAGCCAAGCGTCACGGTGCTGCCCGTGGGGGCATTGGTGAAGCCCGCGTGATTTTCCGCGCGCAGATAGGTCGGCAGCGCCAACCCTGCACCGGCAACCGCGCCGGTCTGGATCAGCCCGCGGCGTGTCAGTTTCGTAAACGACATGAAGTCCTCCCATTTTTGTAAGTCGTGGCAGCGGAACCTCCCCCCGACGCCACAACACGCAATAGTGCAAAGAAACTATGGCGTGGAAAATGAAAACCGATCAATAAGGCGCTTGATCGAAACGATTTTTTTGTAAATATATTCGCAATCCTGCCGGAGAGGTTGTAAAGAATATGATATTGCGGCGCAGAAAGACCTTGAAACAACGGGCGAAAAATCCCGCGGGGCCGTCCCATGCGTGAGGGGCTGACCGGCAGCCGTATCCGTGAGCGGCGCGTGATGGCAGGGCTGAAACAGGCCGAGCTTGCGCAACAAAGCGGCATCTCGGCCAGCTATCTCAACCTTATCGAGCACAATCGGCGCAGAATCGGCGGCAAGCTCTTGCTCAACATCGCCCATGCGCTTGGGGTCGAGCCGCAGGCGTTGACGGAAGGGGCCGAAGCCGCGCTGATCGCCACCCTGCGCGAGGCGGCAGAGGATGCGGGGCTGACCGGGCCCGAAAGCGACCGGGCGGATGAATTCGCAGGGCGGTTTCCGGGCTGGGCCAAGGTACTGGCCAACAGCCAGCGCCGCATCGCGGCATTGGAGCAGACGGTCGAGGCGCTCTCGGACCGTTTGGCCCATGACCCACAGCTTGCCACCTCCATGCATGAGTTGCTCAGCACCGCCGCGGCGATCCGGTCCACCGCCGCGATTCTGGCCGAAACGGACAGTTTGCAAGCGGAATGGCGCGATCGGTTTCACGCCAATATCCACCAAGACAGCCGCCGCCTATCTGACAGTGCGCAGGCGCTGGTGACCTATTTCGACAATGCCGCCGAGACCCGCGAGGTGGCCCATTCGCCCCAGGCCGAGGTTGAGAGTTTCCTCGCCGCGCATGACTACCGTTTCGACCCTTTGGAAGAGGAGCGCGCCCCGCAGGCGGCGATTGCGGCGCTGGTCGAACAGGCCGAAACGCTTAAAACCAAGGCCGCGCAGCATATCGCGACGGGGGTGTTGCAACAGATCGCCCGCGATGCGGCGGCGCTGCCTTTGGCGCGGCTGGAGCGGGCGGCGGGGGAGATGGGTCACGATCCTGCCGAACTGGCGCAGGCACTCGACCAGCCGATGGGCCGGGTGCTGCGGCGCTTGGCGTCACTGCCCGACCTCGGCGCGGGGCTGGTGGTCTGTGACCGTTCTGGCAGCGTGACATTCGCCAAGTCGGTTGAGGGGTTCACCGTGCCGCGCTTTGGCGCCTGTTGCCCGCTTTGGCCGCTCTTTGCGGTGCAGGGGCAGCCGGGGCTGGTGATGAAATCCCGCGTCATGCAGATGGGGCGCGGGCAGGCGGAGTTCGAGGCGATTGCCACCTGCGAGGTGCAGGCCGCCGCTGCCTATAACACGCCGCCGCTCAGCCAATCCGTCATGCTGCTCTTGCCGGTGCCCTCGGGGGCGGCACCTGCGCAGCCGGTGGGGGCGACCTGTCGCATTTGCCCGGTCGAAGGATGCCGCGCGCGGCGCGAGCCTTCGATCCTGCGCGAGGGGATCTGAGGCCGCGCGGCAGGCAGTTTTTGACAGGGCCGGCAAACCGATGCATGCTCCCCCCGGTGCGCGAGACCCCGCAGCAAGACGGGGCCGCCGCACACCGAGGGGGGAGACTTTTTGCCGATGAGCAAACTCGTAGTTCTGGTGGAGGACGAGGTGAATATCGCCGAGGCCATCCGCTTTTTGCTGAGCCAAGAGGGTTGGCGTGTGGAGACCTTGGCCAATGGGTCAGGCGCGGTGGAGGTGATCCGCAAGGCATCGCCGGATCTGGTCATGCTCGACGTGATGCTGCCGGGCAAGAGCGGTTTCGAGATACTGGACGAGCTGCGCGGTGACCCCGAAACCGGCGCGTTGCCGGTGCTGATGCTGACCGCGCGGGGCCAAAGCCGGGACCGCGCCATGGCCGAAAAGGCGGGTGTCAGCCGCTTCATGACCAAGCCGTTCTCAAATGCCGAGATGTTGGACGCGGTGCGCGACCTGATCGCCAGTTGACCCGCCATGCCCCGTAGGCCGATCTTTCTGGAAAAACGCGGCTACCGTCAGCGGCGGATGATGGATGCGGTGCGCCTGTTGCCGTTTCTGGGGCTGATGCTGTGGATGGTGCCGCTGCTTTGGCCCGTGCCAGCGGGCAGTACGGACCCCACCGCGCCGACCATCCCGATGAGCGTGGCGCTGCGCTATCTTTTCGGGGTTTGGGCGTTGCTGATCTTGGGGACATGGGCGCTCTGGCGGCGGACGCGGGATGTGGCCTCGGGTGAGGATGCAACACAGCCGGACGGGCCGCGCTGATGGTATCACTCAACCAGCTGGTCGCGGTCTGCCTGATGTATGTGGCGGGGCTTTTCATCGTGGCCTTCGCCGCCGAACGCGCGGCCCTGCGCGGGCAGGGCGGCTGGCTGCTGCGCTCGCCGCTGGTCTATACCCTGTCGCTGTCGATCTACTGCACCGCTTGGACCTTTTACGGCGCGGTGGGATATGCGGCGCGCTCGGGGCTGGAATATGTGACCATCTACCTCGGCCCTTCGCTGGTGATGATCGGCTGGTGGTGGGGGCTGCGGCGTTTGGTGCGGATCGGGCGAAGCCATCGCGTCACCTCGATCGCGGACCTGATTTCATCGCGCTACGGCAAGTCCAACACGCTGGCGATCGTCGTGACAGTCATGGCCGTGATCGGTGTGACGCCCTATATCGCGCTGCAATTGCAATCGGTTATCCTGTCGCTGTCGATCTTCGCCGCCGCCGACGTGCCGCTGGCCGAGGCGGGGGGTGATGTGATCAACCGGGGGCAAGCGGCGCTTTGGGTCGCGGCGGGACTCACGCTCTTTACCGTGCTTTTCGGCACCCGGAACCTGAACGTAAACGAACGGCATCACGGCGTGGTCATCGCCATCGCGGTGGAGGCGGTGGTCAAGCTCTTGGCGCTGGTGGCAGTGGGGGTCTACGTCATCTGGGGTTTGGCCGGGGGCTTGAGCGAGACCTTGGCGCGGATCGACGCCTCAGACATCGGCCAATGGGAGGTGCAGGGCAGCCGTTGGGCCGCCTTGACCGTGCTTTCGGGGGCCGCGCTTTTGTGCCTGCCGCGCATGTTTCAGGTCATGGTGGTCGAGAACGACGACGAGCGGCAGTTGCAGATCGCAAGCTGGGCCTTCCCGCTGTACCTGATGCTGATGAGCCTTTTCGTCGTGCCCATCGCGGTGGTGGGGCTAGACCTGATGCCCGAAGGCGCGAACCCCGATCTTTTCGTGCTGAGCCTGCCGCTCAGCCAAGGTCAGAACGGGCTGGCGATGCTGTCTTTCTTGGGCGGTTTCTCATCGGCGACTTCGATGGTGATCGTCGCCACGCTGGCGCTCTCGACCATGGTGAGCAACCATATCGTCATGCCGATCTGGCTGGCGCTGCGCCGCGATGGGGCGACGCAGTCGGGGGATGTGCGCAATATCGTCATCCTTGCGCGGCGGCTGTCAATTTTCTGCGTGGTGGGCTTGGGTTATCTCTATTACCGCGCCTCGGGCGGCAGCGGGGCGCTGGCGGCGATTGGCACGATTTCCTTCGGCGGGGTGGCGCAGTTTCTGCCTGCGATGCTGGGCGGGGTGCTCTGGCGCGGGGCCACGCGGACCGGTGCGCTTTGCGGGCTGGGCACGGGCTTTGTGCTTTGGGTCTTTACCATGCTGCTGCCCAGCTTTGGCGCGGATGTGGCCCTGTCGAGCGCGACCTTGGAGCAGGGGCTTTGGGGGCTCGCATGGCTGCGCCCCGAGGCGCTTTTCGGCATCGCGGGGATCGACCCGACGGTGCATGCGGTGGTCTGGAGCCTTGCGCTTAACACGCTGGTTTTCGTGGTGGTCTCTCTCTTTAGCTTCCCCACGCCGTTGGAGCGGCTTCAGGGCGCGCAATTCGTCAATGTCTTTGACCATTCCGGCCCGGCGCGCGGGTGGACGGCCTCGGTCGCGGGCAGCGAAGACCTGATGATCATGGCGCAGCGGATCTTAGGCGCGACGGAGGCGCAGGCGTTTTTCACACGCGAGGCCGAGCGGCAAGGGCAGGGGCAACGTCTGCCTGAGCCCACACCACGATTCGTGCAGGCGCTGGAGCGGGAGTTGGCGGCCTCAGTCGGGGCGGCCACGGCCCATGCGATGGTGGCGCAGATCGTCGGCGGGGCCTCGGTCTCGGTCCAGGACCTGCTGGCTGTGGCCGACGAATCCGCGCAGATGCTGGAGTATTCCAGCCAGTTGGAGGCCAAATCGCAGGAGCTGACCGAGACTGCGGCGCAACTTCGCGCGGCGAATGAAAAGCTGACGCAGTTGTCGCTGCAAAAGGACAGTTTCCTCAGTCAGATCAGCCATGAATTGCGCACGCCGATGACCTCGATCCGCTCGTTTTCCGAGATCCTGCGCGATGCGCCCGGTCTCACGGACGCCGACAAGAACCGCTATGCCACGATTATCCATAGCGAGACGATCCGCCTGACGCGGCTGCTCGACGATCTGTTGGATCTGTCGGTTCTGGAAAACGGGCAGGTGACGCTGAACCAGCGCGAGGGCAACCTACGCGATCTGCTGGATCTGGCGGTGACCACGGCGCAGGCGGGGGCCACGCGGCCGCTAAAGGTGCTGCGCGATCCGCAGGCCGAGGATATTGCGCTGACCAGCGATCTCGACCGGCTGGTGCAGGTCTTTATCAACCTCGTCACCAACGCCCGCAAATATTGCGCTGCGGATGACCCGCAACTGGTGATCACGCCGCGGGTGACGACGCAGGGCTTGGTGATCGATTTCGTCGACAACGGCCACGGGATCGACGCAGGATCAGAGGCGCTGATTTTCGAGAAATTTTCGCGCATCACCGGAGAAGGCGATGGCGCGGGGCTTGGCCTTGCCATCTGCCGTGAGATCATGTGCCGCTTGGGCGGAGAGATCAGCTTTCTGCGGGATGTGCCCGGCACGGCCTTCCGTGTGCAACTGCCCGCCCGTGCCTTGACCGCAGCGGCGTAGAATACCGGCCCCCAAGGGGACCGGAAGAGACCTCAGGTATAGCTTTGCCCCAGCATGGGGCGCATGTTTTCAAGGTCATACCCGCCTTGACGTGCCGCTTCGATGATCGCGTCGCTGTCCATCTCACCGGCTTGGCCCAAGGCCCAAGCGATGGTGGAGCGGGTGCCGGAGGCGCAATAGGCCAGCACGGTGTCATCGGTCTCCACGCCAAGGGCGCGGTTGTTGGCGATGACATCTGGGGTCATGGTCTGGTGGGTCAGCGGCTGTTCGGCAAAGGCAATCCCGGCGGCCTCGGCCGCGTTGCGCATGGCGGCGGCCTGATGGCTGGGCGGCACTTCCGCGTCGGGGCGGTTGCAAAGGATGCGGGTGATGCCTTGGGCGCGCAGGCTTTCCATGTCACCGGGCTCGATCTGCGGGGCGACGAAATAGCGGGGGGTGATTTGGCGAATATCCATGGGCCGATTTAAGCAGATGCAGCGGCCCTGTCCAGCACCGCCGGGGCGGGCCGGTCAAACGCGCCGATCAGCCCAGCGAAATCCCGAGGATCACCAGCATCAGGCCGATGACGGAGAGAAACAGCGCACCCATATTCAGCGGCACGACTTTGCGCAGCACCACGCGCATCTCCTCATCGTCGAGCTGCGCGCGTTTTGCACGGCTCACCTTGATGATGCACCAGCCCAGACCGAGCAATCCCAAAAGGGACAGACCCGCGCCGCCCCAGACCATGAGATCGAAAATAGATGTGTTTGCGCTTTCCATGGCGGCAGAGCTACGCCAAACCGTCAAGGGGGGCAAGTCCCGCTTGCGGGCTGGGCGTGCAGCCTGTAGTCAAACCCGCCAGAGCCAGCCATTCCGTGAGGACTTCCCATGAGCGATACCAGCACCAATCCCGATGTCGTCGAATCCCAAGGTGATGCGACCTACCGGGTCACCGCCAATGAGCTGCGCCAGTTCGTCGAGCGGATCGAGCGTTTGGACGCCGAGAAAAAAGACCTTGCCGAACAGCAAAAAGAGGTGATGGCCGAAGCGAAATCGCGCGGCTACGACACCAAGGTGCTGCGCAAGGTGATCGCCCTGCGCAAGCGGGACAAGGACGACATCGCCGAAGAAGAAGCGGTGATGGAAATGTACAAAGAAGCCTTGGGCATGTGAGCGCCCTGCCGCGGCGGACCTGAATTTTCCGCGCGGCCTTGAATGCCTCCGACCCATCCCCATTTGCATCGGGCGTCTGCGCGGTCTCCGCGGCGCCCGATGGTCTGAGGCCGGTGAGATTTTTCCCGTGAACATTCTGTTTGTCCTTGGTGGTCTGCTGGGGCTCGTGCTCGGTGGTGAGTATCTGGTGCGCGGCGCCGTGGCGCTGGCGCAGAGGATAGGCTTGTCGCCCTTGGTGATCGGGCTGACGGTGGTGGGCTTTGGCACCTCGGCCCCGGAACTGGTGACCTCGGTTCAGGCGGCTTTGCTGGGCGCGCCGGGCATCGCGCTTGGCAATGTCGTGGGATCGAACATCGCGAATATCCTGCTGATTCTCGGGCTCGCCGCGGTGATCGCCCCGGTGGCCATCTCCGGGCGTAGTTTCGCGCGGGACGGGACGGTCATGCTGGCGGCGAGCCTGCTTTGCCTCGGCACTGTGCTGCTGGGGCAGGTGGATCGGCTTGCCGGGGCCGTCGCCCTCGTGGGGCTGGCTGCCTATCTGATTTACACCTTTCGCAGCGATCGAAGCGGGGCAGAGGCGATGGCGCCGCTGCCGGATCAAGCGCCGTTTTGGCTGGCGCTCGTCTGGCTGCTGGGTGGGCTTTTGCTGACCATTCTTTCGGCGCGGTTTCTGGTCACCGGCGCCGTGGCGCTTGCGCAGGCCGTGGGGCTGTCCGAGGCGGTGATCGGCCTGACCATCGTGGCCGTGGGCACCTCCATGCCGGAATTGGTCACATCGGTCATCGCCGCAAGGCGCGGGCAGAGCGATGTGGCATTGGGCAACGTGGTCGGCTCCAACATCTTCAACATCCTCGGCGTTCTGGGCATCACCGCGCTGATCCAGCCGGTGGGGGTGGCTGCGCAGATCGCCACGCTCGACATCTGGGTGATGCTGGGGGCCACGGTGGCGCTGATCGCCTGCGCCTTTGGCGGGCGCGTGACACGCGGGCAGGGGGCGCTCTTTGCGCTGGCCTATGTGGCCTATGTCGCCGTGCTTTTGGTCTAGCCCGACACTGGGCTGCCCGGCGGGGGTGGGGGCGATTTCTGCGGATGTGGCGCGATGGGCCGCGGACCCCCTTGCGCAGGCGGTTCAACACCCATAGAAGGACACAAATTTTCGCCCGCGCCCCCGCCGCGCGGCCTTACCCTATGGAGCACACATGCAGGTCAACGAGACGCTGAACGAAGGTCTGAAACGCGGTTACAACATCACCGTCACCGCCGATGAGCTTGAAGCCAAGGTCAACGAGAAGCTGGCCGAAGCGCAGCCCGAAGTCGAGATGAAGGGCTTCCGCAAGGGCAAGGTGCCGATGGCGCTGCTGAAAAAGCAGTTCGGCCAGCGGATCATGGGCGAAGCGATGCAGGAAAGCATCGACGGCGCCATGAACGAGCACTTCGAAAAGACCGGCGACCGCCCCGCGATGCAGCCCGAGGTCAAGATGACCAATGAGGACTGGAAAGAAGGCGACGACGTCGAAGTCTCCATGTCCTACGAAAAACTGCCTGAGATTCCCGAAGTTGATCTGAGCAAGATCGAACTGGAAAAGATGGTGGTCAAAGCTGACGATGCGGCTGTCGAAGAAGCGCTGGCAAGCCTTGCCGAAACCGCGCAGGACTTCAAAGCCCGCGAAGAGGGTGCCAAGGCCGAAGATGGCGATCAGGTTGTGATCGACTTCAAAGGCTCCGTCGACGGCGAAGAATTCGAAGGCGGCGCGGCGGAAGATTACCCGCTGGTGCTGGGCTCCAACTCCTTCATTCCCGGCTTCGAAGAGCAGCTGGTTGGCGTGAAAGCGGGCGAAGAGAAATCCGTCGTCGTGAACTTCCCCGAAGAGTATCAGGCCGCGCATCTGGCCGGTAAGGAAGCGACCTTTGCTTGCACTGTGAAAGAAGTGAAAGAGCCCGTCGCCGCCGAGGTTAACGACGAGATGGCCAAGAAATTCGGTGCCGAGGATCTCGACGCGCTGAAAGGTCAGATCGCTGAGCGTCTGGAAGCGGAATATGCCGGTGCATCGCGCGCCGTGATGAAGCGTAACCTGCTGGACGCGCTCGACAAAGAGGTCAGCTTTGACCTGCCGCCGTCGCTGGTCGATGCCGAAGCCAAGCAGATCGCGCATCAGCTGTGGCACGAGGAAAACCCCGATGTGGAAGGCCACGATCACCCCGAGATCGAGCCGACAGACGAGCACAAGACATTGGCCGAACGCCGTGTCCGTCTGGGCCTGCTGCTGGCCGAGTTGGGCCAGAAAGCCGACGTTCAGGTGACCGACGCCGAGATGACCCAAGCGATCATGAACCAGGCGCGCCAGTACCCGGGTCAGGAGCGTCAGTTCTTTGAATTCGTGCAGCAGAACCAGCAGATGCAGCAGCAGATGCGCGCGCCGATCTTCGAGGACAAGGTCGTCGATCACGTGGTCGAGCAGGCCAAGGTGACCGAGAAAGAAATCTCGAAAGAAGAGCTTCAGAAAGCTGTTGAAGAGCTGGAAGACGAATAAGTATTACCGGATCGGATTTTGGAGCAGGGGCGACGGGAAACCGTCGCCCCTGTTCCGTTTGGGCTGGGTGAGAAGCGTGACCTTTGCCTGTCACTCTGGATGGGCGTGAAGGATTACCGAACCTACTGTCGACGTCCCGCCCGGGCGCACCCCGGGGGCGATTTGCAAGGTCTCGGAAATTCGCAGCGGTCTCATGCGATGGGGGCGACCGCAGGCCTCCATCGTTGCAGCGCCCCCAGGGAAGGCGCTGCTCTATATGGCGGTGTCAGATGCTGATACGCATCGGGGACGTCACAAAGTAATCCGGAACTGCGCGAAACCGTCTTCCGTGTCGCCTACCTGTTCCATCTCTACGCCTGTCACCTCATCGACGTAGTCCGCCGCCTTTGGCCCGGTTTCGAACATCACGCTCGTTTCCTCCAACGGCGCGAAGCGCCAGTTGCCATCAGCGCGGGGGCTGATGGTGCCTTTTTCGACGATATAGCGCACGATCACATCGCGGTTGGTGTCAGGCCCTTCAAAGACGATGGTATCGCCCATCGCGCCGGGGAAGGCACCGCCGCCGCTGGCACGGTAGTTGTTGGTGGCGATGATGAACTCGGCCTCGGGATCAAGGGGTTGCCCTTCGAACTCAAGGTTCACGATCCGGCTTGCCTCAGGGTTTGCCACGGTGCCCTTGGGACCGAATTTGGAAGGCTGGCTAAGGTCGATCTGATAGGTCACCCCGTCGATCACATCGAAATTGTAGCTGGGGAACTCGGGGTTCAGCAGCGGTTGATTGGCCATGCCGGGGGTGATCTGGTTGAACATCCCCGCTGACCGCTCAAGCCAATCCTTCACCTGCGCCCCGGTCACGCGCACCGCGCGGGCTGTGTTAGGGTAGAGGTAGAGGTCGGAGACATTCTTGATCGCTACATCGCCCTTCGGCACATCGGTGTAATACTCCGGCCCGCCACGGCCACCGGCCTTGAAGGGGGCGGCGGCGGAGAGGATCGGCAACCCCTCATGTTCGGTCCCTTTCAGCATCTGTTCGATATACCAGCGCTGCGCGTTCGAGACGACCTGCACCGAAGGGTCATCCGCCACCAGCGCGAAATAGCTGTGCAGATTGGCGTCGGTCTTGCCCACGGCACGGCGGACATAGGCCAGCGTCTCATCATGTTCCTGTTGGACGGAGGCAAGCACCTCGGCATCGCTTTCCACCAGCGGCATTACTGAGCGGTCTTCGTTGCGCTGCGAAATTGCGCGTGCCTCGGCGCTGTGGCTGGCAATGCGCCAGCCGCTGCCGTCACGCTCCAGCATCAGGTCGATCAGGCCGAGGTGGCTGCCCCAGAAGCCGCCCATGGTGGCGGGTTTGCCGTGGATTGTGCCCTCACTGACGTCCACGCCCGGATAGTCCGCATAGCTGCCCGAGGGGAAGACGAGGTGGCTGTGCCCGGTCATGATGGCGTCGATCCCCTCCACAGCAGCGAGGGGAACTGAGGCGTTCTCCATCATATCCTCTTCCTTGGCCGCACCGATGCCCGAGTGCGACAGCGCGATGATGATGTCGGCCCCTGCCTCTTTCATCTGGGGCACCCATGCGCGGGCGGACTCGAGGATATCGCGGGCCTGTACCTTGCCTTCGAGGTGGCGGCGGTCCCAGCTCATGATCTGGGGCGGGACAAAGCCGATGATGCCGATCTTGATCGGATGCGTTTCACCGGCACCATCGGTCAACATCCGGTCGAGCAGGACATAGGGTTTGACCAGCGTGTCATCGTCGCTCGGCTTGGCGCCGATCTTTTTGACGACATTTGCGCTAACCACCGGGAACTCGGCCCCGGCGAGGGATTTCATCAGGAAGTCGAGCCCGTAGTTGAACTCGTGGTTGCCCACGGTCGAGGCGTCATAGCCAAGCGTGTTCATCGCTTGGATCACCGGGTGCATGTCGCCCTCTTTCATGCCGCGCTCATAAGCGATGTAATCGCCCATCGGATTGCCTTGCAAAAAGTCGCCGTTATCGAGCATCAGGGTATTGGTCGCCTCGGCGCGGATCGATTTGACGATGCTGGCGGTACGGGCAAGGCCCACGGTGTCGACCTCTTTGTCGGCGTAATAGTCGTAAGGAAAGACATGCACATGCAGGTCCGTCGTCTCCATCAACCGCAGATGCGCCTGATTGGCCGCGGCGCGGAGAGAGAAGGGGTGGAGGGCCAGCAATCCGGCAGTGCCGGCGAGGAAGTGACGGCGGTTGAGGCGGAGGGTCATGCGGCGTTCCTTCTTGACGTGATTAACACCTACCTGAGGCGAAGCGAGAGGCCGCGCAAGCCCGAAAATTAATCACCCGTCCCGTAGGCCGGTTTCCACAAGCATGCCGCGACGCTTGGCCTCGTAATAGTAGCCGCGGGCGTACCATTTAATGGCGGTGCCATGGTCACCGTCCGACAGGAGCCAGGCGCCGCGCAGGTATTTCAGCGCGTATTTCAGGTTGGTATCGGCGTCCAAGAGATCGGAAGGTTTGCCCCGGAACCCCATCGACCGTGCGGTGGCGGGCAGGATTTGCAGCAGACCGTAATAGGGGCCGTTGCGGGCGCGCGGGTTATGGGTGCTTTCGCGGATGGCCAGACGGTGCACCAAGGGGCGCGGCAGGTCGTAGAAGTCGGCCCAGTGGTTGATCTTGCGCCGCAGTTCGGGCGTCTCATTCGGATGCAGGGGCAGGGCGGGGCGCTTCGGCGGCGTGGAGGAGACTTCGGGCGCAGCGCTGCACGCGGTGATCGTGCTGGCGGCGATGAGGGAAAGGAACATGCGGCGTGTTGTCTGAGGCATGATGCACCGGGGCTTGTTATCTCGCCCCGAGGATCGCCCCAAGGGGGGCCGTCGGGCAAGAGCGCGGGCGCAGGATACGCGGCCCCTTGCCCAAGCCTTGGACCCTCAGGCGCGGCTTTTCGCCATGCTTAAACGTCGGCGACGATTTCGCCTTTCATTTCGCCGGTCATGCGGCTCTGATCTTCGCGTTTTACCGAACGGCGGACCTCGTCGATCTTGAGTTCGGCGGCGTCGCGCGTGGCCCTGTCGGGCCATTCGGTGATTGCGGCACTCGTGCGCTCAGAGGTGCGGACCACGGTGATGCGGCTGGCGCCAAAGCCCTTGAGGGCGGGCAGGCGCTTTTCTTCGATGGCGCGCAGTGCCACGTCGTAATCCGCCCCGTCGGCGAGTTCCCAAGTGGTGATGGTGATGTAACGCATGTGTCATCCTCCATGCTGAATGGAGGTATCATAGCATAAATCCCGCTGTTTTTGCAGGGGTTTGCGTCAGAGGCCCGCGCGGGGCGGTTGGGGGGCTTGCGCAAAAGAAAACGCCGCGCGGGGGACCGCGCGGCGTTTCATGTCAGGTCAGGCAGGCCGGATCAGCTGTTGCTGTCGTCCTGTGCGTCGCCCTCGGGGGTGCGCACCACGTCCGAGTCGCCGTCTTCGTCAGCGGCAGAGCCGATGTCGTCGAAGAGTTCGGAGATCTCGAATTCAGCGGCGGCTTCCTCTTCGGCGGCCAGTTCCTGAATCGATTTGCCCGATGCCTGAAGCTCGGCCTCTTCGGGCGAACGTGCAACGTTCAGCTCGATTGTGGCGTCGACTTCGGGGTGCAGGATGATGCGCACGTCATGCACGCCCAGTTCCTTGATCGGGTTGCCCAGAACGACCTGCTTGCGGTCGATAGAGAAACCTTCGGCAGTCGCGGCTTCGGCGGCGTCACGGGTGGTGACGGAGCCGTAGAGCGCGCCGGCGTCGGAAGCGGAGCGAATCACGACGAACTGCTGACCGTTCAGCTTCTCGGCGAGTTTCTCGGCTTCTTTCTTGGTCTCGAGGTTCTGTGCTTCGAGCTGGGCTTTCTGGCCCTCAAAGGCTTCGACGTTGGCCTTGGAGGCCGACAGCGCCTTGCCCTGCGGCAGCAGGTAGTTGCGGGCATAGCCGGGCTTTACGTCCACGACTTCGCCCATCTGGCCCAGTTTGGCCACACGTTCCAGAAGGATAACTTGCATGTGCTCTCTCCTTACTTGACGGCGTAGGGCAGCAGGGCGAGGAAACGGGCGCGTTTGATGGCACGGGCCAGCTCGCGTTGTTTCTTGGCCGATACGGCGGTGATGCGGGAAGGAACGATCTTGCCACGCTCAGAGATGTAGCGTTGCAGCAGACGTGTGTCCTTGTAGTCGATCGCAGGTGCGTTGTCGCCCGAGAAGGGGCAGACTTTGCGACGGCGGAAAAATGGTTTTGCAGCCATGGTTTATGTCCTCTTCTTCAAGCTGGCGATCAACGGCGCTCGCGACGGTTGTCGCGTTCGTCGCGTTTCTGCATCTGCACGGAGGGCAGTTCTTTGTGCTCGTCGACCTTGATGGTCAGGACGCGCATCACGTCATCATGCAGGCGCATCAGGCGTTCCATTTCCTGCACGGCGGTCGCGGGTGCGTCCGAACGCAGGAAGGCATAGTGGCCCTTGCGGTTCTTGTTGATCTTGTAGGCCATCGTCTTGACACCCCAGTACTCGCTGTCGACGAGCTTGCCGTCGTTGTCCGCGAGAACGGTGCCGAAGTGTTCGATGAGGCCTTCTGCTTGCGTGTTGGACAGGTCCTGACGCGCAATCATAACATGCTCATAAAGCGGCATGTGCACTCCTATTTGTATCAAGGCGCATTTCATAGGCGGGGCGTTCATCCTTGCTCCCCACCACGAGAGTCTGCGCGGTTCATATGCTGTGCAAGGAAGCGCCCGTATACACGGTTTCCCGGCCACGGCAACCCCCGCTGCGGGGGGTGGCAGCCGGGACGGGCTTGCCCTTGCGGCATGTGACGCGATACATCGGATGAAATCGCTAATAAGAGGCTGCAACCATGAGCATCGCATTCGTTTTCCCCGGGCAGGGCGCCCAGACCATCGGCATGGGCCGCGATCTGGCCGAAGCCTACCCCGAGGCCCGCGCCGTTTTCGACGAGGTCGATGCGGCCTTGGGCGAGAAACTGTCGGAGCTGATCTGGGAGGGCGACATCGAGACGCTGACCCTGACCGAGAACGCCCAGCCCGCGCTGATGGCGACCTCATTGGCTGCTATGGCCGCGCTGAAGGCCGAAGGTGTCAGTGTTGAAGAAGCGGCCTTCGTGGCCGGGCACAGCCTTGGCGAATATTCCGCGCTCTGTGCCGCTGGCGCGCTGTCGCTGGCCGACACCGCGCGGCTGCTGCGCATCCGCGGCAAGGCCATGCAGGCCGCCGTGCCGGTGGGTGAGGGCGCCATGGCGGCGATTCTCGGCCTCGGGATCGAAGAGACCGAGAAACTGGCCGAAGCCGCTGCCGAAGGGGCCGTCTGTCAGGTCGCCAATGAAAACGACCCGAGCCAGAACGTGCTTTCGGGCGAGAAGGCCGCCGTTGAGCGGGCCGTCGCCATGGCCAAAGAGGCCGGAGCCAAGCGCGCGCTGCTGCTGCCCGTCTCCGCCCCTTTCCATTGCCCCTTGATGGGGCCGGCTGCGGAAGAGATGGCGAAAGCATTGGGCGAAGTGACCTTTAACGATCCCGCCGTGCCGCTGGTGGCCAATGTCACCGCAGAGGCGGTTACGGACGCCGCCCGCATTCGCGAGTTGCTGGTTGAACAGGTCACAGGCCGCGTGCGCTGGCGTTCCTCGGTCGAGTGGATGGCCGCGCAGGGCGTGACAGAGGCGTGGGAGATCGGCGCGGGCAAGGCGCTTTCGGGCATGATCCGACGCATCGACAAGAGCGTGGCCACCCGCAGCATCGGCACGCCGGATGAGGCAAAGGCCGCGTCTGACGCCTGAGGCATGAAAATAAGCGGCATTTCCGCCGCGTCGGGGCCTCGCGCCCTTTGAGAGAATAAAGGAAGAGACATGTTCGATCTTACAGGAAAGAATGCCCTGATCACCGGCGCTTCGGGCGGCATCGGCGCGGATATCGCGCGCAAACTGCATGCCCAAGGGGCCACCGTTGGTCTGTCCGGCACGCGGACCGAACCGCTTGAGGCGCTGAAGGCCGAGTTGGGCGAACGCGCCCATGTGCTGCCGTGCAACCTCAGCGATATGGAGGCCGTGGACGCGCTGCCGAAACAGGCGGCAGAGGCCATGGGCTCGGTCGATATTCTGGTGAACAATGCGGGCATCACCCGCGACAATCTTTTCATGCGCATGTCGGATGACGAGTGGAATTCGGTGCTGAACGTGAACCTCACCGCGACCTTCAAGCTCTGCAAAGGGGTGATGCGCGGCATGATGAAGGCGCGTTGGGGCCGGATCATCAATATCTCCAGCGTGGTGGGCGCCACCGGTAACCCCGGTCAGGCGAATTACGCGGCCTCCAAGGCGGGTGTCGTGGGCATGTCCAAGTCGCTGGCCTATGAGGTGGCAAGCCGCGGGATCACCGTGAACGCCGTGGCCCCGGGCTTCATCACCACCGCCATGACCGACAAGCTGACGGACGAGCAAAAGTCTGGAATCATGGGGCAAATCCCCGCAGGCCGCATGGGCGACCCGGATGAGATCGCCGCCGCCGTGGTCTATCTTTCCAGCCCCGAGGCCGCCTATGTGACAGGGACCACCTTGCATGTGAACGGCGGTATGGCCATGTTGTGACCCTGCGCCTCAATAGCGTTTGCCAAGCCCGGCGCATGTGCTAAAGGGGGCGCAGAATCGAAACGGAGGGTGCTTGATCACCCCCTGCGCCTTGTGCGAACAAGGAAATAGCCGCCCCTTTTGGGGCATCCTCCAAACGCCGATTACCGGCGGGCGGAAACCAAAAGGGGCCTTGAATGGCCCGAAGACATGAGGACTTATTATGAGCGACGTCGCAGACCGCGTGAAAAAGATCGTTGTAGAACACCTGAGCGTGGAAGAGGACAAAGTGACTGAGAATGCGTCGTTCATCGACGATCTCGGCGCAGACAGCCTCGACACCGTGGAACTGGTGATGGCGTTCGAAGAAGAGTTCGGCATCGAGATCCCCGATGACGCGGCTGAGAACATCCAGACCGTTGGCGATGCGGTCAAGTTCATCAAAGAAGCCTCCTAAGGCTTTGCCGGGCAACCGGCGAATTTGAGTTTTGAAGACGGCGTTATTCCTAGCGGAATGACGCCGTTTTTATTTGTTTGAACGGGGCGGGCTTGTCCCTTTGGAGCTGAGGTCGCATGTCTGCGCCAAGAAGTTTCAAGCGTGAAGGCAATTCACCCCATGTCCCGCACGATCCCGACCATCAACACCGCCAGACTGACCCTGCGCGCCATGCGCGCCGAGGATTTTCAGCGCTATGCCGAGATTTGGGCGATGCCCGATGTGGCGGACCGGATCCTCGATCAGCCCCGGCCCAAGGGCCAGTCATGGGACGCTTTTCTGCGCAACGCGGGCCATTGGCAGATCACCGGTTTTGGGCAGTGGGCGGTGCAGCTCCACCGCCAGCGCGAGATGTTGGGTCAGACCGGTTTCGTCTTTGGTTCCCGCAATTTCGGCGAGGATTTCGACACTTACCCCGAGGCGCGGCTGGTCTTGGCCCCTCAGGCCCAAGACCAGCGGCTTGGGGCCGAGGCCGCCCGGGCGGCGCATGAGTGGTTTGATCGGGTGATCACGGGCCGCACGGTCTGCATGATCTCTGCGGGGAATGAGGCCGCTTTGCGGATCGCGAGGGCGCTTGGCTATCAGGGGCTACGCGATGTCAAGACGGCGGGTGGTGCGGTGCATCTGATGACCCGGCGCGGCCCGCCGGGCTGAGCTTATGAGCCGCGAAGGCGCCTGAGATTCGGGCCATCGGCGTTTTTGCGCTCTGCCTGCGGACCCCCGCCGATATGCTTGTGCCTACAGGCTTTTGCAGGGTAAGAGGTTCGCCGAGACATTATCGGCAAGGGGCACTGAGATGCGCAGAGTTGTAGTAACGGGTTTGGGTTTGGTTACCCCGCTCGCGGACGGCGTGGAAGAAAGCTGGAAACGGATCCTTGATGGGAAATCCGGGGCCGGGCCGATCACCGGCTTTGATGCCAGCAAACTGGTGACTCAATACGCTTGCGAAGTGCCCTTGGGCGATGGCAGCGATGGCACCTTCGACGCCAATAAATACATGGAGCCGAAAGAGCAGCGCAAGGTCGATACCTTCATCCTCTTCGGCATGGCCGCCGCCCAGCAGGCGGTTGAGGATTCGGGTTGGAAGCCGACCGAACAGGAGGATCAGGAACGCACCGGCGTTCTGATCGGCTCGGGCATCGGGGGGCTGAACTCCATCGCCAATACCGCCGTCATGATGCATGAGAAAGGCCCGCGCCGCGTGAGCCCCTTCTTCGTGCCGGGCGCGCTGATCAACCTGATCTCGGGTCAGGTGTCGATCCGCTATGGTTTCAAAGGGCCGAACCACTCGGTCGTGACCGCCTGTTCGACCGGCGCCCATGCCATCGGCGATGCGGCGCGGCTGATCAAATACGGCGATGCGGATGTGATGATCGCAGGCGGTGCCGAGGCGGCGATCTGTGAGATTGGTATGGCGGGCTTTAACGCCTGCAAGGCGCTTTCGACCAAACGCGGCGATGATCCGCAAAAGGCCAGCCGCCCCTATGATGTGGACCGCGACGGTTTCGTCATGGGCGAGGGCGCGGGCATCGTGGTGCTGGAAGAGTATGAACACGCCAAGGCGCGCGGTGCCAAGATCTATGCCGAGGTGCTGGGGTATGGCCTGTCGGGCGACGCGCATCACATCACCGCCCCTTCCGAGGATGGCGAGGGCGGCGAACGCTCCATGCGTGCGGCGCTGAAGAATGCGGGGCTGGAGCCTGCGGATGTGGATTACATCAACGCGCATGGCACCTCGACCATGGCCGACACCATTGAGCTGGGCGCGGTCGAGCGTCTGATGGGTGATGCGGCGGGCAATGTGACCATGTCCTCGACCAAATCCGCCACCGGGCACCTTTTGGGTGCCGCGGGCGCGATCGAGGCGATCTTTTGCATGCTCGCGATCCGCGATCAGGTGGCGCCACCGACGATCAACCTCGACAACCCGGCGGTGGAAACCTCGATTGATCTGGCGCCGAACAAGAAGGTCGAGCGCAGGATCGATGTGGCGCTCAGCAATTCCTTTGGTTTCGGTGGCACCAACGCATCGGTTCTCTTCGGGAAAGTCAGCTAAATGTGGCGTCATATCGCCTCTAACGCCGTGACGTTTCTGTTGGTCGGCCTGTTTCTGCTTGGGGGGATCATCCTCTGGGGCAAGTCGACCTATGTCTCTGAAGGGCCGTTGGAACAGGCGATCTGTGTGCAGGTCGAGCGCGGCTCGAACATGCGGCAGGTCAGCCAGAACCTTGAGGAGCAGGGCGCGGTTTCCTCGCCCGCGATCTTTCGCATGGGCGCGGATTACGAGGAGAAGTCGAGCAGCCTGAAAGCGGGCAGCTTCCTTGTTCAGCCCGGCACCTCGATGCAGGGGATCGTGGACATCGTGACCCAAGGCGGGGCCAGCACCTGCGGCACAGAGGTAGTCTATCGCATCGGGGTGAACCGGGTGAGCGTGCAGGTCCGTGAGTTGGACCCGGTCACCAGCCGGTTCGTCGAACGCGCGGAATTCACTCCGGGTGAGGAAGAAGCTCCCGAAGCCTATACCGAAATCTCGAGTGCGAATGACACGCGGTTCCGTGTGGCATTGGCCGAAGGGGTGACCAGCTGGCAAGTTGTCGAAGCGCTCAAGCAAGTCGAGCAATTGACCGGCGAGGTTGCGGAGCTTCCAGCAGAGGGCAGCCTCGCGCCCGATAGCTATGAGGTGCGTCCGGGCGACGACCGGGCCGAGGTGATTGCACGGATGGCCGCGGCGCAGGAGGTGCTCTTGGCCGAAGCCTTTGAAGCGCGCGACCCCGATCTGCCGATTGAGACGCCCGAGGACCTGCTGATCCTTGCGTCGATCATCGAAAAGGAAACCGGTGTCGCCGCCGAACGTGAGCAGGTGGCGAGCGTTTTCGTGAACCGTTTGAACCAAGGGATGCGGCTTCAGACCGACCCCACGGTGATTTACGGGGTGACCGAGGGCAAGGGCGTGCTGGGCCGCGGGCTGCGCCGCTCGGAACTGCGGGCAGAGACGCCGTGGAACACCTATGTGATCGACGGTCTGCCGCCCACGCCCATCGCCAACCCGGGCCGGGCGAGCTTGATGGCCGCAGCGCAACCGGCGGAGACGGACTACGTCTTTTTCGTGGCGGATGGCACCGGGGGGCACGCTTTTGCGGAAACCTTGGACGAGCATAACCGCAACGTTGCGCGCTGGCGTCAGATCGAGGCGGAGCGCGGCGCGGAAGCGGCGGGCAATGCCTCAACCGGCGGAAACTGAGACCACTGAAAACCCCGCTGGAGACAGCGGGGTTTTTATTTGCGCGGAGAGCTTGCCGCGCGGCGGCGTAAGGTCTTGTTAACACAGTTTTTCTTGACTTTGCGCACGGTCTGACGTAGGACTTGTGACACGCTAGAAGACATGGGCGAACGGCCCCGGGGTAACCCGGTGGTCGTTTTTTTGTGTCTGCTCGGTTGGGGATAACCAACAAGAGGTAAAGCGATGACGATCATTACCCCGGAGCAAGAGACGGAAGACAGCGCGGAAATCCTGCGCGGTCTCCAAGAAGCAATCGGCGCGTTGCGCCGGGAAATCGAAGGTCTGACGGAACAGGCCCGGTCCGGGGGGGAACTCAAGGAAACTGCGGTGTCTGGCAAAACGTCCAAAGTGGCGGGATTGCTGGCGCATTGCCTGAAAGCGGAGAACACGCTGAATGACTGTCGAAACCGACAAGCTGGAATCGCGCGCGGGGGCTATGCCCTCGACATGGACAAAGCGCGGGCTGACATCGGGTGCAAGCTGGATCGCCTGCGCCGATGCTCAGACCCAGGCGCAGTTTCTGAATGACCTCGGTGAGGGAGAGCTTCTGGCTCTCCCTTTTTTGTTTGAGTTCTGGGCGCTTGACCACCAACTGCCGCCTGAGGGCGATTGGCGGACATGGGTGATCATGGGCGGGCGCGGCGCGGGCAAGACGCGCGCCGGGGCGGAATGGGTCCGCAGTAAGGTCGAGGGGAGCCGACCGCTCGACCCCGGTGCGTGCAGCCGCGTGGCGCTGGTGGGGGAGACCATCGAGCAGGTGCGCGAGGTGATGATCTTTGGCGACAGCGGCATTCTGGCCTGTAGCCCGCCGGATCGGCGGCCCGATTGGGAGGCGACGCGCAAGCGGTTGGTCTGGCCGAATGGGGCGATTGCCACGGTGCATACGGCGCATGATCCCGAAGGGCTGCGGGGGCCACAATTTGATGCGGCTTGGGTGGATGAATTGGCGAAATGGAAGCGCGGGCAGGAGGCTTGGGACCAGTTGCAGTTTGCGCTGCGCTTGGGGGAGCGCCCGCAGGTCTGCGTGACGACGACACCGCGCAATGTGGATGTGTTGAAGGCGCTTTTGGCCGCGCCTTCGACCGTGACGACCCATGCGCCGACGGAGGCGAATGCGGCCAATCTGGCGGGGTCGTTTCTGGAAGAAGTGCGGGCGCGCTACCGCGGGACGCGGTTGGGGCGGCAGGAGTTGGATGGCGTGCTCTTGGCGGACGCGGAGTGGGCGCTCTGGACCTCGGCCTTGTTGGAGGCGGGGCGCCTGCGAGAGGCGCCGGAATTGGACCGCATTGTGGTGGGCCTCGACCCGGCGACGACCAGCGGGGCGGGCTCGGATGAATGTGGCATCGTGGTGGTGGGGGCGCAGACCAAGGGGCCGCCGCAGGATTGGCGGGCGGTGGTGCTCGCTGATTGCACGGTGCAGGGGGCCACGCCCAATGGCTGGGCGCAGGCGGCGATTGCGGCGATGACGCGCTACGGAGCGGATCGGTTGGTGGCGGAGGTAAATCAGGGCGGGCAGTTGGTGGCCGAGGTCTTGCGGCAGGTCGATCCACTGGTCTCGCTCAAGACCGTGCATGCGGCGCGGGGCAAAGTGGCGCGAGCGGAGCCTGTCGCGGCGCTTTATGAGCAGGGCCGGGTGAGCCACCTGCCGGGGCTTGATGCGCTGGAGGATCAGATGTGTCTGATGACGGCGCGGGGGTACGAGGGCAAGGGCAGCCCGGACCGCGTCGATGCGCTGGTCTGGGCGCTGCATGAGCTGATGATTGAGCCTGCCGCGCAGTGGCGCAGCCCGGGGGTGCGAAGCCTGTGAGCGGGCTGTTGCGTGGTACAGCGCACGGTGGGTTTCACCAGCGTTAAGGGATTTCAGGGAAAGTCTGACAACGCCGGGCAATGCGAGGCAGGTCTTCGCCGCCGGGGCCGGGCAGAATGAGGAGCGACGACATGGTATTCGATTTTCTACGGCGTGGCGCGGCAGGTGAGACGGCGGAGTGCAAAGCATCCGCCACGGGGCCGGTCGTCGCCTATCAGACCTCGGGCCGTGTCGCCTGGAGCCCGCGCGATAGCGTGAGCCTGACGCGCGCCGGGTTCTGCGGCAATCCGGTTGGGTTCCGCTCGGTCAAGCTGATCGCCGAGGCTGCGGCGGCGCTGCCGCTGGTCGTGCAGGACAGCGCGCGGCGCTATGACGAACACCCGCTGATCGAGCTGATGCGCTGCCCGAATGCGGGTCAAGGCCGGGCGGAGATGCTTGAGGCGCTGTATGGGCAGATGCTTTTGAGCGGCGATGGCTATGTCGAAGCCGTGGGCGGTGAGAGCGGTTTGCCGGTAGAACTGCATGTACTGCGTTCGGACCGGATGAGCGTGGTGCCGGGGGCGGATGGCTGGCCTGTCGCCTATGAATATGCGGTGGGCGGGCGCAAGCACCGTTTCGATGCGAGCGGTGCGGCGACGCCGGTTTGTCATATCCGCAACTTTCACCCGCAGGACGATCACTACGGGTTCAGCCCCATGCAGGCGGCGGCCATGGCGATGGATGTACATAACGCGGCGAGCCGTTGGTCGAAGGCATTGTTGGATAATGCCGCGCGGCCCTCCGGCGCGATCGTGTATCGCGGCGCCGAGGGGCAGGGCAAGCTGAGCGAGGATCAGTATGACCGGCTGGTGAGCGAGATGGAGAGCCACCATCAAGGCGCGCGCAATGCCGGGCGGCCGATGCTGCTGGAGGGTGGGCTCGACTGGAAGCCGATGGGCTTTTCGCCCTCGGATATGGAGTTTCAAAAGACCAAGGAGAGTGCGGCACGGGAGATCGCGCTCGCCTTTGGGGTGCCGCCGATGCTGATCGGGGTGCAGGGCGATGCTACTTACGCGAATTATCAGGAGGCGCATCGGGCGTTCTATCGTCTGACGGTGCTGCCATTGGCGACACGGGTGACGGCAGCGCTGGCGGAGTGGCTGAGCGGGTATCTGGGGGCGGCGGTGATGGTGAAGCCGGACCTTGACCAAGTGCCTGCATTGGCGGCGGAGCGTGATGCGCAATGGACGCGGGTGTCTGCGGCGGCGTTTCTGAGTGATGCGGAGAAGCGCAGCCTATTGGGGCTTCCGGCGGTGGCCGATGATGCCTGAAATGCGTGAGATCGAGCGCTTCGAATGTGCGCCGGGGTTGCGGCTTCAGGCGCATGAGACGCTCAGCGCGGTGCACCGCGAGAACATGCAAAAGCGGCTCGACCGGATTGAGCAGATGATGGAGCGGTTGGAACGGCGGCTGTGGCTTACAGTCTACGGCGTGGTGGCGGTGATCTTGGCGCAGGCGGTGCAATCCTTTCTGGCGGTGGCGCCATAGCGGGCTGAACGAAGGAAAATACGATGACTTATCAATTGGGTGCCTCCGGCGGCTGGTCGGAGAACGGGAAAGCTGTGCCTCCGGGCAGCGGGTTGGAGTATAAATTCGCCCGTTTCGGCAGCGTGACGCCGGTAGACGATGGGCTGGAGATCAGCGGCTATGCCAGCCTGTTCGGCGCGGTCGATCAGGGCGGCGATGTGGTTGAGGCGGGGGCCTATGCGGCAAGCCTTGCGGCGGTCGCGAAGGCTGGGCGCAGCGTCAAGATGCTGTGGCAGCACGATCCGGCCCAGCCCATCGGCGTTTGGGACGAGGTGCGCGAGGATGGCCGGGGTCTTTGGGTCAAGGGGCGCATCCTTAGCACTGTGGCCAAGGGCCGGGAGGCGGCAGCGCTGATCGAGGCGGGGGCCATCGACGGGCTCAGCATCGGCTACCGCACCGTGAAGGCGGGCAAGACCACCAAGGGGCAGCGGCTGCTATCGGAACTGGAGCTTTGGGAGGTGTCTCTGGTGACCTTTCCGATGCTGCCCTCGGCGCGGGTCGGGGCCAAGGGGGAGTTCAGGGCCGTGGGCCATGTGCTGCGCGAGATGGCGGCGGCCTTTGATGCCGCTCGGGCCGAGATGGCGCGGGGCTGAGCCTGAGTTTGACTGAGCAGATCGAAGGAAAAGCGATGACCAAGAGTGAGATGAGCACAAAGGCGGGCAAAGACCTGTCTCCGGCGGAGGAAGTGCGGCAGGCCGTGAGCGGTTTTGTCAGTGACTTCAAAGGCTTTCGGGCCGAGATCGATACGAAACTTCAACAATCAGAAGAGCGAATTGCCATGATGGACCGCAAGATGACCCTGCCTGCCCGCAGCCCTTTGGGGGGCGCGATCGATCACGATGCGCCGCATAAGAAAGCCTTTGACGCCTATCTGCGCAACGGCGATGACGACGGGCTGCGCGGGCTGGAACTGGACGGCAAATCGATGTCGACGGCGGTGAATTCGGATGGCGGCTATCTGGTGGATCCGCAAACCGCGGACCGGGTGCAATCTGTGCTGAATGCGGGGGCGTCGATCCGCGCGATTGCCTCGGTGGTGCAGGTGGAGGCCACGTCTTATGATGTGTTGGTCGATCACGCCGATGTGGGCGCTGGTTGGGCGACCGAGAGCGGCGCGCAGGCCGAGACGGACACGCCCCAGATCGACCGTATCACCGTGCCGCTGCATGAGCTGAGCGCGCTGCCCAAGGCGAGCCAACGTCTGCTGGATGACAGCGCCTTTGATATCGAAGGTTGGCTGGCGGGGCGTATCGCCGACAAATTTGCACGGGCCGAAGCGGCGGCCTTTGTCAGCGGTGACGGCATCGACAAGCCTACCGGTTTTCTGAGCCATCCGGCGGTCGACAACGACGTCTGGACTTGGGGCAATCTGGGCTATGTCCCCAGCGGCACCAACGCCAATCCCGAGGCGGATGCGATCATCGAGTTGGTCTATGCCCTTGGCGCGGCTTACCGCCAGAACGCGGTTTTCGTGATGAACTCCAAGACCACGGCCAAGGTGCGCAAGTTGAAAGACACCGATGGGCGGTTTCTGTGGTCCGACGGGTTGGCGGCGGGCGAGCCTGCGCGGCTTATGGGCTATCCGGTGCTGGTGGCCGAGGACATGCCCGACCCGGCGACCGATGCGATGGCCATCGCCTTTGGCGACTTTTCGGCAGGCTACACCGTGGCCGAGCGCCCCGATCTGCGGATCCTGCGCGACCCGTTCAGCGCCAAGCCGCATGTGCTGTTCTATGCCACCAAACGTGTCGGCGGCGACGTGAGCGATTTCGCGGCGATCAAGCTGATGAAATTCGGCCTGGCGTAAGCCGGTGCCGAAGCCGGGGCCGGGGCAACTTGGCCCTGGTCCGGACGTGCGCCTTCGAGGTTGCGTTGTCTAGCTGCTCCCCTCCGACCGAGCAATGCAACCGGTGCGCGTCCGGGAATAACCGCATGGCCCCAAGGGGCGCGGGAGCAATTTTTGGAGACGTTCGATGATGTTGATCGAAGAGACAAATGTGCCGGATGCGGTCTTGCCGGTTGAGGCCTTCAGAATGCATCTGCGCCTTGGCACCGGCTTTGCGCAGGACGGCCTTCAAGACCCGGTGTTGCGCAGCTTCCTGCGCGCGGCGATGGCGGCGGTGGAGGCGCGGACGGGCAAGGTATTGATCATTCGGCGGTTTGCCCTGTCGCTGACCTTTTGGCGCGATGCCGCTGCGCAGGTCTTGCCCGTGGCCCCGGTGCAAGAGATCGCGCGGCTGGCGCTGGTGGCGCGGGATGGGTTGGAGACGGCGGTGGACCCCGAGCGCTATTGGCTGGAACGCGATGCGCAAACGCCGCGTCTTCGGGCCAGCACCGCCGCCCTGCCGCGCATCCCAAGCGCGGGGGCCGCGCTGGTCAGTTTCGATGCGGGCATGGCCGCTGATTGGGGCGGGTTGCCGGATGATTTGGCCCAAGCGGTGATGCTGCTTGCCGCGCATTACTATGAATACCGCGACGACACGGCGCTTGGTGAAGGGTGCATGCCCTTTGGCGTCAGCAGCCTGATCGAACGCTACCGCCGGGTGCGCCTCGGCTTTGGGGGGACGGCATGAGCCGCCCGCAGTTGAACCGGCCCCTTGTATTGGAAGCGCCGCTGAGGGTGAGCGATGGCGCGGGAGGGCATCGCGAGGTCTGGCAGCCCTTGGGCACTCTCTGGGCCGAGGTGCGTGCGCGGACGGGGCGGGAGACTGCGCAGGGCGGGGTGGCCGTCAGCCGGATGGGGGTCAAGATCACAGTGCGGGCGGCGCCGGAAGGTGCCCCGCAGCGACCAACCCCCGAGCAGCGGTTTCGCGAGGGCACGCGGGTCTTCGTGATCCGGGCGGTGGCCGAGAGCGATGCGGGCGGGCGCTATCTGATCTGCTTTGCCGATGAGGAGGTGGCGGTATGACCTATGCGCTTTCAGGGGCATTGCAGGCGGCGGTTTATGACCTGTTGCAGAGCGATCCGGGCCTCACCGCGCTGATCGGTGACGCGGTCTTTGACGCGGTATCGGGGGGAAGCCTACCGGAGACCTATGTGCTCTTGGGCCAAGAGGTAGCGAAGGATTTCTCGGATCCCGAAGGCGCGGGGGCAGAGCATCGCCTGACCCTGTCGGTGGTGACCAGCGCGCCGGGGTTCAGTACGGCGAAGGGCTGCGCGGCGGTGATCTCAGACCTGCTGCATGGGGCGGAGCCGGCGCTCAGCCGGGGGCGCGTGGTGGATATGGCCTTTCTCAAAGCGACGGCGCGGCGGATCGATGGGGCCTCTGCCCGGCGGATCGACCTGCAATTCCGCGCCCGGGTCGCGGACGCATAAGACTTTAGATTTCAGATTGGTGCGAGGAGACAGTGATGGCAGTTCAAGCGGGCAAGGACCTTTTGGTCAAAGTGGATATGACCAGCGATGGGCAGTTCGAGACGATCGCCGGGCTCAGGGCCAAACGGGTGAGTTTCAACGCCGAAACGGTGGATGTGACCTCGCTCGATTCAAACGGCGGTTGGCGGGAGTTGCTGGCGGGTGCCGGTGTCCGCTCAGCCGCGATCAGCGGGTCGGGGGTGTTTCGCGATGCGGGCACGGATGAACGGGCGCGGCAGTTGTTTTTCAACGGGCTGACGCCGGATTTTCAGGTGATCATTCCGGATTTCGGCGTGGTGCAGGGGCCGTTTCAGGTCTCCGCTTTGGAATACGCGGGGTCGCTGAATGGGGAGGCCACCTTTGAGCTTAGCCTGCAATCGGCGGGGGAGCTGATCTTTACCCCCGATGTGGTGGTGTGAGCATGACGAACCCGTGGCGCGGCGAGGTGAGCCTCGTGATTGATGGCGAACGACATGAGGCGCGGCTGACCCTCGGGGCCTTGGCTGAGTTGGAGGCGGCGTTGCAGGCCGACAGCCTTGTGGCTCTGGTCGAGCGGTTTGAAAGCAATCGTTTTTCGAGCCGCGATGTCTTGGCCCTGTTGCTCGCCGGGCTGCGCGGGGGCGGTGCGGAGATGGATGCCGCCACGCTTGAGCACGCGCAGATCGAGGGCGGGCCGATGGCGGCGGCGCGGGCTGCGGCGGAATTGCTGGCTCGGGCCTTTACGGTGCAGACGTGAGCGCGGCACGGGGCTTTGACTGGCCCGCGTTGCTGCGGGTGGGGCTGTCGCGATTGGGGCTGCTGCCGGATCAATTCTGGGCGCTGACGCCGGCGGAGTTGCAGTTGATGCTGGGGCCGAAGTCCGGACCCGCGCCGCTGCTGAGCGACGGTCTCGCCGCGCTGATGGCGGCCTATCCAGATGAGACGAAAGGGGCCGGTGATGGCTGACTTTGACGATTTCGAGAACCTTGAGAGCCGCGCCGAGGGGCTGAATGAGACGTTGGCGCAGACCAACGGTTTGGTGGCCGGGTTCGATGGTGAGCTACGGCGGATGCGCGGCGCGCTTGACGCGACGGGCAAAGACGTGGCGACGCTTGAGAAAGGGCTAAGCCGTGGGTTGCGGCGGGCCTTTGATGGGGTGGTCTTTGATGGGGCCAAACTCTCGGACGCGCTAAGCGACTTGGCGCAGTCGATGATCCGCACGACTTACAATGCCGCGATGCGCCCGGTGACGGACCATTTCGGCGGGCTGATTAGCGAGGGCGTGGGCAGCATCGTAGAGGGGATATTGCCCTTCGCCGATGGCGCGCCTTTCTCGCAAGGCAAGGTCATGCCCTTCGCGCAGGGCGGGGTGGTCACCTCGGCGACCGCCTTTCCCATGCGCGGCGGCACGGGGCTGATGGGCGAGGCCGGGCCGGAGGCGATCATGCCCTTGACGCGGGGCGCCGATGGCAAGCTGGGCGTGCGCGGCAACGGCGGAGGTGCGACGACCATCGTGATGAATATCACCACCCCCGATGTGCAGGGGTTTCAGCGCAGCCAAAGCCAGATTGCCGCACAGTTGAGCCGTGCCCTCGGCACCGGCAACCGCAACCGATAGGCCACGCAGCGGATAAAGGAGCAGATCATGCAGTTTCACGAGGTCAGATTTCCCCCGTCGCTAAGCTTTGGCTCTGTCGGGGGGCCGCAACGGCAGACAGATGTGGTCAGCTTGGCCAACGGCCATGAGGAGCGTAACACGCCCTGGGCCCATTCGCGGCGGGTCTATGATGCCGGGCTGGGGATGCGCTCGATCGATGATCTACAGGTGCTGATTGCCTTTTTCGAGGCACGCATGGGACAGATGTACGGGTTTCGCTGGAAAGATTGGGCCGATTATAAGTCGGGCAAAATGGCGCTTCCGGTGGCTTTCGATGACCAGAGCATCGGCTATGGGGATGGGGCCCGGGCGGCGTTTCAACTGACCAAGACTTACCGCTCGGGGGCGCAGTCCTATCGCCGTCCGATCACCAAACCGGTGGCCGGGACCGTGCGCGTGGGGCTGGAGCAGGATGAGCTGCGCGAGGGCGTCGAATATGAGGTCGACGCAGAGAGCGGGATTGTCACCTTTGCCCATCCGCCTGATCCTGAGATCGAGGTTTTCGCTGGCTTTGAGTTCGACGTGCCGGTGCGCTTTGACACTGACCGCATTCTGGTCTCGGTCGAGAGTTTTCAGGCCGGACAGGTGCCCGACGTGCCGGTGATCGAGGTGCGGGTCTGATGGCGGGGCTGGACAGGGGCTTTGCAGCCCATATCGCGCAGGGTGTGACGACGCTCTGCCATTGCTGGCAGGTGACGCGCGCGGATGGGGTGGTATTTGCCTTTACCGATCACGACATGCCGCTGGTGTTCGACGGGGTCACCTTTCGTGCCGATACCGGGCTGAGCGCGCGGGCGCTGGCCCAGACCAGCGGGCTGGCGGTTGACAACACGGAAGCGCTTGGCGCGCTCAGCGATGATGCGATCCGCGAGGATGAGATCGAACAGGGCCGCTTTGATGGGGCCGAGGTGCAGGCGTGGTTAGTGAACTGGGCGGAGCCCGCGCAGCGGCGGCTGCAATTTCGCGGCTCAATCGGTGAGCTGCACCGCGCGGGCGCCAGCTTTCGTGCCGAGTTGCGCGGGCTGACGGAACCGCTCAACCGGCCCATGGGGCGCGTCTATCAAAAGCCCTGTTCGGCGGTGTTGGGGGATAGCGATTGCCGGTTCGATCTCACCGCGCCCGGCTATGCTGAGACGCGTGCGGTCGAGACGGTGTCGGAGGCGCAGTATTTCCGTTGGGCCGCTTTTCCGGGCTACGAGGAGGGTTGGTTCGCCCGGGGGCGGCTTGATGTGCTGGAGGGGCCGGCGGCGGGGCTTTGGGGCATGGTCAAACGTGACTACCCTGAGGGCGGGCAGCGCGTGATCGAGCTTTGGCAGCCGATCCGCGGCGCGGTGGCGGCGGGCACCCGTATCCGGCTTACCGCAGGCTGCGACAAGCGGATGGAGACCTGTCGGCTGAAGTTCAACAACCTGCTGAACTTTCGCGGCTTTCCCGATTTGCCGGGGGAGGATTGGATGATGGCGGTGCCCCGGTCGGACGGTGCGAGCGGCGGCGGGTCACGCCGATGAGTGCGGCGGGGGAGCGTTTGGTGCAGGCCGCCCGCGGATGGATTGGCACGCCCTATGTGCATCAGGCCGCGACAAAGGGGGCGGGCTGCGATTGTCTGGGGCTGATCCGGGGGCTTTGGCGGGAGTTGCTTGGCGCGGAGCCTGAGGCGGTGCCACCCTATTCGATGGATTGGTCCGAGCCGCAGGGGCAGGAGCGGCTCTGGGCAGC